>NZ_JACOOY010000008.1:0-151463 GCF_014287705.1 Dorea hominis | reverse complement strand
ACAAATATTTTCTGATGTATGGATTGTATCTGTAGATGCAGATGCAAGAACAGGAGCCAGAAGTGATAGTTTATTTCACACACTTCAAGGGCGTGCAGTTATTGTTTTGACGAGAAAATATGGAGATGATACATCAATAACAAAGCTTCATTATTGCGATTATTCACATTGCATGCGAATAAATAAAGAACAATTATTAAATGAGAGTATTGAGAAAATTGTATCGAGATTTGACACATATGATATTGCTAATGATACATTCGCATTTTCTCCAGCAAAGCCATTTAATACGGAAATGTATAAAAAATTTTGGCCTGTTAGTGGAGAAAAAAAACAAGCAGCAATTTTTATTAATCACTGTTCTGGAATAAAGCTTGCACCAACCGCAATGTTTACGCATGTTAAGGCTCCTATGTTAAAAAGACGGAGTCGCGATATAGCTATAAATGGAGCAACAGAGGCAAGTGCATGGTTTGCAAAGCAGGATAAACCACCTAAAATTGAAAAAATAATGGCATTTGAAAATGCATTGAATGAATGCGAGAACAGAAGTGTGATGGATCAGACTCTTGCTGATAATATAAAGCCATATTCATTCCGGCCATTTTTTACATCTAATGTGTTGTTATGGAAAGAATTATTGGTTAAATATAGCCATATCGGAGGTGGAGGAACACGTCTTAGACCGGAAATAATAAGTGCATATAATCATAAAGATACAATTGGATTTGCTATGGCACATGCTCCCAAAGATTTGAATCCTACATTGTCACAGTTTGTTTCATTTTGTTGGTATTATCCAGATAATGATATGTGTACGCGTGGCAACTCTCACATTTATGTGAATCAATATCCAGATAAAAAAAGTGGAAAAATGTTATCCAATATATCTGCTGATATTCTTCATAGGGTTATGATGATGCTTGGAAAGAATGAGCATGAAAGTGCTAGAGATCTGGTGTTTTATATCTACGCAGTATTATGTTCGCAAGTTTATCTCGATGAATTTGAAGGGGCACTTTTTACTGTAAATCAGTCAGATAAGCGAGCAAGAGTCCCTGTTGTAGCTGATAAGGATATTTTTCTTAAAATTGCTCGAATTGGAGAAAAAATTGCCGAATTAGAAAAAGTAGACTATGTTCCGGAGAATATTTTGAACTATGATTATGACCAAATTATGGAAGAAGTGCCGGTGGGATTTGAATTAAAGAATGTTGCACATCCATTTGATGCCGAAAATGAACAATTATTGCTCACGGATGGGAAAGAAACAATAAGAATTAAATGTCCCTTATCATTACAGAGGTTAAATATATCAGGATATGATGTTATAAAGTCAGTATGGTTAAAATTTAATTCTTATGATTTTACTCATTGTGAATTTAATCGGGAGGATATGAAGAAACTTTTAAATTTCCTTAATACAATTGCAACTCATGAGAAAATGGTCAAAAAATTGGATGAGGAGATTGCTCTGGTTCTAGCTGGAGAAGTGAAGTTGATTGAATATCAAAATTGATCTGTAATACTGGAAAGTCACAATGGAAATATGTTCTTTTGTGATTTTCCACATATTATGAGGGAAAGTTATTAAAAAAATATGAGGCAGGATACTTCTGATAAAAAAGTATTTTAAGATAAAGATAGTACACAAATTAATTCGGTGTGTATCATTGGAAAGGATGTAAATATGTATATATCGAAAATAAAAATTAAAAACTACAGATTGCTTATAGATGCTGAATTAGAAGTTGATGCTAAGACTACGTTAATTGTTGGTCGAAATAATACAGCTAAGACATCATGTTTGGCATGTATAGAAAATGTATTGAATGGACGTCCATTTTCCTTTGATGACTATCCGTTGGTTAAAAGAAAAACATTGTATGAAATAATAGCTTCATTTATGTCAAAAGAAATTTCTTTTGAATCGTTATGCGAGCAATTAGAACCAATATCTATAGAGTTCCTTGTAGATTATTCTTTAGAAGATTCAGAGGATAATTTAGGGGCACTGTCGCCTTTTATTATAGATGTGGATATAGATACTACCACTGCATTAATTCGTGTGGAATTTCGCTTAAAGCCAGATGAAAAAGTGTTATGAAAAACTTTGGAAGAAAGCTATTACCAAAATGGTGTTTTTGCACCATCAGATGAGGCCCGGGATGTTATCAGTACTAATTTTTCAAAACTTTTTGAATTAGTAATTTATGCAGTGAATCCTAAAAATCCAAAGGAAACACAGATAAAGAAACATAAAGAATTGGAAGAACTTTTCCCATTTCATATTATTCCGGCAGAACGTCTCCTTGGAGAGGACGGAACACAGAATAGTTCTCTTTCTTCGCTTATTTCAGAATTTTTTGAAATGAATGAAGAAGAACTGGATCCAAATGTTGCAGAAAAAGTCAAGGAGTTGCGTGCTATTGTAGAGAACGCAAATAAAAATGTTCA
The DNA here is from genome assembly GCF_014287705.1 of Dorea hominis. Taxonomy (NCBI): domain Bacteria; kingdom Bacillati; phylum Bacillota; class Clostridia; order Lachnospirales; family Lachnospiraceae; genus Dorea; species Dorea hominis. Next base: position 149,006 of record NZ_JACOOY010000008.1, on the reverse strand, counting down.
GAAACAAAGTGATAGCATTTTAAGTTCACTTGTAAATGATTCAGTTGGGTTTGGGTATCCAAATGGAGAAGAACTTCAACTAGGAGTTACTACTCAATTAAGTATTGATGATCAGATAAAAAATCAAACCCAGCTTTCATACACCGCAGGTACAAGTAATGAATGTCTTCCTAGTGCATATAATGGATTGGGATATAAAAATCTAATTAAAATGGAGTTTCTTCTTGCGGCATTTGCGAAGAAGATAGAAAAGTGCGGAAATGCTTGTATACCATTACTTTTTATTGAGGAACCGGAATCTCATATGCATCCACAGATGCAACATGCTTTTGCGGAATATTTAGAAGCGTTCCTTGGAAAAATTACTTCTGTAGGAATTCAGACTCTTTTAACTTCACATTCTGCTCATGTTGCTCCTTCAACCAAAATTGCTTTATCCGCAAAAAACAAATCACATTTGGTTAATGTAAGATATTTCCTAATAAAATCACTATTATCTGGATTCTCCTGTGCAAATGAATTTAAATTTCTATAAATAACGCCTTCTTTTGTTTTTTGCGGATAAAGCAATTTTGGTTGAAGGAGCAACAGAACGGTTATTAATACCTGATATGATAGATAAGTGCGATAAGTCAGGAGATTTTAGTTCACAGAAATATAAATTACCAGCTCAATATTATACTTTAATTGAAATCGGTGGTGCGTATGCTTATAAGTTTATTCCATTTATTGAGTTTTTAGGTATTCCGTGTCTTATACTTACGGATGTAGATTCTGTATTGGGGCAAGAAGGTAAAAATGGACAAATATATTATAGATCTGTTCCGGTTTCGTGTGGTGAAACGACATCTAACGAAACTTTAAAATGGTGGATTCGAAAGAATAAAGGGTTGTCACATGATGATAAAACCAAAATTAATTTGGCAGATATAATATCAATGTCTTCTGACGATAAAACCAGAGGAAAATGTCATATTGAATTCCAAACAAAAGAGAATGAATTATGTGGACATTCTTTAGAAGAAGCTATTCGGAATGTCAATCGTTCACATTATGGATTAAGTGATAGCCCGACTGAAGGTGATCTTGAGTTCTCTGGAAAATGTAAAACAGATTTTGCACTTAAACTCATTTATGAGTGTACTGATTATAACATTCCGGAATACATTAAATCTGGATTAATATGGCTTAATAACCAAAAGGTACTTGAATAAAAAGGATGATGGAGTATGTGTGAAAATTATCATGGTGCAAATTATGAATTAGCAAAAGCTGAGGCTGATAAAGTAGACGAGCAAATTATTGAAGCATTACGAGAGGGGCATAGTTTTCGAGTTGAAGCAGGTGCTGGTTCGGGAAAGACTTATTCGCTTAATAGAGTCATTGAATGGATACAAGAAAATATGTGGTTTAAATATAGCCGAAAAAAGCAAAATGTAGCTTGTATTACATATACGAACGCTGCTGTAGAGGTAATCACAGAAAGATTATCAAAAGATTCATTTATTATTCCATCTACAATTCATTCGTTTGCTTGGAATGCAATCAAACAATATCAAAGTTATCTTGTGGATGTTGTAACAACAGAACCTGATTTTTTAGCAGATGAAGGTGATTTTTTTAAGATTAATGAAGTTACATATACTTTAGGGCACCGGTATAAGGAAAATGGAGTTCAGTACCTTTATCATGATGATGTTCTTAAGCTGTTTTGCAAACTCTTGGATAATGCAAAATTTCGACGTGTATTTTCTGATAAATATCCTTTGATTTTGATTGATGAATATCAAGACTCCTATAAACCACTCATCGAACGCTTTGTTAAATATTTTATTGCAGAAAAGAAATCTCCACAATTTGCTTTTTTTGGAGATGCGTGGCAAACAATTTATCAGTCAAATAAAGCTTGTGGGATTATAGAACATAAAAATTTGGAAGTGATAAAAAAAGGTGCAAATTTTAGATCTTCGCCAAGAATTGTTCAACTTCTGAATGATATACGGCCAGATTTGCCACAAACATCTGCAATAGATAACTTTCAAGGGGAAGTAGTTGTAATCACATGTGAGGATTATGATGGAGAACGTCGTACTGATCGTAATTTTCAAGGCGAATTGCCTCCAGAAGAGTTAAAAATACGTTTAAATAAAATCTCCGAAGAAATAAAACAAAATACAGCGGATACTGATACATTAAAAATTTTAATGATTACACATAAAGTATTGGCTGCACAACAGGGATATGAACGACTTTTAAGTATCATTAACGATGGTTTACGTGACAAGGAAGATCCCTTTCTTTTGTTTTTTATGGATACCGTTGAACCAATCTACCATGCATTAGAAACGTTAAATATGCAGTTGCTTTTTGATACTCTAGGAATTAAGAGATATCCTATTACTAAAAAATCGGAGAAAGAGAAGTGGAAAATTTTTCAAGAGAAATTACGAGAAGCAAGAGAGAAAAGAGCAATTGATGTTATTGAGGTTATAAATGAAACAAAATTAATTCCTTTTCCACCTAAATTGGATGGATGGTATCATTTGTATCATAATGCACCGGGAACAATATATTCATCGAATACGTCAATTCAAGCATTTTTGGAGTTGGATTATACGCAATTCATTTCAGCAATAGAATTTTTATATCCTGAAGCGTTATTTTCCACAGAACATGGAGTCAAAGGAGAAGAATATGACAATGTTATTTTTGTCATTAGTAGGGGCTGGAATATGTACCAGTTTGAAACATATGCACCTATGATAACTGGAAAGGCTTCCATTCCGAGTGGAAAGCAGATTTCTTTTGAACGAAATCGTAATTTGTTTTATGTTTGTTGTTCAAGGCCAAGAAAACGGTTATTTTTCTTTGTGACGATTCCTATAGATCAGACTTTTAAAGAATTTTTAATGGAACTTGTTGGAACAGAAAATTATTATACCTATAGCCAATATATTAAAATGGATGAAGAGTAAACATTGTGCAATATTAAAAGGTCGAAGAAATTAAATGAATAAGGCTCATAGTCACTACATAAAGTAGAGGATTATGAGCCGATTTGGGTTAATACGAACATGTTCGCCATTGTCTCTTGGGTTCAACTTTTCCGCACCCGTCACAGGTCTGTGGCCAGTTGATTTTCCACTCAAAATATTCATCTCTGGTAATCTTACCGGATTTCAATTCTTCTTTTCTGAGAATCCATTCTTTCATAAAATCATTGAGAAGCCCATAATTGAACCACATACCAACAGGTGGATGAGCAGGCCAGTTATCAGAATCGTGATAACGGACAGCGGTATCCTCATTAGAATTGCATTTTTCACCCGGATAGGTTTCTAACTGAAAGAGATTGATAGCTGCCGGGTTAAATTCATCAATCCAGAACAGGATTTCCATAAGTTCAGAAGCATCCATAGTAGTAGGCTCATGCAGTGCCAGTGGATTTACGTCCAGAATCTTAGCCATTTCTGTTACCAGATCCTTACGGGGAACCCTGTAATTCGTTTCGTACTGGGCAAGGCGGTTTGCCCCTTTATCGCCCCAACCGAGGGCAGCACCAAGTTCTGCCTGTGTCATATTCCGGAATGTCCGGATTTTTTTTATTTTATCACCGATTGTCATATCAGATTTCCAACTTTCTTTTTGATAAATCTATTTTACTACCAAAAACATGGAATGTAAACAGAAAGATTCGCATTGAAGCGAATAAAACACTTGACATTCGCATGAATGCGAATTAAAATGACAGTACGATAAAGGTTCGCATGAAAGCGAATGTACAGATGAGGATAAATACATTTTGCAAATTATTGCAAAATGAGGTTGGTAAAATCCTTCTGTCAGGCTTTATTAGTGAGAGGATTTTTTTGAATAGAACAACATTTTGGTGTTTCTAGGCTGTAATAAGTGAAAGGGCATTCAAAAAATCTCTTTTGTACCTTGAAAATTACATGAGCTGTATAATCTGATTCCACAGATGCCATAACCCTGTAAATGATTTTACAGGCGAGCGTCGAAGATACTCCGGAAACGACTGGTAAGTTTGCGAAGAAGCTGCCAGTATTCAGAAATACTCTGATAGAGGTTAGATGTAACGCTGACAACAGGTTATACGAATGGAAGCCAACACGCCGAACAGAATACGCAATGCCATAGTCATAGATAAATTTTGAGAACAAATGCGAAAGGTAAGGTGATGCGGTTGAGAAAATTGCAGGTATAGGACAACTGATACAAAGAATATGTTGGAAAAGAGGTGAGCATCATGGGGAATCAGTCAGTAATAGATTCCAGTGTTGATCTGGAGCAGTTAAAGGACATTGAAGATTTAATTCCTGATATGGATAAAGCTATTTCTGAAAAAGTGGAAACTTTTCTGGATAAATCCGGCGATCAGCCGTATGCTCACTTGAATGAAGGGTATGTGGTGGTCGTGGAGATGACAGGAGAAATGGATGCTACAGATGCGATCAGTGATTATCTGAGAAAAAGGACGGAGCTGATGTATTAAAATGTCTTGCAAAGGTACAGATGTTATGTTAATGTGAGGTCAGGGAAAATGAACGTGATACATGGTTTCTGACTTCACATTCAATGGAATAAGTAAGTTGGGAGCGATGTAAAATGGAACAGATGCAAATGAATATGCCAGATATATACGATGCTGCATTGTATCTTCGATTATCGAAAGATGATATGGAAGAGGGTGATGCGAAGTCAGAGAGCAACAGCATTGCAAATCAGAGAGAGTTACTTCGGAGCTTTGTAAAAAGCCAGCCGGATATTCAGATCTTTGATATATATGTGGATGACGGATACTCAGGAGGAAATTTTGACCGACCTGAGTTTAAACGAATGACAACTGATATAGAAGCTGGAAAAGTAAACTGCGTGATTGTAAAAGACTTATCCAGATTCGGAAGAGAATATATAGAAGCCGGGCGATGGATCGAAAAGACCTACCCGGCTTTAAATGTGCGTTTTATTTCAGTTACAGACCAGTTTGACAGTAAAACAGCAGATTTTTCAGAAAAGTCATTTGTAGTTCCAATCAAAAATTTCGTAAATGAAAGTTATTGTCGGGACATTTCAGGTAAAGTGCGAAGCCACCAGAAAATCAAACGTGAAAAAGGTGAATTTATTGGAGCGTTTGCCCCGTATGGTTACTGCAAAGATCCAGAGAATAAGAATTGTCTGGTGATTGATTCTTATGCATCAGATATTGTAAGAAAAATATTTTCGTGGAAAATTGATGGATTCAGTCTTGGAGCAATCGCAGAAAAACTGAATGTACGTCATGTGCAGTCGCCAAAAGAATATAAAAAGGCAAATGGCGAGAATTACAATTCTGGATTTCACAGCTCAGACACACCGAAATGGTCGGCAGTGCAGATTAAAAGGATTCTGACCAACGAGGTTTACATTGGAAACATGGTGCAGGGCAAGCAGGAACGAATCAGCTATAAGGTAAAGCAACGTCTGGATAAGCCAGAATCAGAGTGGGTGAAAGTAGAAAATACGCATCCGGCAATAATCAGGCAGAATGATTTTGATGTGGTGCAGAAGCTACTTCAGTATGATGGCAGGGCATCGAAAACATCGGACAGTGCAAACTTTTTTTCAGGTTTTGTATTTTGCGGAGATTGCCATACACCGATGATACGCAGGGTAAATCAGTATAAGGGAAAGAAAAAAGCCTTTTATATTTGCCAGACAAAAAATAAAGGTGGAGATTGCACCAGACACAGTATTCCGGAAGAGGTGCTGAAAAGGATTGTATTGAAAGAGATTCAGGCATATACGGCACTTTTCGTAGACTATCAGATGATTATGGAAGAACTTTGTGAAATGAAAGTCAGTTACGATCAGGTAATCGGTTATGATACGCAGATTAGTAAGTTGCAGGAAGAATATAACCGTTATTACAGCCTGAAAGCATCTTTGGGTGATGACTTGAAAGAGGGATTGATCAGCAAAGAGGAGTTCGATGATTTTCGGGAAAGTTACGGAAGAAAATGTGAAGAACTGGAGCAGATGATTGAAAACCAGAAAAAACTGGTAAAGCAAATGTTTGAGGGTGGAGTGTCTGCAACTGTTCAGTTGGAGGACTGGAAGAAATCACTGGAAATCAAAGAACTGGATCGCACATTGCTGGCACTGACTGTAGATAAAATCTATATTTATGAGAACAAGCAAATTAAAATTCACATCCGCTATCAGGATATGATTGAGAAGATGAAAGTCATAAGACGGTTTTATGCGGAACACAGGACAGAGTACAGGAAAGAGGTGGGATAAATGGCAAGAACAGCAAAAAGATATAAGAAAAACACAGAGAAGAAAGTTTCTGGTATTCCGGTATGTATGGCTGCAATTTATGCCAGATTATCCGTAGATAGTGATGAAAAAAAGTCAGAATCTATTGAAACACAGGTTACGCTGATAAAAGAATTCATTCAGAAGCACAATGAAAATCCAGACAGAGAGTATGAGATTGCTGTATATGATATTTATTCTGATTTGGGAAAAACCGGAACAAATTTTGACAGACCGGGATTTGAACGGATGATGAATGATGTCAGGGCAGGTAAAATAAATGGTATTCTGGTAAAGGATTTCTCACGATTTGGAAGAAATTATATCGAAACCGGAAATTATTTGGAAAAGATTCTCCCTTTTATGAAAGTGCGGTTTGTTTCTGTATGTGACAACTATGACTCCTATGCACCGGATGCCAAGAATCAGGAATTATCCATGAATATCAAGAATCTGGTGAATGATGCTTATGCGAAAGACATTTCCGCAAAAGAACGGGCAGCGAAACGTATTGCACAGAAAAATGGTGAGTATGTGGGATCTACAGCTCCATATGGATATTGTGTGGAAAAGATAAATGGAATTTATAAGTTGATGGTGGAACCGGAAGCTGCAAAGATTGTCTGCAGGATTTTTGAAGAATATGCTTCGGGAGATGGCATACAGAGCATTATTGACAGGCTGTTTGAGGATAGGGTACATCGGATTTCAGATTATAACCAATATCATCATGTGTACTGTCAGGACGGAGAGAACCTTCATCAGTGGGGAAATTCTTCGATACGTGCAGTGCTGAACCGGAATAATTATTATGGCGATCTGGTTCAGAGAAAATATGAATCCAGATTTCAAAGAGGTGAAAAATGGTGTGACATATTGGACGAGAGCCAGTGGATTATTACGCCAAATGCCCATGAGCCAATTATTAGCAGAGAATTGTTTGAAAAAGCACAGGTCAGGCTAAAAACAGCACAACAGAAAGCAACAAAAACTACTGCAGGGTGGGAAGATGATGAAAGAGCATTTTACAATGTATTCTATTGTGGTGATTGTAAGCGGAAAATGTGTACACGTAGATACAGAGGCAATGTGTATTACTTTTGCAATGCTGCCTGGTATCGGGATGAAAGAAAATGTAGTCACAAATCTATTTCCGAAGAGAAGCTGCAGAAAATTGTCCGTTCGGAGCTGACCAGACAGTTTCAGTTATCTGGATTGCGGAAAAAGGATATATCTGCTATAAGCAGTGCGGTATTTCTTTCCAAAATCAATGAGATTCAAACGGAGATCAGAAAACTGGATGCAGATATGGAAAGATGTTCAGAAAAACTGGCACAAGCATTTATGAAATATAAAGAGGGTGAACTTTCCAAAGAAGCCTATATAGAAACGAAAGATGACCGTAATAACTGGAAAGAGTTTTGTGAAGAGAGAAAGAAGTCTCTGGAGCAGACCATACGAAAGCTGGAAAAACAGCAGAAAGAAGAAGCCAGATTTTTACGAAGTCTGTTGGAACTGGATGGGACAACCAGAATCAATGCGGAACTTGCGGAGGGCTTGATTGAAAGTATGTATCTGTATGGTGATGGCAGACTGGAAATCAACTTCGGGTTTAAGGGGGCGGTAGAACATGAGTGATCAGAAACTGATTATTGGATATTACCGTCTTTCCATGGAAGATGATTCAGAGGGAGAAAGTAACAGCATTATCAATCAGAGAAAACTGGTAAAAGATTATATTTCCAATATCCCGGAACTGGCTTCTATGCCATTTCAGGAGTTCTACGACGACGGATATTCTGGTTCCAGTATGGAACGTCCGGCAATTAAGCAGGTTCTGGAACTTGCTAGGGAGAATAAAGTGCAGTGTATTGTGGTAAAAGATTTTTCGCGTTTTGCCAGAAACTATATTGAGATGGGAACTTATCTGGAACAGATTTTTCCATTCCTGGGAGTACGATTTATTTCTATCTCAGACCGATATGATTCTAAAGATTATAAAGGAAAGAGTTCCGACATCGAAGTACAGTTTAAAGGACTGATCGCAGATTTTTATGTGAAAGACCAGTCTGTAAAGGTAAAATCGGCAGTCAGTACCAGACGAGGAAAAGGTGAGTATTGCTGTGGATCTGCACCTTATGGGTATCGAATCAATCCTGAAAATAAGAAAGAACTGGTGATTGTAGAGGACGAAGCAGAAGTGATTCGCAGAGTATTTGAACTGACAAATCAGCGGTATTCCAAGATGGAGATTTGTCGGTTATTTAATGAAGAGGGGGTACTGACTCCCTTGCAGTCCATGAGCAGACGACAGAAATCAGACAGCAAGAAAGCTGCATCAAGAGGATTGCAGTGGACGAGTGATATGATACGGAAGATTGTGGATGATAAGACTTATATAGGCTGTATGGTCTATGGAAAGACAAAGATTCCAGAACCAGGGACAGGGAAAGAAGTACCAGTGCCGAGAAATCAGTGGAAAGTGATGGAAAATCACCATGAGCCGATTGTATCAAAAGACATCTTTGAGAAAGCACAGTCCCTGCAGATCAGATACACTAAAAAAAGCAAACTTGACAGGGAGATAACACTATTAGGTGGCTATGTGAAGTGTGGAAATTGTCATAGAAGTCTGACTTCAAGCAGTCCGGTTCATGGTCATATTCTTTATAGCTGTGCTTACAGTAAAGGAAAAGAAGATACAGGGTGTTTTGCCGGGAAAGCGGATAACAAAATGCTAGAGCATATCGTACTGGCAGAAATAAAGGTATATTTACGTCAGAATATCAGTCAGGAACAGATGCAGCAATCTATGAGAAAACAGCATGAGGACAGCATAGAAGCCTATAAGACGGAAAATGCAGATTGTGAAAAACGTCAGGAACAGATAAAGATTCAGAACCGTCAGAACTATGAGAAATATCACGAAGGACAGATGAATCAGAAACAGTTCATGGAATCCAGGAAGCAGTTGGAAGAAGAAAGAGAACGACTGCAGAAACGTGTAGAGGAACTGGAAGAACTGATAAATGGTGAGAAAGAAATCCTGATGAAAAAGAATGTTCCGGTGGAGCAGATGTTGAAGTATTTGGGTTATGAGAAACTGACACGAGAGATGCTGGAAGAATATGTGCAGGGAATATATGTGTATGATGATGGGAGAGTGGAGGTGGAATGGAAATCACTGACTTGATTTGTAGCAATAATGTAACGTCCACTACTACTGAACTTGTAGCAATGACGTTACATCCTCCCTGCTGATTTTGTGACAACAATATAACGTCCTCTGTTCCAAAACAACGGTTTTATGGGAAAAATCGAGGGAAAATAGGTCAAAAAGTTTGTAGCAATGACTTGACATCCTCGGGAAGGTTATGTGTGACAGAGAGCTTGCCATAGATATACTTCTTCTTTTTCCCGAATGGACGTCCGGAATTGGAAATAGGACTTACTGGTCTGGTATGTGCAATTGTCATCAGTCTGTTTTTCCTTTTTTGCGGAAGATTCCATCAGAAGCTTTTGTTGCTTATTCTCAGAAAATCGGCTAAAATGAGTGTAGTCTAACATACGATTTTGGAGCATGGAAATGGATAAAGAAATAAGCAATAAAAAGAAGAAAAGAACATATCTGTTGCGTATCGGGATGATGATATTAACGCTCGTTCTGATTGTATTATTTGTTTTAATGATGGCACTCGTATCCAGGATTCAGGGAACCGGGCGTGTTGTCAATTATGCCGGTCTGGTCAGAGGAAAAACACAGCGAATCATTAAGCTGGAAGATGCCGGAAAACCGCAGGATCAGATGCTGCAGGATGTACAGGATTATATCGATGGTCTTCGGGACGGAAGTGATAAGTTACAACTTGTACGTCTGGAAGATAAGAAGTTTCAGAGTAAGATGAAAGAACTGGACGATTATTTCCAACAGTTAAAAAAAGAAATCCTGATTGTCCGGGAGAAAGGATACGAGCATACACAGATTGTTGAAAAGAGTGAAGAGTTTTTCAAAATATGTGATGAAGCAACCGGATTTGCGGAAGTATATTCAGATAAAAGAACATCAACACTGGATGTATTGGAAAAAATTGTAATTCTTGATATATGTGGTCTGGTACTGCTCCTTGGACTGGAAGTTTTGAAGATGCTGCGTTATGCAGCGCAGAACCGTCTTTTACAGAAAAAGATTTATCTGGATGAGGCAACCGGACTTCCGAATAAAAATAAATGCGAAGAGATTCTGGAAAACAACAAAGAACTTGAAGCGGGAGCACAGATCGCAGTCTGTGTGTTTGATCTGAATAATTTGCGTATGATCAATAACAATCTCGGACATGACAAAGGGGATGCGTATATCCGGTCTTTTGCCGGACAGCTTCGCGCAGCCATGCCGGAGGATGCCTTTGTAGGCCGTGATGGTGGAGATGAATTCCTTGCAGTGCTGACAGGGAAAAATCATACCGAAGTGCAGGAGTGCTTGGCAGGTGTGAGAAAAAGTGTAAAACTGTATTCGCGGCAGCATCCGGAAATGCCGATCAGTTATGCGGCAGGATATGCTTTGTCAGATGATTATGAGCCATGTACGATGCGCATGCTGTTTAAACAGGCGGATAAGAACATGTATGTAGACAAAAACCATGCCAAGGTTCAGGAGAATGAGAGAAAAAGGAAAGAAAGCCTTCAATTGTTGGACCGGATTCGGGAAAAGCATTATGTATTTGCAAACTGTCTATACTGTGACGCAAGGATGGATACTTATCGTATGTTAAGATCCGAAGAAGGATTTTTCCTTGCAGAAGATGGAAGTTATACGGGAGCGGCAGAACAGGTGCTGCGGGAATTTGCAGCAGATGATACAAGAAAGGAAATGCGGAAATGGCTTGAGATTGCTTCAATGGAACAGTTACTTGGCCCTGCGATGGAGAAGACAGAGTTTTTTTATCAACGTAAAGTGGGAGTGGGATATCGTTATGGAAGAATGACGGCACTTTTTGTAAATGATGCGGCAGATGGAAGACTGCATCACTTCATCCTTGGATTTGATGAATTTCACGACAGTGAGAAGATGGGTACAGATGAAAAATTTCAACTGACGAGATATTATGAGCAGATGAAACAGTCCATTCTGGAAAACGGCAATTATGTAGAAGCACTGATGGAAACCGCACAGGCAATTTATGCGGTAGATCTGACCAATGACTGCCTGAAGAGTATTTTCTACCATACCGGAAGACACGAATTTGCGGTAGATGCAAAGACACCGTGTTCCTATGACCTCTATTGTCAGGAACGACAGCAGTATGTTGCAGAAGAGACACTGGAGAATTATCGGATCGTAGATTCGTCTTCCAAGCTGTTGGAACGTTATCTGAATGGCGAAAAACAGGTTACAGTAGAATATCAGGAACGGAATCATACAGGGAAATATGTCTGGATGCAGAAAACAGTTCTTATGTCACTGGACACGTTATTTGACAGTAAAACAGGAAAAAGAAGTACAGTGATCCAGGGAATGATCCTGTTCAAAAATACTTCGCTGTTTCATGCAAAAGAACAGCAGGAGAGAGAACGTCTGCAGGTCGCTTATGAAACTGCAGATTCAGAGAACAAAGCCAAAACAGAATTTATGAACCGTATGAGTCATGATATTCGCACACCGATTAATGGAATTGCCGGAATGATAGATATTATCCAGAAAAACTGGGATGATAAAGAGAAACTGGACGATTGCTTAAGAAAGCTTCGACTTTCTACAGATCATTTACAGGCGTTGGTAAATGATGTACTTGAAGTGAATAAAATCTCATCGGGGAAAATGAAACTTGGTAAAGAACCATTTAATCTGGAAGAACTGATGGATGAAGTAAGTGCACTTCTGGATATCCAGATTAAAGAAAACGGAATTACGCATGAAAAGCACAGAATTGATCTCAGGCATGTAAAATTGATTGGAAGTCCGCTGCATTTACGTCAGATTTTAATTAATCTTTTGAGTAATTCGATCAAATATAATAAAGAAAACGGACATATTGACACGTATGTACAAGAAGTGAAATATAATGATACACATGCATTGTATGAATTTAAGATTGTCGATACCGGTATCGGTATGAGTAAAGAATTTATTGCAAATCAGATTTATAAGCCATTTACACAGGAAAAGACAGATGCGCGTACACAGTATAAAGGAACAGGCCTTGGAATGTCGATCGTGCGTGGACTGATTGATAAGATGCATGGAAGTATTAAAGTAAAAAGTGTGCTTGGTGAAGGCTCTGTATTTATTGTACAGATTCCATTTGAACTGGATACTGCCGAATATGAGACAGACATATCAGAAAAAGAAAAAACGGATAAATCACTTAAAGGATTGCATGTTTTACTGGTAGAAGATAATGATATCAACATGGAAGTTGCACAGTTCTATCTGGAAGATGCCGGGGCAACGGTAGAAAAAGCATGGAACGGACAGGAAGCAGTTGATATGGTGAGTAAAAACTGTAACTATGATGTGATCTTAATGGATCTGATGATGCCGGTGATGGACGGTATGGAAGCAGCGAGAAGAATCAGGAAGCTGGAAACTGACCATGCAAAAAATGTCCCAATTCTGGCAATGACTGCACAAAGTGCCTCAGACAGCGAACAGATGTGTAAGGATGCGGGAATGAACGGATATGTGGCGAAGCCGGTGGCTGCAAAGCTATTGACAATAGAAATCAGAAAGGCAATGCAGTGCTGATTTTACATAAAATTTTCCTGGATTTACGAATATATCGATAGATAGAATCGGAAAAATAAGGTACTATTTTGCTTTATAAAGGAGTAAAATCATGACAAAAAAGAAGAAAAAAAGTGTAAAAAAAGACAGGCAGGAAAAAAGACTGCAATGTCTGTCTGAAAAAGAACAACAGAAGATAGATGATATTGCGGAATGTCTGGCTGAAACAGAATATCAAATTAAATGCCAGTGTGCGATAGATATTCTTATAGCGAAACTACAGATGATTAATACAGAATTATCCAAACAAAAAGGAAGAACGGTTGTGAATCAGATCAGCAGCCGGAAGAAGAGTGCAGAAAGTATTTACGCAAAACTGGTACGAAAAGGCTATAAGACAGATTTCCAGACGGCAGCGGAGAAATTGAATGACCTTGTAGGTGTTCGCGTGGTCTGCCCGTTTGAAGATGAAGTATATGAAGTCGCAAATATATTAAAAGCGCAGGGAGATGTAGAAGTTCTTAAGGAGAAGGACTACATCAAGGTACCGAAAAAGAATGGTTATAAGAGTCTGCATATTACGTTGGAAATCCCGATTTATTTTGCAAAAGGTTCTCAGAAGCAGAAAGTAGAAGTGCAGTTTCGGACAGTTGCGATGGATTACTGGTCTGTGTTGGATTATCAGTTGTTTTATAAGAAGCAGCTGGACGGCAGCGATGAAGTGGCAGCAGAATTAAAGAAATATGCAGAGGATATTGCAAAACTGGACGCCCGGATGTTAAAACTCCGAGACAAGATTGAGAAGATATAAAGTTATAAATGGCACAGGAGTTTACTGAAGTACCTGTGCCATATCATCAGGAAGCGGTGCGGTAAATTCCATTGTCTCACCGGTGATCGGATGTGTAAAAGACAATTTGTGAGAATGAAGAGCCTGTCTTGTAATATGTTCTATGTCGGGATTATACAGATAATCGCCAATGAGTGGAAAACCAAGGTAGCGCATGTGGATCCGGATTTGATGGGTGCGGCCTGTCTCCAGACGGAGGGAGACAAGGCTGTGCCCGTTTTTTTCATCCATGACATGGTAGTGTGTGATCGCTTTTTCTCCATTTTCAAAATCTACCGTCCGTTCAATGATTGTTCCGGGCTTGCGGCCAAGAGGCGCATTGATCGTGCCTTCGGACGGTGTGACAGAACCTTTGCAGATAGCGAGGTATTCCCGGTGGATACGCCGCTCCTTTACCATAGTGGATAAAATGCTTCCGCTCACCAGATGCTTGGCGACAACTGTCAGCCCGGAAGTATCCCGGTCTAAGCGGTTGCAGCAACGGAAAATAAAAGGTTTTCCCTGTTCCTGATAGTACCATGCAAGCGCATTTGCCATCGATTCGGTGTAATGATTCAAAGACGGATGGATCGGCATACCGGCGGCTTTATTTATAACAACGATATCTTCATCTTCATAGACAATATCAAGTGGATGATAAACCGGTGGGATCTTTTCCGAACAGGCAGTTTCGCAGATCTTGATAACGAGATCATCACCGGTTTTTAATGTCTGGCGCATATAATAATGTTTTCCGTTTACAAGTACGCTTTTGGGCATACGCTTGATCTCGGCAAGATTCTGACCGGAATAACCTTTGCGGCGTAAAAACTGCTCCACGCGGAGTCCGTTTTGCTCTTCTGTTATTTTATATTCAATCGTTCGATTCATTGCATTTCTCCTGAAAATTCATTATCATAATAACGGAACATTGGTATCATACCATAAGATAAAACGGACACTCAAGAGGAGAGGACGAAAATGACAGGATTAAGTACACTATGTTATATAGAAAAAGACGGAAAATATCTGATGCTTCACAGAACGGTGAAGAAAAATGATGTAAATAAAGATAAATGGATCGGAGTCGGAGGACATTTTGAAGTGGATGAAAGTCCGGAAGAGTGTCTTCTTCGCGAAGTAAAAGAAGAGACCGGCTATACGCTGACATCTTATCAGTACCGCGGAATCGTGACCTTTGTATCCGGTGGCGGTGTGACAGAATATATGTCTTTATTTACTGCGGACGGATTTGAAGGAGAACCGATTTCATGCGATGAAGGCGAACTGGAATGGGTGGATATCGAAGAAGTATGGCATCTGAATATCTGGGAGGGAGATAAGATCTTCTTCCGTCTGTTGGATGAACAGAAAGAATTTTTCTCTTTGAAATTGACCTATGACGGTGGAGACAAGCTGGTTGCAGCAGCATTGAATGGAAAGCCTATGGAGCTTTTCGATGTACTGGATGAAAATGGAAATAAAACCGGCATAACAAAAGAGCGTGGTGTGGTGCATAGAGAAGGAAGTCCGCATGCAACGGTCCATATGTGGATTGTCCGTGAAAAAGAGACAGAACATGGCAGAGATTATGATGTCCTGCTTCAAAAGCGGAGTGCCTGCAAAGATTCCAATCCGCGGTGTTACGATATATCTTCCGCAGGACATGTGGAGGCAGGCGCAGAGCTTCTGGAATCCGCAATCCGTGAAATGGGTGAAGAACTGGGACTTGCTGTCACGGCAGAAGATCTTCATTATGTCGGGGTTCACAATGCGGCATTTGAAGCGGAGTTTTACGGCCGCATGTTCCGTGATAAAGAATTCAGCAGTGTCTATGTCTATACAAAGCCGGTAGATATCGCGGATCTTAAATTACAGGAGTCAGAAGTTGAATCCGTAAAATGGATGGACTATGAAGAATGCCTGAAGGGTGTGCAGGACGGAAGCCTGCCGAACTGTATTTATGAAGATGAGTTTCGGATGGTGCGGGAGTACCTGGAGAAGCATATGTAGAAGTTGAAGGAATCGGTGACTGCTGGGGATTGCAGGAAGTGATGATATTTTAAACTACAAGTTTAATGAGCAACCCTTGACTTTTCAGCGGCATCTCCCTATAATGATATCCAGACGAAAGACGTCTGCACACCAGTAGTCTACATATAAGGGCTTGTACTGGTTTCGACGGGGGTCTGGAAGTTGGAGAAGCCATCCGTAGCGGGACACTACGTTAAAAGTTCCAACTAAATATAAACGCAGACGAAAATTTAGCGTACGCAGCCTAATTAGGCGGCAGTCGGCCCGGAATCATCCGCTGTTCCGGTAACCGGCTTCAAACAGGCGGAGCACTTCGTTTCCAAAGCTTTGCGGAGATGGAAGAACTTATGAAGCTACTAAAACGGATAACCTGTCATTAGGTGATTCGCGGAGGGAATGTCAGAATAATGACTGTGATGGGAGATGCTCTGATGGATGGGCTTTCGGACGCGGGTTCAACTCCCGCCAGGTCCATTTTAACGGAACAGGATAACGGCATTGTGTAGTGATGAATCATTATACAGTGCCGTTACTTTTTAGGTAATAAAAAACTTTGTTTCCATTAAGTATTCCAAATCCATTAAAATCATATATAATAGACAGTAGTTTGAAAGATTGATTGGAGGCCATGAATATGAATGAAATAATAAAAGCAATGGAAGAACGCCGCAGTATCCGCAAATTCAAACCGGACATGCCGGCAAAGCAGGATCTGGAGCAGATCATTGAAGCAGGTCTGTATGCAGCAAATGGCATGGGACAGCAGGCAACGATTACAATCGCTGTGACAAATAAAGAACTTCGCGATGAATTATCTGAGATCAACCGTAAGATCGGTGGCTGGGATGAAGGCTTTGATCCATTTTACGGTGCACCGGCGATTTTGCTTGTGTTAGCAAATAAGGAGAGATCCACTTACGTTTACGATGGAAGTCTTGTTATGGGAAATATGATGCTTGCCGCACATACACTGGGACTTGGAAGCATCTGGATCCACCGTGCAAAAGAAGAATTTGAGATGACGGAATACAAGCAATTATTGAAGAAATTAGGAATCGAAGGCGAATGGGAAGGAATTGCCCACTGTGCTGTCGGATATACAGACGGAGAACTGCCGCAGGCAGCCGACAGAAAAGAAGGAAGAGTATTCTGGATTGAGTAAAAAGGAACAGCGTTACACAATCAGAGAAAACAATATGCAAATCAGACAGTTGAAAGGAAGGACAGAAGAATGGCAGATATAGCAGATATTTATACAGCGGCAGCAGACCGCTATGAGAAGATGACATATAACCGTGTTGGGAGAAGCGGACTTAAGTTCCCGGCTGTGTCACTCGGATTGTGGCATAATTTCGGCTCAAAAGATAACTATGATAATATGAAAGCAATGTGCAGAACCGCATTTGACAATGGAATTACACAGTTTGATGTGGCAAATAATTATGGTCCGGTGTATGGAAGTGCCGAGAAGAGTCTTGGAAGGATTTTAAAAGACGATTTTATGCCATACCGGGACGAGCTGGTCATTGCAACGAAAGCAGGATATGATATGTGGGATGGTCCTTATGGGGACGGCGGCAGCAGAAAATATCTGATGGCAAGTCTCGATCAGAGTCTGAAGCGGTTAGGATTGGATTATGTAGATGTATTTTATCATCACAGAATGGATCCGAATACACCACTGGAAGAGACGATGGATGCTCTTACCGATATTGTGCGCAGTGGAAAAGCACTGTATGCAGGCGTATCAAATTATAACGAAGAATATACAAAACGGGCGGTAGAGTTGCTGCGTGAAAGACATTGTCCGTTTATCGTAAATCAGCGCCGCTATTCAATTTATGACCGGACGATTGAAGAGGATGGTGTAAAAGACTGTTGCAGGGAAAACGGTGTTGGAATTATTGCGTTCAGTCCACTGGCGCAGGGGTGTCTGACAGATAAATACTTGCATGGAATTCCAGAAGACAGCCGCGCAGCGAGAGATCCGCGATTTTTACACAAATCCGATATTACAGCGGAACTGGTAAAGAAAACAACAGCGTTGAATGAAATCGCAAAGCTTCGTGGACAGTCACTGGCGCAAATGGCGCTTGCGTGGATTTTAAAAGATGGAGACGTATGTTCCGTATTGATCGGAGCATCCAGACCGGAACAGATCCTGGATAATATTGCAGCATTGCAAAATATATCATTTACAAAAGAAGAACTGGATGCGATTGATCGGATCAGCAAAGCATAAAGATGATGCGGAGGAAAAGGAAAGAGCCATTAAAAGTTAAAAATATGTAACAAATGCTACGAAAATATTTTCAAAATATAGTATAATAATAACTGAAAAACAGAAAAACTAACTTTAAGAAGAATAGAAGAAAGGACGATAGATATGGCAGTGATTCATGTGACAAATGATACTTTTGAACAGGAAGTATTACAGGCAAAAGAACCGGTACTGGTTGATTTCTGGGCAACCTGGTGTGGACCGTGCCAGATGGTGGGACCGATCATAGAAGAGATTGCAGAGGAAAGAACAGATATTAAAGTGTGCAAGATTGATGTGGATGAGAACCCAGAGATTGCAAGACAATACAAGGTATTTTCCATTCCGATGCTGTTTGTATTCAAGAATGGAGAAGTGGCAGCCAGAACCGTAGGCGCACAGTCAAAAGAAGCTATTTTAGAGATGCTTTAGAATAATAAAAATAAGAGGCAGGAAATATGTAGTGGGTGCTTCCTCAAAGGTGCGTAATATTTCCTGTCTCTTATTTTATTTCATCCAAGAATTTTCCGGTTTTTGTATTTAAATAGTAGAGCTGGATCCTACAGATTTAACAAAAGAACAGCTGAAAGAAATTATAGAAGATTTTGCAAATGCAGCGGAGCGGGCAAAACGTTGCGGATTTGACAGTCTGGTTGTGCATAGAGCGCATGGACAGCTTCCGGGGTGCTTTTTATCTAAAGTGATTAATCGAAGAACAGATGAATATAGTGCGGATACAATTGAAAATGCATCAAGATTTACAAAAGAACTTTTAGCAGCAATTCGAAAAAAAATAGGAAATACAATGGCAATTGAATATCGAATCAATGCAAGTGATATGGTAGAAGGCTCACCGTCATTGGATGATGAGATTGCATTTGCCCGGGAAATTGAAGATAAAATTGATTTGCTGCATGTATCGAGAGGCCTGCATGCAATGCAGAATCTTGCACCATATATGAATCAGCCATTACACTATCCGCATGGAATCAATCTGGAAGATGCAGCTAAAATGAAAGAAAAATTACAAATTCGTATTCCGGTCATTCCGTTATTTAATCATGATGAAGAAAATATCAGAAAGACGGCAGAATTTTGTAAAGAATTAGGAGATGCAGTTACAATGATTCAATTATTGCCGTACCATAATCTTGGAGTAATGAAATATCTTCGCATCAGTGATAAACCGGTGGCTGAGGCGACTCCGCCGAGTGAAGAATACATGCAGAAGTTGAAAGGTATTATGGAAGAGTATGGACTAAATGTTTCCATTCATTAAAAAAGAAGATTATAAAGGAGAAGATACCGTGGTGTGCTGTATATCAGTGCAGAACAGTATCTTCTTTTTTTGTAATGGTGGTTTATTTGTGCTAGAATAGAAACGACTAGTTACAAGGAGAAAATCAATGAGAGAAGAGAAGATGAAATATGAACGGCTCAGTAAACGTGCGCTGGGGTGCATGTATGTGTCGACCGTGATCTTAAGTGTTATTCTGCTGGCAGCGATCATCTGCGTAAATGCATTCTGGCTCAGTCCAAAAGATATCCGGATTGGCGAGATAATATCCTTGGTGCTCGTTGTTCTGATCATTCTGAACTGTGTGATCAGCCCGTATTTCCGATACCGGAGATATGGTTATCACATAGATGAAGAATGTATAGATACGGTCGAAGGGTATCTTTTCATAGAGCGCAATATTGTTCCGATGGAACGGTTACATAAACTGCAGGTGGAGAGAGGCCCGGTTGCCAGAGCTTTCGGCGTGGCAAATGTAGTTGTGACAACAGCAGGTGGAGATGTAGAGATCAATCTTCTGGAAGATGAAAAAGCGGAACAAATCGCAGAGAATTTACAGAAGCGGATCAATCAGATCGCAGCGGAGGAAAAACATGGAAACGACAGAAACGAAATTTAGAAACCATATCTCCATTGTGATTGAACGATTTGGAACTATATTTATAGGAATCGTGATTGTACTTGCAGGATCGGCACTGGATGACCTGAAAGAAATTGTAAAGCATATGGATAATCTGAAAGAATATCTGGCAGATGAGTTTGCGGGAGCCAGTCTGTTTCTTGTATTGTTCCTGATTGCTTTATTCTGGCAGCTCCGCCGTTGGGCGAAAACTTATATTTCTATCCAGGGGCAGGCAATCGTGATTGAGAAAAATACATGGAACCGCAAGGTGCAGACGATCGGCATCAAGCATATTTCCAATGTCAATCTCTCACAGAATATTCTGGAAATGATGCTTGGCACATGCACTGTGAAACTGGATACAGACAGTTTCTCAACGGCAGATGATACAGACGTAAAACTAGTGCTGAAAAAAGAAAAAGCAGAGTGGTTCCGTCAGACGGTTTTTGCGATTATGGAGTCGGAAGGTAACCGTTCCGGGGCAGAAGTTTATGCGCAGGATGCGAATCATCAGACAGAAAGTGGCGCGTACAAAGAAACTGCCGGGATAACAGATGAGGAAAACGGTAAAAACATCACAGAGACAACGGTGACAGCAAATGTAAATGATATGATCTGGCATGGAGTGTTTGCGATTAATTTATTTGCTGTTTTGCTTGCAGTTGGAGGAATCGGAGGCTCCGTATCAAAATTGCTTTCTGGCATACAGGAAGGAATTTCAGGACAAAATATTCTGGAAATAATATCAGGTTGGGCGGTAGCATTTTTTATCGGCGCAACAGCAGTCTGGGATACGGTGAAGGATTTTATTAAGTATTATCAGTATCAGGTTACACGAAAAAGTGATAAGATCTATATTTCTTACGGACTTTTAAAGAAAGTAAGCTATGTAATTCCGGTAAAGCGGATTCATGGTGTAACGGTGAGACAGACATGGATTGCAAGGATTTTTAAGAGATACCGGGTGGAACTTATCAATGTCGGAATGGGAGATGACGATGAAGAAAAGGACGCCTTTTTCCTTTTGTATCAGAGTCATGCAGACGTGATTGAAAAAATGCAGAAACTTCTGCCGGAATTTGCAGAAGCAATGAAACTTCCGCTGCAGAGACAGAAGAAGTCGGTTATCTTTCTTAAGGCAATCCCGGCAGTGATCTGGGCAGTTGCATTATTTGTGGCAGATCGGTTTGCGAAAGAAATCATAGGATCCCATTTTCTGTGGATTAATCTGGCGTGTGTCTGTGGATGGCTGGTTGTATTGGTGATGCTTGCGGGCGGCTATGTTACGGATGCATTTGCCTGTGATAAGAAGAGTCTGGCCGTATCAAGCGGTGTATTTGGTCGAGAAACCACATACATGCATTATCCGCAGATCCAGTATTTTTCATTTAATCAGAATATAGTGGCAAAGAAACTGCGTGTTGTGAAGGGAAATGCATATCTTCTTGCGTCGGCATCGGATTCCAGACATGATCTTCCGTATATGCCAGAAGAGGCTGTGGAAGAATTGAAAGAATATTTTTTGAAAAAGATGGTCTTGTAACATAAATAACTGCGAAAGATGAGGGAAAAGTATGATAGAGACAGGTGTTGTAAATGGAAGATTCCAGGTATTGCATTTAAAGCATATGGAATATATCCTGGCGGCAAAGATGCGGTGCCGGAAACTGTATATCGGGCTTACGAATCCGGACGGGAGAATGACCGGCGATTCGGTAAATGATCAGAACCGATCCACAAAAGCGGCAAATCCGCTGACGTATTTTGAACGTTATGAGATGATAAAAGGTGCCATGCAGGAATTTAAAGTCCCTGAGCAGGAATATGATATTCTGCCGTTTCCGATTAATTTTCCGGAATATATTGCAAATTATATGCCGGAAGATGCGACGTATTTTATGGGACTCAGTGATGCGTGGGATGAAGAAAAATATAAGATTCTGCGAAGCTTGAAGCTGGATGTAGAAGTTCTCTGGCGAAGAGAAGAAAAAGACCGCGGAGTCAGTGCTTCATGGGTGCGAAGCTGTATTGCCATGGATGAAGAATGGGCGCATCTTGTCCCGAAGAGCGTGTATAAGTATCTGACGGAAACACATCTCGTGGACAGGATCAAGCATCTGGAGAAAATCCGGATCGAAGAGAAAATGGTGCTGTAAAAATAGCAGAAAAAAGTATTAAAAAATAGAAACAATATTGGTAGATAGTGAAAAAGCATTAATAGTTAAAAAACGCCTGCCATTTGCAATATATTTCACTGGCACCGAACATTCAGACCATTTGTGGATATATCAATATAACAGGATGGCAGGCGCTTTTTGAAACTACTCTTCTACGAATTTTACCGCAGTTCCGTAAGCCATGATTTCAGCAGCGCCCTGTACGACAGTACTGGATGCATAGCGGATATTAATGACGGCGTCGGCACCGCATTTTTCGGCTTCTTCGCTCATGCGCTTTGTGGCGATGGCACGGGCTTCATTCATCATTTCTGTATAAGAAGTAAGTTCACCGCCTACAAGTGTCTTAAAGCTGTTTACAAGGTCTTTTCCAAAATGTACAGACTGGATCATATTTCCTTTTACAAGTCCGATCATTTCAAATTTCTTTCCGGTTATATAATCTGTGTTTACTAATATCATAAATAAAATCCTTTCTGATTAATGTTAAGATGTTAGGGGAAAATCCTGACATCTTGTTAATTAAATTGTCAAAGTAGTTACGGATGACCTATGGCAGTCGTTATTACAGATAAAACGCCAGACTGACCCGAGCCGGATTAGCTCAGATGCAGGACATCCTTAATGGTATAATATCCAGGATCTTTATTAGCAAGATATGCTGCGCAGTCGCAGGCGCCTCTTGCGAAACATTCCCAGTTGTAGCAGTGGTGAGTGATTTCCAGACGTTCTCCCATGCCACCAAAGAATACAGTGTGGCTACTTGGAATATTGCCGGCGCGCAGAGAATGATAACCGATTGTTCCAGGTTCTCGCGGAGAAACTCCTTCTCTGCCGTATACAGCGATATCGGATAATTCTTTGCCAAGTGCATGTGCCATGGTCTCGCCCATTTCTTTGGAAGTACCGCTCGGTGCATCTTTCTTCCACTGATCATGCATCTCAAGAATCTCAATGTCCAGTTCTTCCCCAACTGTCTTTGTGATAAATTCCAGAACTTTATTCATGACATTGACGAGTTTGGAAGTGTTGGCTGCATAGAGCATTGGAATAGAAGAAGCAGCATCTTCAAAACGTTTCATCTCTTCGTCGGAGAAACCGGTAGAACCGCAGACCAGACCTTTTTTATGTCTGATGGCAAGATCCAGAACTTCCATAGCCATCTCTTTAGTAGAAAAATCGATGATCACATCGCATTTGTCAATAACGGATTCGAGATCATCTACAACCGGAACGTGCAGTTCTTTTCCGACCATTGCGACAGTTCCGAGATCTGTTCCGATGTAATCGCGCCCTTTTGGACCGATACCGGCAACCAGTTCCATGTCATCACGGGAGGCTGCAACCTGTGTGATCAATTTGCCCATTTTCCCTCTTGGGGCTGTTACGATAACTTTCATAAATGTAAACTCCTTTCGTATACGTTTTCAACACGTATCGGGAAATCCCTTTTAATAATTTCAGTTTACCACAAAAGACGAGCAGGAGTTGCATTTTTTTCAGAAAGAGGCTATAATTCTTTTTATAATCTTGAGAGGAAATTTACAGAAAATAAGAGGTATAGAGCATGAAGAAAAGAGTAGTCGTTGCGCTGGGACATCGTGCCCTTGGTACGACCTTGCCGGAGCAGCAGGAAGCAGTTAAGAAAACATCAAAAGTAATCGCGGATCTGATCGAGGACGGATATCAGGTTGCCATTACACACAGCAACGCACCGCAGGTAGGTATGATCCATACAGCGATGAACGAATTTGGAAAAGTACACGAGAACTATACAGCGGCGCCAATGTCTGTATGTTCTGCCATGAGCCAGGGCTATATCGGATATGACCTTCAGAATGCGATTCGCGAGGAACTTTTAAACAGAGGCATTTACAGAACAGTCAGCACGATCCTGACACAGGTAGTTGTGGATCCATATGATGAAGCATTCTATACACCGACCAAGATCCTTGGACGTTATATGAATGTGGAAGAAGCAAATGAGGAGCGTAAGAAGGGTAATTATGTAGTAGAGGAACCAGGCAAAGGATTCCGCCGCATCGTGTCTGCACCGAATCCGGTACGCATTGTAGAGATTGATGCGATCAAGGCTCTTCTGGATGCAGATCAGATTGTTATTGCATGCGGTGGTGGTGGTATTCCGGTTCTGGAACAGGATAACCATTTGAAAGGTGCAAGCGCTGTCATTGAGAAGGATCTGACTGCCGGAAAGATGGCAGAGGATACACAGGCAGACGAGCTGATCATTCTGACGAGTGTAGATCAGGTGAAGATTAATCTCGGACGTGACAATGAAGAAGCACTGGGCGAGATTTCCGTAGAAAATGCGAAGAAATATATGGAAGAGGGACATTTCGGAGAGTATAATATGCTTCCGAAGTTAAGTGCTTCTGTTTCTTTCATTGAAAAAGGAGAAGGAAGAAGCGCACTCATTACTTCTTTTGATAAGCTTGGCGAAGCTTTAAAAGGAAAGACAGGAACTAAGATTTCTTAAGAAATTCGTTTAAAATGTCTGCAATCTGGTTATACTACCGGAAAAATGAAGGAGGTAACCGATGAAGGCAAGAGTGATGGATGGCTGCATTTCCTGCGGTGCATGTGTGACAACGTGCCCGGAAGTATTCTCATTTGATGAAGATGGACTTGCGGAAGCATGTGGAGAAGTTGCATCGGAATATGAAGAAGCAGCAAAAGAAGCAAGAGATGACTGTCCGGTATCTGTGATTGATATTGTGGAGTAATAAAATGCGAAGATAAACTGGGGTATGGTGAAGAACTGTATCCCTGTTTTTGTTTATCGGGAAAGAACTTTCCTTATATATAAAAACGCTCCACCAGATGTGCACCTGTACGAATAAGCAGCGTGCTGCATATAATAAATATAAGAATAATACGAGTGGAAGTGTCAGTGTGCGTTTCAGTGAATTTCAGGAAAAAGAAGTGATCAATGCGTGTGACTGTTGCAAACTTGGATATGTAGAAGATCTGGTCATAGATGAGAAAAAAGGAAAAATTGAAGCAATCATTATACCAAAAGGGCGGGGGATCTGTAATTTTTTCTGTGAGGATGGAGAATACATCATTCCATTTGCCTGTATTAAACGGATTGGACCGGATATTATTCTGGTTGAAATGCATGAAGAAAAGTAAAATGTTTCTTTTGATGTTTGACTTCTCTAAGAGCAACCGATATACTAAAAGATAGAATGTATGAAAGGAATTTAGTGTGATGAAATGTCCATATTGTGGTAATTCAGATACAAGAGTTATAGATTCAAGACCGGCGGAAGAAGGCAATTCTATCCGCAGACGCAGATCTTGTGATGCATGCGGGAAACGTTTCACGACTTATGAAAAGATAGAGACGATTCCGCTGATCATTATTAAAAAGGATGATAACAGAGAACAGTATGACCGAGGCAAGATTGAAAGAGGAATTTTAAGAGCTTGTTATAAACGTCCGGTATCGGCGGCAAGGATCCAGAAGACAGTGGAAGCTGTGGAGACACAGGTGTTCAGTCTGGAAGAGAAAGAGATTGCAAGCAGTACGATCGGGGAGATCGTTATGGATGCGCTGAAAGATCTGGACGAAGTTGCATATGTAAGATTCGCATCTGTATATAGGGAGTTTAAGGATGTGAATACATTTATGGATGAATTGAAGAAGATTCTGGACGGACAGGAACAATAAAGTTTTACAATATTCTGTACAGGATATAATATAGTGAGATGAGTACAAATAGACAGGGTGATTAGACTATGAGAACATATAAATTAACGATTTCTTATGATGGAAGCAGGTATCAGGGATGGCAGCGGCAGGCGACGACAGACAATACGATCCAGTTTGTACTGGAATGGAGCATTGGCAAATTAGTCGGATACCGCGTGCGTGTAGACGGTTCGGGGAGAACAGACGCCGGAGTACATGCAAGAGGTCAGGTGGCAAGTGTGAAGCTTTCCAAATTGTATGATCCACAGGAGATGAAGGATTCGTTGAACCGTTATCTCCCGGAGGATATCCGTATCGTGAAGGTGGAACTGGTGCGAAATGGATTTCATGCCAGAAAAAGTGCCAAAGGCAAGAAATATGAATATTATATTGACTGCAGAGAAAAACCGGATGTATTTTCCAGAAGATACTGCTATCATTATCCGGAAAAATTAGATATAGAAGCGATGCGTGAGGCCGTGCCATATCTGCTGGGACCGAAGAACTTTACAAGTTTTACGGATGATAAGGATTGCAAAGATCCGATCCGCAAGATCACCAATATCAAGATTGTAAGTTCCGGTGAGAAGGTGCGTATCACTTTCTATGGAACTGGATTCTTATATCATATGGCACGTATCTTGACAGGTACTTTGCTGGAAATCGGTACCGGCAAGCGTGAGGCATCGATGCTTCCGGTTGTGATTGCGGCAGAAGACAGAAGCCTTGCCGGATTCCTCGCGCCAGCCAGAGGTCTGTTTTTAAGAAAAGTGTATTATTAGAAGGAAAACGAACAGATGAAATGTATATCATGGAATGTAAATGGAATTCGTGCCTGCGTAAAGAAAGGATTTCTTGATTTCTTCAAAGAAGCGGATGCAGATATTTTCTGTATTCAGGAAACGAAGATGCAGGAAGGACAATTAGATCTGGATCTGGATGGATACGAACAGTACTGGAATTATGCCGTGAAGAAAGGTTATTCCGGAACGGCGGTATTTACAAAAGAAAGGCCCCTTGCTGTTACTTATGGCATGGCAATTGAAGAACACGATCAGGAAGGCCGTGTGATCACACTGGAGTATGAGGATTTTTATTTTGTGACAGTGTATACGCCGAATTCACAGAGTGAACTGGCAAGACTGGATTACAGAATGACATGGGAAGATGATTTTCTCGCTTATCTGAAAGGGCTGGAAGAGAAGAAACCAGTGGTTTTCTGTGGGGATCTGAATGTTGCACACAAAGAGATCGACTTGAAGAATCCGAAGACAAACCGTAAGAATGCCGGATTTACAGATGAAGAACGTGGAAAATTTACAGACCTTCTTGCAGCAGGATTTACAGATACATTCCGTTATCTGTATCCGGATGTGGAAGGAATTTATTCTTGGTGGTCTTACCGTTTCAGCGCAAGGGCAAAGAATGCAGGATGGAGAATTGACTATTTTTGTGTATCGGACTGCCTGAAGGATAAGATTGAAGATGCGAAGATCCTGACCGACGTTATGGGATCGGATCATTGCCCAATCGAACTGGACATTGCATTATAGTGAAGAGAGGAAGAGACGGATGGATAGTCGTGTATCTGTAATCAGCATTATTATAAAAGATGAAGAGGCAGCAGTAACGGTGAATGAACTGCTTCACGAATTTAGAAATTATATTGTCGGAAGAATGGGCATTCCGTACCGGCAGAGAGAAGTGTCGATCATCAGTGTGGTGCTGGACGCGCCGGGAGATGTGACAAGCTCTCTTTCCGGAAAACTTGGAATGTTAAAAGGAGTCAGTGCAAAGACACTGACTGCAAAGTTGTAAACACGACGATTTGAAAATTAGAAATATTTAGAATGCAGTGATGGAATAATAAAAAGAGCGGAATCACCGGCTACAGCCGGTTGATTCCGCTTTGTAATTCGTCTGCCCATTTCTGAAGATTGTATGTACGTCCGCCAAATAATTTTAAGATGACACCGGTTGGGTGTTCATGTCCGGCAAATGCATTTGCTTCGTCTGTATCGACGTGCATGGCGAGTGCAAAGTCCGGGTGTACACGGACAACAACATCAGCAAAGATCAGAGAGCGTTCAAAACTCTCCATAATGACGAACACTTCATCTTTGTCTTTGACATTTAACTGGACTGCCTGCACTGGAGTCATGTGGATATGGCGCTTTGCAACAATCACACCGTGATCGAGTTCAATCTCACCGGCAGGACCGAGCAGCGTGCAGCCGGGTGTGCCCTTTGTATCGCCGGATTGACGGATGATGCCCGGAATGCCGAGCTTTCGTGAATCAGTCATGGAAATCTCCACCTGTGTCTCATTACGGAAAGGTCCAAGCAGAGCAACATTTTCAAATGTTCCTTTCGGACCTTTGATCGTAACGCGTTCTTCACAGGCATACTGACCAGGTTGGCTCAGATCTACCCGGTGGGTGAGCGTTTTCCCTTTCCCAAATAAGTGTTCAAAATCTTCCTGGCACATATGGATGTGTCTTGCGCTTGTTTCGATTGGTATTGCAAGTCCCATAGTATCTGAGCCTCCTTCTATTATCTGCATTAATTTTTATTCATAGCCATTTTCT
Organism: Dorea hominis; assembly: GCF_014287705.1. Lineage (NCBI taxonomy): Bacteria > Bacillati > Bacillota > Clostridia > Lachnospirales > Lachnospiraceae > Dorea > Dorea hominis. Next base: position 120,445 of record NZ_JACOOY010000008.1, on the reverse strand, counting down.
GAAAACCTTATTGGAAACATTGTAACAGAGTGCGTTCGGTTTTTCAATCAAAAGTATCAACAACGACATTTTTCGTTGACAAAGAGGGCTTTTTTTTCTATAATTTTTAACAAGGTAAAGCAATGGCGTTTTCATCTAAGGCATGAGAACGCCCATTTTTACATACAGCAGTAAATGCAGGAGGTGCATATAATGAATAATTATACGCGTGAAGATATTTTACAGATGGTAGAAGAAGAGGATGTGGGATTCATCCGGCTGCAGTTTACCGATATTTTCGGAACATTGAAAAATGTAGCGATCACTACCAGCCAGTTGGAGAAAGCGCTGAATAACCAGTGCATGTTTGACGGCTCTTCCATTGAAGGCTTTGCAAGGGTGGAAGATTCGGATATGTATCTTTATCCGGATCTGAATACATTTGAGATTTTTCCGTGGAGGCCGCAGCAGGGTAAAGTTGCAAGACTGATCTGCGAGGTGCATAAAGCAGACGGAACACCATTTGAGAGCGATCCGAGATATGTACTGAAGAAAGTGATCGAAGAGGCAAAAGAGATGGGATATCAGTTTAACGTCGGGCCGGAATGTGAATTTTTCTTATTCCATATGGATGATGACAGTGTACCGACAACGATTTCCCATGAGCGAGCCACGTATTTTGACCTTGGACCATTAGATTTCGGCGAAAATGCGAGACGTGACATGGTATTGACAATGGAGGATATGGGATTTGTCATCGAGGCATCTCACCACGAGATGTCGCCGGCACAGCATGAGATTGATTTCCAATATGACGAGGCGTTGTCTGCGGCAGACAATATCATGACATTCAAACTGGTTGTCAAGACGATTGCCAAGAGACACGGTCTGCACGCATCTTTTATGCCAAAACCGAAGTACGGAGAGAATGGTTCCGGCATGCATACGAACATGTCATTAAGCCGGGATGGTGTGAATATATTTTCAGACAGTTCAGATGAGAAAGGGCTGAGTAAAGAAGCTTATTATTTCATCGGTGGAATTATGAAACATATCAAAGCGCTGACCTTTATTACGAATCCCATCGTGAATTCATATAAGCGTCTTGTGCCGGGATTTGAAGCACCGGTATATATTGCATGGTCAGCCAAGAACAGAACGCCATTGATCCGGATCCCGACGGCGCCGGAGGGTGAGGAGAGAATCGAGCTTCGCAGTCCTGATCCGTCAGCCAATCCATATCTGGCATTTGCAGTATGCCTTGCCGCTGGACTGGACGGAATCCGCAACAAGATCATGCCGCCAAAAAGCATTGACTGCAATATTTTTGAGATGACGGAAGAAGAGCGGGCGGCAGCTGGTGCAGAACTTCTGCCGAGAACGCTTCTGGAAGCAGCACAGGCATTTGAAGAGGACACTTACATTAAAAATGTGCTTGGCGATGATCTGACGGAAAAATATATCAAAGTGAAGACGGAAGAGTACATGAATTATCGTAATCAGGTGACAGACTGGGAAATCGCAAAGTACCTGCATGTCATTTAGGCACCCTTAGTAAGAATAAAAATGAGACGACTAAAGGAGGTGTCAGCGTGATAGGTATTATTGTAGTATTTCCAAAGAAGGAAAATGCAATTAATATCCGGAATCTGCTGGTGCGAAATGGAGTAAATGTTACCGGAGTGGCGACAACGGGGGCACAGGCAATGCATTATGCGGATACTGTGGATGAAGGAATTGTCGTGTGTGGTTACAAATTAAAAGATATGATGTATACGGATCTCAGAGAATATCTTCCGGAAAGTTTTGATATGCTGCTTGTCGCGTCGCAGGACAAATGGAGTGATGGACTGGTGCGGGGCGTGATGGGATTGTCGATGCCGATTAAAGTGTATGATCTGATGAATACGATCGAGATGATGCTGACCAATATTGACAGGCGTAGACGGAAACGCAAGAAGCAGTTAAAAAATCGTGATCCGAAGCAGCAAGAGACAGTCAGAAAGGCAAAAGAACTGCTGATGGCACGTAACAATATGACGGAAGAAGAGGCACATAGATATTTGCAGAAAAGCAGTATGGACAGTGGAACAAACATGGTAGAGACAGCAGAGATGGTATTGAGCATTATGTCAGAGTAGAGGAGATATAGAAGATGGAATTTACAAAAATGCAGGGCTTGGGCAATGATTATGTCTATGTAAACTGCTTGAGAGAAACAATTAAGAATCCGGCGGAAGTATCGAAGTTTGTCAGTGACAGACATTTTGGAATCGGTTCGGACGGGTTGATTATGATCTGTCCATCCAAGGTGGCAGATTTTGAAATGCAGATGTATAATGCAGATGGTTCCAGAGGTGAAATGTGCGGAAATGGCATCCGCTGTGTTGCTAAATATGTATATGATTACGGTCTTACCGATAAGACGAGCATTTCCGTGGAGACACTTGGCGGGATCAAATATCTGGATCTGACTGTGGAAGATGGCAAAGTAAGCCTTGTGAAAGTTGATATGGGAAGTCCGCGCCTTGCGCCATCCCAGATTCCGATCGTGCCGGAGAATCCGGAAGATACAAGAATCATTGATGCCCCGCTTGAAGTAGAGGGGAAGACATATTATATGACAGGAGTTTCCATGGGCAATCCGCATACAGTGGTTTATGTAGACGATGTAAAAGGATTGGATCTTTTGAAAATAGGTCCGTCTTTTGAAAATCATAAACGGTTCCCGGAGCGTATCAATACAGAATTTGCACATGTACTGGACCGTAAAACGGTAGAGATGCGTGTGTGGGAGCGTGGTTCCGGTGAAACACTTGCCTGTGGAACAGGTGCTTGTGCTGTTGCAGTAGCCAGCATTTTAAACGGGTTGACAGAGGACCGGGTAACCGTAAAACTACTGGGAGGCGATCTGCTCATTGAGTGGGATAAAGAAGCAGATAAAGTCTATATGACCGGACCTGCAAAGGTTGTATTTGACGGAGAGATCGATCTTACAGATATTGATGTATAATGCGTCATACATTGAATTCCAGAAACAACAAAACAATCAGTAAAGTCATAAACAGGAGGAAGAAAGATGTTTAAAGTAAATGAAGATTATTTAAAACTGCCGGGAAGCTATTTATTTTCCACAATTGGAAAGAAAGTACGTGCTTATCAGGAAGAGAATCCGGACAAGAGCATTATCCGTCTTGGAATCGGTGATGTTACACAGCCACTGGCACCGGCAATCATTGACAGCCTGCACAGTGCAGTAGACGAGATGGCACATGCGGAGACATTCCACGGGTATGCACCGGATCTGGGATATGAATTTTTGAGAAGTGCAATGGCAAAGAACGATTATCAGGATAAAGGATGTGATATCAAAGCAGACGAGATCTTTATTTCTGACGGAGCAAAATGTGACTCCGGTAACATTCAGGAAATCTTTGCCAAAGACAATAAGATCGCCGTATGTGATCCGGTATATCCGGTTTATGTAGATACAAATGTTATGGCAGGACGTACAGGAACTTACGATGCGAAGACAGAGACATGGAGTGATGTCATTTACATGCCATGTACAAAAGAGACGAATTTTGCACCGGAACTGCCGAAAGAAACACCGGATATTATTTATCTGTGTTTCCCGAATAATCCGACAGGATCTACCATTACAAAAGCACAGTTACAGGAATGGGTAGATTATGCCAATAAAGTCGGAGCAGTCATTATCTATGATGCTGCTTATGAAGCATATATTTCTGAGGATGATGTACCGCACAGCATTTATGAGTGCGAAGGTGCAAGAACCTGCGCGATCGAGCTTAGAAGTTTCTCAAAGAATGCAGGATTTACAGGTGTCAGACTTGGCGCAACGGTGATTCCAAAAGATCTGAAATCCGGAGATGTAATGTTGCATTCTCTCTGGGCAAGAAGACATGGAACGAAGTACAACGGAGCACCGTATATCGTACAGAGGGCCGGAGAAGCTGTATATTCTGAGGCTGGTAAAGCACAGTTAAAAGAGCAGATTGCCTACTATATGAAGAATGCAAAAACGATTAAAGAAGGCCTAAGAGATGCCGGATATAACGTATCCGGTGGTGTAAATGCACCGTATATCTGGCTGGAAGTTCCACAGGGAATGACATCCTGGGATTTCTTTGATCATCTGTTAAAGGATGCCGGTGTTGTAGGAACTCCGGGATCAGGATTCGGACCAAGCGGAGAAGGATATTTCCGTCTGACAGCATTTGGCTCTTATGAAAATACAGTGGCAGCCATTGAAAGAATTAAGAAGATGGGTTAATTTATTATGTTATATACAATACCGGATTATTACCGGCAGTTTCACTGCGTTGCCGGAGCCTGTGAAGATACATGCTGCGCAGGATGGCAGATCGTAGCGGATAAGTCGGCGCTCAGGCAATATAAAAAAGTAACAGGAGAATACCGAAAGGAGATTCGTGCCGGTGTGGACTGGAAAGAAGGCGCTTTCCGGCAGGATGAGGAGAAAAGGTGTTATTTCCTGAATGAGGATAATCTCTGCAATATGTACACAGCACTTGGTGAAAAGGCATTGTGTAAGACGTGTAAGCGTTATCCAAGGCATATTGAAGAATTTGAGGGTGTCAGGGAAATGACGCTCTCTGTGTCATGCCCAGAAGTGGCAAAAATCCTGCTACAAAGAAAAGAACCGGTGCAGCTTCTGATTCATGAAGATGAGAAAGAAGAGTGCTGGGATGATGCATTTGATCCATTTTTATATTCGCTTCTGGCAGATGCAAGAACAATGATGATACAGATCCTGCAGAACCGCGAACTGTCATTAAATCTGCGCACCGGACTTGTGCTTGCAATCGCCCATGACCTGCAGATCCGGATTCAGAAGCAGGAAATATTTGACGGAGAGATGGTACTGGAAAAATACCGGACAGAAAAAGCAATGGATTATATAAAAGGACAGATCGCTAAGCTTTATACAGAAGAAGAGAAGCATAGGTTCTATGAATTTATGACAGAAACTTTCCGGGATCAGTATCGGTTAGAGAGACTTCGGGATAACTGGGAACCACATCTTCTGGAAGCAGAACAGTGGCTGTATGGAAAAGGTGAGGCTCACTACTATGAGCTTAGGAATGCGTTTGAAGGATGGATGGCAGAGAAGATGCCGGAATTTGAGATACAGAAAGAACAGCTTCTTGTGTATTTCTTAAGTACTTATCTGTGTGGTGCGGTTTATGATGGACATGCATATTCCAAGGCGCAGATGGCGGTTGTAAGTGTACTGCTTATGCAGGAAATTCTGATGGCGCAGTGGATAAAGAATGAAAAAGAGTTGTATTTTGAAGATCTTGTTGATACGGTATACCGCTTTTCAAGAGAACTGGAACATTCCGATCCGAATCTCAACCTGATGGAGCGTTTGATGAGTGAAAGACCGGTGCCGTGGTTTGCAAAGAAAGCTGCAGAAGAATAGAGTATAAATAAAGTTAGGAAGATAAGTAAATTGATAAATTGTTTATTTGTAGGTTTAGGTGGATTTATCGGAGCAGTCTGCCGTTATCTGATCGGTCTGCTTCCGGTTCAAAGTGAGAGCGGATTTCCATATAAGACGTTTTTGATTAATGTGGCAGGAGCTTTCCTGATCGGCTGCATTGCAACTTATGCAGGAAAGCATCCGTCAGTGAATCCTCAGCTTGTGTTATTTCTGAAAGTTGGAATCTGCGGAGGATTTACGACATTTTCTACGTTTGCTTTTGAAACAACGGATCTGTTTCAGAGCGGACACACAGTGACAGCACTTGTATATGCCGTGCTGAGTGTAGTATCAGGTGTTCTGGCTGTGTTTGCCTCCCAGTTTCTGCTTCACTAGGAAGAAGAGACCGAGAAAAGATACAAGCAGTTCGGAGATCGGAAATGACATCCAGACACCGGTCATACCGAGAATATTTGCAAGTAATATAGATAACGGAACGATGATGAGCAGTCCGCGAGCCAGGGAAATGACCTGCGCCGGGACTGCTTTTTCAATGGATGTAAAGTAAAAGGAAAGCACGATATTGAATCCGGCAAACAGGATGCCGGCAAAATAAATGCGAAGTCCTTTTACGGCGATCTGCTGCAGAAGCGGGTTCTGTTCACTGTTAAATGCAGTGGTGATACCATCTGCGCCAAATAAAATTCCTGCATAAATAGTAACAGAAAGTGCCGCCATCAGAAAAAGTCCGTAGCGTCTGTATTGTAATGCATGCTGCCGTTCGCCGCGTCCATAGGCATGACTGATAAGTGGCTGGATTCCCTGTCCGATACCAGTGAAAATGGCGATGACGACGAGAATGAGATTCGCAATCACACCATAGGCTGCAACAGCCGTATTTCCTTCAAGGCGCAGCATTAACATATTAAATACGATCATAACAACACCGGATGAAACTTCGGTTACGAGGGAAGAAAAACCAAGTGCAAGTGTCGAACCTGTAAGTGAAGCGGACAGTCCGGTACGGACAAGATGAAATTGGTTTTTCCTGCGGATACGGTAAATGGACTGGATGAGCATACCGAAGAGTGGAGAACATCCGGTTGCAAGTACCGCTCCGAAGATTCCCATATGAAGCGGAAAAATAAAAATATAATCAAACAGGATGTTGGCAAGGCTGCCACCGACCATTGCATACATGGCGAGATGTGGAGCACCGTCATTGCGGACGAATGCCAGAAACACTTCATTAAATATAAATGCCGGAGCAAAGAGAAGAATGATACGCAGGTAGGTATACGTCATATCAAAGACTTCTGCATTGGCTCCAAGGATTCTTGCCAGGGGAGCAGCAAAAACAAGTCCCACACAGAAGAAAAATGTGGAAAATAATGTGGCAAGAAGAATCGTATGTGTAAAAAATTTATTTGCATGGGCCGTCTTTCCCTGACTTTTGCTTACCGTATAGCGTGTTGCTCCGCCAAGACCGAGCATGAGTGCGCAGCCGTGAAGAAAATTATAGGCAGGAACTGCAAGGTTCAAAGCAGTCAGACCATCAGCGCCGACACCATTTGCGATAAAGAAAGTGTCAGCCAGTATATAGAGTGAAATTCCGAACATGCCAAGCACATTCAGACTGGCATAGCGGATAAACTGTCCGAAGATAGTAGGTGAAGTTTTAGTTACCTGCATAGTAATGTCCTTTCTGGTTAAATTACGGAAGTATGTATATCGTTCACTTTTGTGAATGTTTATAATGTTTATATTATATGTGTATATGTGCCTGCGGATTGCTTGTATTTTATACGTTTACAATCCACAAGAGTATAACAGAACAAAAATCTGTTGTCCAGAAGATTACACGGAGAAGAACTTGTAAATGAAACAACAGTAAATTATAATGATATCAGAGTTAAAAGATCTGAACCCATGTGAGCTTATATATAAGCGGGACAGGATCTCCCGGAAAGTGAGGAGTCAGCTTATGAAAATGAGAAAATGGATAATATCTGTACTGGCAGTGCTTCTCGTAATTGCGCTGGCAGGATGCGCGACAAAAGAAGAAAAAGCGAAACCAAAAAAAGCGCCAGAACCACTGGTGATCAATACAAAAGATAAGAAAAAAGATTACAGTGACAAAGAAGCAAAAGCCGCAGAAGCTGCAAAGAAAGCAAAAGCGGAACAGGCGAAGAAGGAACGTGCAAAGAAAAAGCAGGAAAAAAAGCGCCAGAGGAATGGTAAACTTGTAGTGATCGATGCAGGGCATCAGGCGCGTGGCAACAATGAACAGGAGCCGGTGGGACCGGGAGCATCTCAGACAAAAGCTAAAGTTGCATCGGGAACAAGTGGTGTTTCCACAGGAAAACCAGAGTATCAGTTAACTTTAGAAGTTTCAAAGAAACTAAAAAATATACTGGAAGTGCGTGGGTATAATGTGAAGATGGTGCGCACAACGAATGATGTAAATATTTCCAATGCGGAGCGTGCAGAGGTGGCGAACAATGCGAATGCAGATGCATTTATCCGTGTCCATGCAAACGGAGCAGAGAACAGCAGTGCGAATGGAATGATGACGATCTGTCAGACGGCATCTAATCAATATAATGGCAGCCTGTATAAGCAGAGCAAGGCATTATCGGAGGCAGTTCTGGACGGTGCAGTGAAAGCAACCGGAGCAAAGAGAGAACGAGTATGGGAGACAGATTCCATGAGCGGTGTGAACTGGGCAAAAGTGCCTGTGACGATTGTTGAGATTGGATATATGACGAATCCGGCGGAAGATCAGAAGATGTCTCAGGCAGACTATCAGAAGAAGATTGCATCCGGGATTGCAGATGGGGTGGATCATTATTTCGGAAAATAACTGCAGAGATAAATTTGCAAAATCTCTGTAAGATGGGTATAATGGGAAAGATTGTGAATACAGTCATTACTGAGTAAAAATAAGGGAAGAACAGGCAGGAGGAAGCGGAAAAATGGGAGCATTATTTTTCGATATAGATGATACGCTCTTAAGTGGTGTTACGAAGAAAGTTCCGGAGAGTGCACTGGAGGGAATCCGGAAAGTCAAAGAGAATGGGCATAAAGTACTGATTAATACAGGGCGGACGATATGCAGCGTTCCGCCGATTATTAAAAAGCTTGATGTAGATGGATTTTTATGTGGATGCGGAACCTATCTGATTTATAGGAATGAGGTGCTTTTTGAGAGCCATATATCTATTGAAGAAGGAAATCGTTATATAGATCTGATGAAAAAGTATCACATTGAAGGATTTCTGGAAGGAACGGATGACATGTATTTCTCAGAACGGGTAAGTCAGTGTGAACCCGTGGAAAGTACACGGAGATATATGGCGTCCATGGGGCTTGGCAGAGAGACAAGCATGGAGAAGAAGAATTTTGAATACGATAAATTATTGATCCATATTAATAAGAAAGATCCGAACTGCAGATATCAGGAATTTTTTGCATCGATTGAAGATGGCATAGATATCATTGATCGATTAAATGGGATGTATGAACTGGTGCAGAAAGGATATTCCAAAGCAACAGCGATTGAATTTATGAGACAGCATCTGGGACTTACGAAGGACGAGGTGTATGTGTTCGGCGACAGCAGCAACGATCAGTCTATGTTTGAATATGCAAAACATTCCATTGCAATGAAGAAGCACGATCCGGTGTTAGATCCATATACAGAGTATGTGACAGATACCGTTGAAAATGATGGTGTATACAAAGCAATGCAGCATTATGGTCTGATCTAAAGAAATAAAGAAGCAGATAGTAGAAAGAAGGTTGAAAACGTGGGTGAGCGTTTGACAGAAAGTGATGTATCCAAGATCAAAGAAGAGATTGAATACCGCAAACTGGTTGTGCGTAAGAAAGAACTGGAAGCGGTAAAAGAGGCAAGAGCACAGGGCGATCTGAGTGAGAATTTTGAATACAAGGCAGCAAAGCAGGACAAGAACCGGAATGAAAGTCGTATCCGTTATCTGGAACGTATGCTCAAACATGCGCAGATTGTTTCTGATGAGTCGAAAGCGGATGAAGTTGGCATTAATAATACAGTAGAAGTATATTTTGAAGAGGATGATGAGACAGAGACTTACCGGCTTGTGACAAGTGTGCGTGGCAATTCGCTGCAGGGACTGATCAGTATTGAATCACCACTTGGAAAAGCGATTCAGGGACATAAAGTTGGTGACCGTGTGTTTGTAAATACGAACGGTAATGCCGGTTATTATGTCAAGATCCAGAAGATTGAGAATACAACAGATGATTCGCAGGATTCGCTGAGAAAATATTAATATAAGCCATTTAACATGATGTTGGGGTTAAAAGATGCTATACGAATTGTTCCGTACTTCGTAGTTTTAGGCTTTTGATCCTGGCACCTTAACATATAAAGGAAAAGAGAGGGCAAAATATGAAACGAGAAAAATTCGGATCGCGTCTGGGATTCATTCTTGTATCTGCAGGATGTGCGATCGGTATTGGCAATGTATGGAAGTTTCCATACTTGTGTGGACAGATGGGAGGAGCAGCATTTATTCTGATTTATCTGGTATTCCTGTTGATCATGGGAGTGCCGGTTATGATCTGCGAGTTCGCCATCGGCCGCGGCAGTCATTTCAGTGTCGCCGCAGCATTTGAAAAACTGGAGCCGGAAGGAACAAGATGGCATATTTCCAAATGGATCGGCATTCTGGGAAGCTATCTGTTGATGATGTTTTATACGAGTGTAGGCGGATGGATGATGTATTACTGCTTCCGCAGCATACGTGGTGATTTTGTCGGAAACAGTGCAGAGGAAGTCGGTGCAAAATTCACAAAGATGCTTGCTGATGCGCCCAATATGGCATTCTGGACGATACTGATCTGTGTGATCGGATTTGCAATCTGCTGGTTTGGTATTCAGAATGGAATTGAAAAAGTATCAAAAGTTATGATGTCGGTATTGATGGTACTGATGATCATTCTTGCAGTACATTCTGTTTTCTTAAAAGGAGCCGGAGCCGGAATCCGTTTTTATCTGATTCCGGATTTCCGGAAAATGGCAGAAATTGGAATTGGAAATGTTATTTTCGGGGCGATGAGTCAGGCGTTCTTTACATTATCAATTGGTATTGGTGCTATGATGATTTTCGGAAGTTATCTGGAACGTAACCGGAGCCTTGCAGGAGAAGCACTCAGCATTACAGGACTGGATACATTCGTTGCACTGATGGCAGGATTCATTATTATCCCTGCATGTTTTGCATTTGGCATTGAACCGGGTGCAGGTCCGAGTCTGATATTTATTACCATTCCGAATATTTTTTCGCAGATGCCGGGTGGACAGGTATGGGGAGCGTTATTCTTCCTGTTTTTGACGTTTGCAGCATTTACAACGCTAGTAGCAGTATTTGAAAATATTATTTCTTTTGATATGGATCTGTTCCACTGGTCCAGAAAGAAAAGCGTAATTGTCAGTGCAATTTTGATTATTATACTGAGTATGCCATGTGTTCTTGGCTTCAATATTCTTTCTGGTATCCAGCCGTTAGGCGAAGGAAGTACAATTATGGATCTGGAAGATTTTATTGTTTCCAATAACTTCCTGCCACTTGGAAGCCTTGGCTATCTTCTCTTCTGTACGAGAGAGAATGGATGGGGCTGGAAGAAATTCCTGGAAGAAGCGAATACCGGAGAAGGAATCGGCTTCCCGAAGGGATTAAAAGGCTATGTAGGCTACGTGATTCCACTTCTTATCATCATTATTTATCTGAAAGGATATTATGATAAATTCAGCCCACTTGGTACAACAACACTTGTAATCTGGATGGCAGTAGCTGTTCTGCTTCTTGGATTCGTGCTTTATTGTGCAGGTGGGAAAAAGAAAGAAAAGAATAAATAGAAATTAAAAGGTTTCTAATGAAATAATTTTACATAAAAGGAGGGCAACATATGAAATACCAGATTGTAGGCGATACCTTGCCGGCAGTTATCTGTCAGTTAGAACCTGGTGAGAAGATGATCACGGAAGGTGGCGGAATGTCCTGGATGTCTCCGAATATGCTTATGGAGACAACGTCGAATGGCGGTATTGGGAGTATGATAGGAAGAATGTTTTCCGGCGAGAAGGCATTTCAGAATGTTTATACCGCACAGGGAGGAGAAGGAATGATCGCATTTGCATCCTGCTTCCCGGGATCGATTCGTGCATTTGAAATCGCACCGGGACAGGAAATGATTTTACAGAAAAGTGCATTTTTGGCAGGCGAAGTCGGTATTGAAATGTCGGTATTCTTCAACAAAAAACTAGGAACCGGCTTTTTCGGTGGTGAAGGCTTTATCATGCAGAGAATCAGCGGACAGGGAACCGTATTTGCAGAATTTGACGGACATGTCGTGGAGTATGAACTTGCACCGGGACAGCAGATTGTTGTAGATACCGGCCATCTGGCTGCAATGACAGCAAGCTGCCAGATGGACATTCGAAGTGTGCCGGGCGTTAAGAATATGCTGTTTGGAGGCGAGGGCATATTTAATACAATTATTACCGGACCGGGACGTGTATGGTTACAGACTATGCCGATTAGTAATGTGGCAGGTGTATTGAGACCGTATATGCCGAGCGGAGATTAAAGGGAATGAAGAAACTTTTCTGTTACGGGGGACGGGGCTTTTCTAGAAAAGCCCCGTCCCCCTTTAACGTTTTCACAAAATAAACATATCTTTTCCACATTTTCTTCAAGCTTTCTTCTTATACTGTTACAAATATTGAACAGTATAAGGAGGATATGTATTTTGATCGAAGTGAAAAATCTGACCAAATGCTATGGAAAGCATCTGGCTGTAGATAACTTAAGCTTCACGGTACAGGAAGGGCAGATCTATGGCTTTCTGGGACCGAACGGAGCCGGAAAATCTACGACTATGAATATTATGACGGGATATCTTGGCGCTACAAAAGGAGAGGTGTTGATCAACGGGCATGACATTTTAAAAGAGCCGGAAGAAGCAAAAAGCTGTATCGGATATCTGCCGGAGCAGCCACCGCTTTATATGGAAATGACAGTTCTTGAATATCTGACGTTCGCAGCGGAGCTTAAGAAAATTCCGAAGGCGGAAAGAGAATCACAGATTCTGCGCGTAATGAGACTTACGAAATTAGATCCGGTAAAAGAACGGCTCATTCACAATTTATCCAAAGGATATAAACAGAGAGTTGGTCTGGCACAGGCAATTTTAGGATTCCCGGAGATCATCATTCTGGATGAGCCTACCGTTGGTCTTGATCCGAAACAGATTATTGAGATCCGTGAACTGATCCGTACGTTGGCAAAGAAACATACGGTAATTTTAAGTTCCCACATTCTGGCGGAAATCCGTGAAGTGTGCGATCATATTATGATCATTGCAGGCGGACACCTGGTGGCAAGTGATACACCGGAGAATCTGGAAAATCTGATGAGCGGCACCGGACATGTTGCGCTGGAGACAAAAGCTTCCAAGGAGCAGATGGAAGTGGTTTTAAAATCTGTTCCGGAGATCAGCTCTGTAAAATATGAAGAAACGGATGAGCATACAACACTGGCTTATATAGAGAGCAAAGACGGTACAGATCTGCGGGAGAAACTTTTCTATACATTTGCAGATGCAAGGATTCCGCTCCTTACACTAAGGCTGAACAAATCATCTCTGGAGGATATCTTCCTTGAGCTGACGCAGGGTGGTAAAAAACAGAAAGAGGCAGAGAAAAAATTAGCCGGTAAGGAGGAACAGAAGTAATGAGTGCAATTTATAAAAGAGAGTTGAAATCATACTTTCATTCGATGATCGGCTATGTATTTATTGCATTTCTGATCGCATTTACAGGAGTTTATTTTATGGCATATAACCTGAATTATGGATATCCATATTTCTCTTATGTGCTGTCCGGAGTTCTGATCGTATTTGTTATTGCAATTCCGGTGCTCACGATGAGAAGTTTTGCCGAAGAACGCAAAAGCCGTACAGACCAGATGCTATTAACAGCTCCGGTCAGCCTGTTTCAGGTCGTTATAGGAAAATATCTTGCAATGGTAACAATCCTGGCAATTCCATGTGCAGTATATCTGATTTTCCCACTGATCATTAAGACACAGGGAACGGCATATATACTGGCAGATGATATGGCGATTCTCGTATTTTTCCTGCTGGGCTGCACGTACATATCTGTCGGAATGTTTGTTTCGGCACTGACAGAGAGCCAGATTATTGCAGCGATTGGTTCGGTTGGAATCCTGCTTCTTCAATATCTGTGGAACGGAATTATGGATCTTCTTCCGACTTCTTCAGTCACAAATGTGATTGGAATCGGCGTCCTTTTAACACTGATTGTTCTTGCTATCTGGCATATGACAAAAAATATTGTGATCGCCGGAGGTCTGGAAGTGATCGTACTTGCTGGATGTGGGATTACTTACGCAGTAAAGTCAAGCATTTTTGAAAGCGCATTAAATACATTTTTCAGTAAATTTTATCTGGCAGGAACTCTTGATGACATTGTTTCCAATCATCTGGTAGATGTAAGTGGAATCATTATGTATTTTTCGCTTACAGCTGTTTTCATTTTCCTTACGATGCAGATGATACAGAAAAGACGTTGGAGTTAGGAGGGCAATATGTTAGAGAAAATAAAAAATACATTTAAAAATGTATCTTCCAGAAACGGAAGTTACAGTGTCGGAATGATTGCACTGGTTGTAGCAATTGTTGTCGTCGTAAATCTGATTGCGGGACAATTGCCTGAAAATGTAAAAAGCATTGATGTCAGTGATAAGAAAATCTATCAGATTTCAAAAACGAGTAAAAAGATCCTGAACAAACTGGATTCAGATATTACATTTACAGTCTATGCACAGAAAAAATCTACCGATGACAGAATCAAAGCGTTTCTGAAAAAATATGCAGCGCTTTCAGATAAGATTACTGTGAAATGGGTAGATCCGGTACTGCATCCGGGAGAACTGACAAAAAATAATGTGGAAGAGAATATGATTCTTGTATCGGATAAGAAAACGAAAAAGACAACGACGGTTTCGTTCAGTGATATCATTGTGACGGATGAGTATTCCTATTATACAACCGGCAGCAGTACGGAGTCTGAGTTTGACGGAGAAGGACAGCTTACCAGTGCAGTCAATTATGTGACAAGCGATACGCAGAAAAAGATTTACTACACGACCGGACATGGAGAAGGAACATTTTCTACATCGGTTACAGACCTTCTTGGAAAGAGTAACATTAAGCAGGAAGAACTGAATCTTGTTATGAAGAATAAAATACCGGATGACTGCGATTTGTTATTTATCTATGCGCCGACGAAAGATTTGACAAAAGATGAAGTAAAACTTCTGAACAATTACATGGACAATGGTGGGAAAATCTACGTTGTTCTCGGCGATGCGGATAAAGCACAGCCGAATCTTAAGAGTTTCCTGAAGAAATATGGTATTCAGGAAGTGAGCGGCTATATTGCAGATACACAGAGAAGCTATCAGGGAAATTATTATTATATCTTCCCGGAACTAACAGCGACAGGAAATCTGGCAAAAGGTTTAAGTTCAGACATGGTTCTGCTCGTCAATGCACATGGCCTGAAAGTCTCTGATCCGGAAGATGATACTGTGACAACAACAGAATTTATGAAAACATCATCTTCGGGTTATGCAATAAGTGACAATGATCAGAAGCAGGGAACATATACACTCGGAGTTGTAGCAGAAAAATCAAAAAATGGTTCCGATGATTCAGACGGAGAAACAGACAGTTCAGATATAGCAGATACCGGAAGACTGACTGTAGTGTCTTCCGACAGCCTGATCAATCCGGATGTTACAGATAATATGTCCACACTGGAAAATCTGGATCTGTTTATGAATACAGTTACAGCAAACTATGACAATGTAGAGAATGTTTCAATCAAGGCAAAGAGTCTGCAGGTTACATATAATACGGTACACCATGCCGGAATTATCAGCCTGTTCATCATATTTGGAATTCCTGTGTTGATCCTCGTATATGGATTCATACAGTGGTGGAAGAGAAGAAAAGCGTAAAAAGGATTTCAAAGAAAAGAGGACATGTATGAAACAGAAAAAGAGAATGTTACTGCTTGTAGGAATTCTGGTTGTCCTTTGCGGTGCATATGGCGGAATCAAGGCATGGAACAATCAGATGAAGACGCAGAAGGCGGCAAAGAAAAAAGCACAGACCGTGCAGATTATAGATGCAGATGACTTGACAAAGATCAGTTATAAAAAGGGAAATAAAAATATGACTTTTGTCAAGAAAAATGATACCTGGGTGTATGAAAAAGATAAGACCATCAAATTAACACAGAGTGCGGTTGAGCAGATTACAGGTACTGTGGAAAGTCTGACAGCAGAGCAGAAACTGGATGCTCCGGATGCGTTGGAGGATTATGGACTTGCGGATCCGGCATATAAAGTATCTTATGAGACAACTTCCGGAGAAAAAGGAACGCTCGATATCGGTAATAATGTTGGAGAAGATTACTATGCGAAAATCGAAGAAGAAGATACAGTGTATACGATTGGAAGTACACTGGTAGAAAACTTACAGTTTCAGCTATCTTCCTTTGTGAGTCTGGATACTGTGCCGTCCATCAGCAGCGGCAATCTGAAAAAAGTTGCAGTTACGAAAAATGGAACGACAAAGACATACGATGATGAAGATGATCTGGCACAGCTTGCCGGAGGATTCGGAACGATTACACTGACTGACTGTGCAGATTACCATGTGACAGATAAGACACTTGGCAAATATGGTCTGGAGATTGACAAACGGACAACAGCAACCGCTACATACAAAGATTCTTCATCCGGAAAGAAGAAAACGTACAGTGTTTACATTGGAAAAACAGACAAAGACGGAGAAAACCGGTATGTGATGCCGGAAAATTCAAAAATTGTATACAAAGTCAGCAAAGACGTTATTACAAATATGATTACAGTCTCAGATTCAGATAATTAAATTTTACTGGAAAAAAGACGACCTTCTATTTATAATGTATATGATACCGGAGTCCTAAGGCCTTAAGCCACATGAGCTTGCTCATAATTGGGAAGATTGTGAGAGTGCGCAGCACGGAATAATCTACGGGTATCATATAGCTATGAGAAAATTATGGGAGGTATGTCTTGTGAGACACAATACACCGGACACGATTAAGCGTGCAGAGCGGTTTCAGATTATTTTAATAGGTGAAGGAATATTAGTTGGAGCAATCGCAGGACTGATTGTACTTTTGTACCGGATCTGTCTGGAATATGCGGGAAAATGGTTAAAGCAGATCCTCGCATATGCGTCAGGCAATCCGGTGCGGATGGCAGGATGGTTTGCGGTGCTCCTTTTGCTTGCCTGGATCGTGGCAAAACTGGTACAGTTTGAGCCGATGATATCCGGAAGCGGAATCCCTCAGCTTGAGGGCGAGATGGTAGGAAAATTAGATCAGACCTGGTGGCGTGTGATGCCGGCAAAGTTCCTCGGCGGTTTCTTATGCCTGCTTGGAGGACTGGCACTTGGAAGAGAAGGCCCATCGATTCAGCTTGGTGCCATGGTAGGAAAAGGGGTATCCAGAGGGCTTGACAGAGGAAAGACCGAAGAGAAGTTTTTATTGACCTGTGGAGCCAGTGCAGGACTTTCAGCAGCGTTTCATGCACCTCTTGCAGGAGTCATGTTTTCACTGGAAGAAGTCCATAAGAATTTTTCCGTATCAGTACTCGTATCCGTAATGTCTGCGTCGCTGACGGCAGATTTCTTATGTTCAAATGTGCTGGGAGTAAGTTCCGTGTTCCAGTTTGATATCTTGCATGCACTGCCAATTCATTCCTATGGAATGATCGTGGCACTTGGAGTGATACTTGGCGTGCTGGGTGCATTTTATAACTGGTTTACTTTGAAATCACAGGAAATCTATAATAAAGCAACGTTTTTACGACCGGAAGTGAAGGTCATGATCCCGTTCGTATGTGCCGGTATTCTTGGATTTACCGCCCCGGATCTTCTGGGAAGCGGACACGCTCTGATTGAATATCTTACAAACAGTGATGTGATGCTTAAGAGCGTTTTATTTCTCCTGATCGGAAGATTCATCTTCTCAGCAGTAAGTTTTGGATCAGGAGCACCGGGAGGCATTTTCTTCCCGTTACTTGTCATCGGAGGCTATATCGGAGGCGCTTTTGCAACGATCAGTGTGCAGTATTTCGGACTGAATCCAATGTATATCAATAACTTTGTACTTCTGGCAATGGCAGGATATTTTGCCGCAATTGTGCGGGCGCCTCTGACAGGGATTATTCTTATTTTTGAAATGACCGGTTCCTTGAGTCAGATGCTGTCGTTATCGGTTGTATCCATTGTAGCTTATGTTGTAGCAATACTGATGAAGTCAAAACCGATTTATGAAAGTCTACTGGAGCGTCTCCTGCAAAAGCGCGGAGAGTCTGTGACGGATGAGACCGGCGAAAAGGTACTTGCGAACTTTGTTGTGAAACAGGGATCTTCGATTGAAGAAGAACTGATCCGGGATGTGAAATGGCCGGATAATTGTTTGCTTGTAGCAATACAGCGAGGTACAGATGAGATTATTCCGAAAGGAAAGACAAAACTTCAGGCAGGAGATTTGATTGTAACGATGACAGACGAACGTGATATGGGAGTCATACATGAGAAGATGGAGGCGCTTTGTCAGGAACGATTTTGAAATTTATTGATTTGGTACTTGCAATTTAAAAAATCCTGTGCTACCATAGACATAGTTTTTAAACAACAAAGCGATGAAGGAGACTCTGTTCTTGTGGAATTAACAGGAAGGAAGCACCGCCGACTGAGAGTGCATCTGAAGGAAGCAGAACAATAGGGAACACTCCGGAGCAGATCTGTTGAACGTCGGCAGGAGATTACCGGATGTAGATTATTAGGCAGATACGTAAGGCACACGTTACGTGCAAGAGATAAGTTCAAAGGCGAGCTTAATGCGGGTGGTACCGCGGATAACAAGTTTATATCCGTCCCGGAATACAAGTATGTATTCTGGGACGTTTTTTAGTACCGGAGGTTCGAAAGAATCTCTTTTTTTATTTATCAAAAAGATTTTTAGTGATAAATAAAATGGCTCTGCGAGGACGCACACTATTTTACCAAAAAGGATACCAAGGGAGGTCTGAATGATGGAATTTATGACAGGAGTAAAGAAAAAAGAGACAAAAGAAATTACAGAGTTACTTACCGGATGCGCAGAAGGAGAGGTTGTAAAAATCAATGGAGCTGTTCATGTCATTCGTGATATGGGAACCGTAGCCTTTGTGATCCTTCGTAAAAGAGAAGGACTTCTGCAGTGTGTATATGAGAAAGAAACTGCAGAATTTGATATAAAAACGATCAAAGAGGCAGCAACACTGGAAGTGACAGGCGTTTTAAAGCAGAATGAGAAAGCACCAAACGGAATCGAGATTACAATGCAGAAAGTGGAAATTTTAAGTGAGCCGGAGGCAGAGATGATGCCGCTTGCAATTTCCAAATGGAAATTGAATACTTCACTGGAAGCAAAATTAAACTACCGCTCCATTGCCCTTAGAAATATCAGAGAGCGTGCAAAATTCCGAATTCAGGAAGGACTTACAAGAGCATTCCGCGATTTTCTTTACAGCCAGGAATTTACAGAGATCCATACACCGAAGATCGGAGCAAAGGGAGCTGAAGGAGGAGCGAATATTTTCAAGCTGGAATATTTCCACAGACCTGCAGTGCTGGCACAGAGCCCGCAGTTTTACAAACAGATGATGGTAGGTGTATTTGATCGTGTATTCGAGACAGCACCGGTATTTCGTGCAGAAAAACACAACACAAAAAGACATTTAAATGAATATACCAGTCTTGATTTTGAGATGGGATATATTGATGGATTCGAAGATATCATGGCAATGGAAACCGGGTATTTACAGTATGCAATGAAACTTTTGCAGAAAGAATATGCGAAAGAACTGAAAATCCTTGGAGTAGAATTTCCGGATGTATCCAGAATCCCGGCAGTCCGTTTCCACGATATTAAAGAAATCGTATCGGAAAAATATGGACATAAGATGCGTAATCCGTTCGATTTAGAGCCGGAGGAGGAGCAGCTGATCGGAAAATATGCAAAAGAAGAGTGGGGCAGTGATTTTGTATTTGTAACTCATTATCCATCCAAAAAGCGTCCATTCTATGCAATGGATGATCCGGAAGATTCGAAATATACATTAAGTTTTGACCTGTTGTTTAAAGGACTTGAGATTACAACAGGCGGTCAGAGAATCCATGATTATCAGAAACTGATAGAAAAGATAGAAGCAAGAGGTATGGAGACAGATGGAATGGATCAGTATCTTGCAACCTTCAGACATGGAATGCCGCCACATGGTGGAATTGGAATCGGACTGGAACGATTGACGATGCAGCTCATCGGGGAAGACAATGTCCGCGAGACAACGCTATTTCCAAGAGATTTAAGCAGACTGGAACCATAAAGAAATAGAAAATAGAAAGATGAAAAGGGGACAAAATTATGGCAAATCAGATCACAGATGAGACAATCGAATATGTCGGAATACTGGCAAAGCTGGAATTAAGCGATGCAGAGAAGGAAGAAGCAAAAAAAGATATGGAAAAAATGCTGGATTACATTGATACATTAAATGAGCTGGATACAGACGGAGTAGAACCGATGTCCCATGTATTTCCGGTGCATAACGTATTCCGTGAGGATGTTGTGACAAATGGTGACGGAAGTGCAGATACGCTTGCCAATGCACCACTTGCAAAAGACCAGAGCTTTAAAGTACCAAAGACAATCGGATAGTTTCCTGAAAAGAAAAAAGAGAGGAGAACGAAGGCATGGATATCACAAGTATGACAGCCGTTGAGATCGGAAAGAAAATAAAAGCAAAAGAAATAACAGTGGCAGATGCAGTAGAAGCAGCCATTGCACAGATAGAACGCGTAGAAGAGAATGTACATAGTTTTGTGCGGATTGATAAGGAAGGTGCAAGAAAACGTGCAGAAGAAGTACAGAAAATGATTAATGACGGTACACTTACCGGACCATTAGCCGGTGTTCCGGTGGCGATCAAAGATAATTTATGTACGAAGGGTGTGGAGACGACCTGCAGCTCTAAGATTCTGGAAGGTTTCAAACCAACCTTTACAGCGGAAGCAGTTGTAAATCTGGAAAAAGCAGGAGCTGTAATCCTTGGAAAGACAAATATGGATGAATTTGCCATGGGAAGTACGACAGAGACTTCTTATTATGGAGAAACAAAGAATCCATGGAATCTGGAACATGTTCCGGGCGGTTCATCAGGAGGTTCCTGTGCGGCAGTTGCGGCAGGAGAATGTGCATATGCACTTGGATCTGATACAGGAGGTTCCATCCGTCAGCCAAGTTCTTTCTGTGGAGTTGTTGGAATCAAGCCAACCTATGGAACGGTATCCCGTTATGGACTGATCGCATATGGCTCTTCGCTGGATCAGATCGGACCGATCGCAAAAGATGTCACAGACTGTGCGACAATTCTGGAGACCATTGCCTCTCATGACAGCAAAGATAGTACTTCTATTGCAAGAGAATCGTATGATTTCACAGAAGGACTGGTTGCTGAGGTAAAAGGAATGAAGATTGGCGTGCCGAGAGATTATTTCACAGAAGGTCTGGATCCGGAAGTCAAAGAACAGATTTTAAAAGCGGTCAAAGTGCTGGAAGAAAAAGGTGCGGTTGTGGAAGAATTTGACTTAAGCCTTGTACAGTATGCGATTCCGGCTTATTACGTCATTGCATCTGCAGAAGCAAGCTCGAACTTATCCCGGTTTGATGGTGTGAAATACGGATACCGTACTTCGGAATATGAAGGACTTCACAATATGTATAAAAAGACAAGATCCGAAGGCTTCGGACCGGAAGTAAAACGCAGAATTATGCTTGGATCATTTGTATTAAGTTCCGGATATTATGATGCTTATTATTTGAAAGCACTCCGGACAAAGGCGTTGATCAAAAAAGCATTTGACAAAGCATTTGCATCTTATGATGCGATCATTGCACCGGCAGCACCGACAACAGCACCGAAACTTGGAGAGAGCCTAAGTGATCCTTTGAAAATGTATCTGGGAGATATTTACACGATCGCAGTCAATCTGGCAGGATTTCCGGGAATTACGATTCCGGTCGGAAAAGATTCAAAAGGTCTTCCGGTTGGTATGCAGATCATCGGAGACTGCTTCCAGGAGAAGAAAATCATCCGTGCAGCCTATACATTTGAACAGACAAAATCATATGAGGCACCGGAACTTGCGAAAGGAGACAGATAGAGATGGCAAAACAATATGAAACAGTCATTGGACTGGAGGTTCACGTAGAACTTGCAACGAAAACAAAAATCTTCTGCTCCTGCAGTACACAGTTCGGAGGAGCACCAAATACACATACCTGTCCGGTCTGCACCGGTATGCCGGGATCTCTTCCGGTTCTGAATAAGCAGGTTGTTGAATATGCAATGGCAATCGGACTTGCAACAAACTGTGATATTACCCAGGTATGCAAATTTGACCGCAAAAATTATTTTTACCCAGACAACCCACAGAACTATCAGATTTCCCAGCTGTATCTTCCAATTGCAAGAAATGGATATGTAGAGATCGAAGTGGCAGGACAGAAGAAAAAAGTCCGTATCCATGAAATGCATATGGAGGAAGATGCCGGAAAACTGATCCACGATGAATGGGATGACACGTCACTGGTTGATTACAACCGAAGTGGCGTACCACTTGTGGAAATCGTATCGGAACCGGATATGCGCTCAGCGGATGAAGTGATTGCTTATCTGGAAAAACTGCGTACCATTGTACAGTATCTTGGCGCATCTGACTGTAAATTACAGGAAGGATCCATGAGAGCGGACGTCAACTTATCGGTGCGGGAAGTTGGTGCAGCAGAATTTGGCACAAGAACAGAGATGAAGAACCTGAACTCTTTTAAAGCTATCGCAAGAGCTATTGAAGGGGAAAGAGAGCGCCAGATTGAACTGATCGAAGAAGGGAAACAGGTTGTGCAGGAAACAAGAAGATGGGATGACAACAAAGAATCATCGCATGCTATGCGTTCAAAAGAGGATGCACAGGATTACCGCTATTTCCCGGAACCGGATCTTGTGCCGATCATTATCAGTGATGAATGGATTCAGAAAGTAAAAGACCGGCAGCCTGAACTTCGTTCTGAAAAGCTGGAGCGATATAAAAAAGAATATGATATTCCGCAGTATGATGCGGAGATTCTGACAAACTCCAAACATATGGCAGATATCTTTGAAGAGGCAGCAGCTATCTGTGGAAAACCGAAGAAAGTTTCCAACTGGCTGATGGTAGAGACGATGCGTCTTCTGAAAGAAAATGGAATGGAACCGGAAGACATTGATTTTGCACCAGAGAATCTTGCGGCTTTAGTAGAACTGACAGAAGCAGGAACGATCAACAGTTCAGTTGCAAAAGAAGTATTTGAGAAAATTTTTGCAGAGGACATAGATCCGAAAGCTTATGTAGAGGAGCACGGGCTGAAAACTGTAAATGATGATGGAGCATTGGAAGAAGTGTTAAAGAAAGTGATTGCAGACAATCCGCAGGCAGTAGCTGATTATCAGGGAGGCAAGAAAAAAGCGCTTGGAGCACTGGTCGGACAGACGATGAAAACGATGAAAGGAAAAGCGGATCCGGTAGCAATTAATAAGAAACTGCAGGAAATGTTATAGACAAAATCTTTACAGCATATTTCCTTTTGTGCTAAAATTGTATGATAACGGAGTAATTCGTGGTAAAAAGACAAAAAAATTAACAAAAAAGAGATCATTACAGGCAAAAGGAGAAGGCTATGGGAGGATTTTTTGGAGTTGCATCAAAGCAGGATTGTGTGCTGGAGTTATTTTATGGAGTAGACTATCATTCTCATCTGGGAACAAGAAGAGGTGGAATGGCTACTTTTGGAGAAGACGGATTTTACCGTTCTATTCATAATATTGAAAATTCACCGTTCCGTACAAAATTTGACAGAGATGTCGGAGAGATGAAAGGAACACTTGGAATTGGCTGTATTTCGGATTTTGAACCGCAGCCATTACTGATCCAGTCAAAATTAGGAAGCTTTGCGATTACAACAGTTGGAAAGATTAACAATTATGAAGAGCTTTTAAATGAGTTGTATGAGAGTGCACATTCCCATTTCCATGAGATGACAAATGGACAGGTGAATGCGACGGAACTGGTTGCGGCGCTAATCTGTGAGAAAGAGACAATTCTGGAAGGTATCCAGTATGTGCAGGAACGTGTAGATGGTTCGATGACGCTGCTTCTGATGACAGAGAAAGGAATTTATGCAGCGAGAGACCGCTATGGAAGAACACCTCTGGTAGTTGGAGCAAAAGACGATGCGTATTGTGTTTCGTTCGAAAGTCATGCCTATATTAACCTTGGATATAAGGATTATAAAGAATTAGGTCCGGGAGAAATTGTTTTTGTTACCGCAAGTGGCGTGGAGACATTGAAAGCGCCGGGAAAAGATATGAAGATCTGTTCTTTCCTCTGGGTATATTATGGATATCCGACATCTGCATACGAAGGTGTGAATGTAGAAGAGATGCGTTATAAATGTGGAAGTATGCTTGCAAAACGTGATGGGGATTCGGTACATCCGGATATTGTTGCAGGAGTTCCGGATTCCGGAATTGCACATGCGATCGGATATGCCAATGAATCCGGTATCCCATATGCAAGACCATTTATCAAGTATACACCGACATGGCCGCGTTCTTTCATGCCGACGAATCAGAGTCAGAGAAATCTGATCGCGAGAATGAAACTGATTCCGGTCCATGCGTTAATTGAAGGAAAGAAGTTGCTTCTGATCGATGATTCCATTGTAAGAGGAACACAGCTTCGAGAAACAACAGAGTTTCTTTATAGAAGCGGAGCGAAGGAAGTGCATGTCCGTCCGGCATGTCCACCATTGTTATATGGATGTAAATATCTGAACTTCTCCAGATCAAAATCAGAGATGGAACTGATCACAAGACGTGTGATCCGTGAAAGAGAAGGAGATGACTGTCCACAGGAGATCCTGGATGAATATGCAGATCCGACAACAGAGCGTTATGTACAGATGATCGAAGATATCCGCAAGCTGCAGAATTTTACATCCCTGCGCTATCACAGACTGGACGATCTTCTTGATTCAATTGGAATAGATCCGTGCAAGATTTGTACATATTGTTTTAACGGAAAAGAATAAAGGAAGATACAATAAAATCCCCAGATAGCAAAATCTGTTATCCGGGGATTTTATTATTGTATATTGATTGCTAATTCTGGACGCTCTGTCTTGAATCAGTTATAATTAATGTATAAATTACCGCGGAGGTGTATGATGTCTGCATTTGTTACATTAGAAGATGTAAAGAAAAGTTACCATATGGGAGAAGTGGAAATCCTTGCGGCAGCAGGGATGGATTTTACAATTGAAAAAGGAGAATTTGCAGTAGTTGTAGGTCCCAGTGGAGCGGGCAAAACAACCGTGCTTAATATCCTTGGAGGCATGGATACAGCGACTTCCGGCAATGTCTGGGTGGATGGTGAGAATATTGCCACTTATAAGGCAAAGAAACTGACAGCATACCGGAGAGATGATATCGGTTTTGTATTTCAGTTTTATAATCTGATTCCGAATCTGACAGCACTGGAGAATGTAGAGCTGGCGCTTCAGATCTGTAAAAATCCGATGGATGCCAGAGAAGTGCTGGAAGAAGTCGGACTAGGAGAACGGACAGACAATTTCCCGGCGCAGTTATCCGGTGGAGAACAGCAGCGTGTATCCATTGCAAGAGCACTTGCAAAGAATCCGAAACTGCTGCTTTGTGATGAACCGACGGGAGCGCTGGACTACAATACAGGTAAATCTATTTTAAAATTATTACAGGATACCTGCCGGGAAAAAGGCATGACAGTGATCCTGATCACGCACAATCAGGCGATTGCACCGATGGCAGACCGTGTGATCAAGATCAAGAACGGAAAAGTTGCAGAGATTGTGGAAAATAAGAATCCGGTATCAGTAGATACGATAGAGTGGTAGAAGAGTATGAAAGTAACGCACAAAGATTTTCTAATGGAATTAAAGAAAAGCCCGGGAAGATTCCTTTCTATGCTGTTTATCGTAGCATTGGGAGTTGCTTTTTTCTCCGGTATCCGTGCATCGGAACCATCCATGCGTGTGACCGGGGATGCTTATTTTGACGGCGCAGATCTGATGGATGTGAAAGCAGTCAGTACACTTGGAATTACCAGGGAAGACATACAGGCATTTAACGAGGCAGATACGATAGAAAAGGCAGAAGGCGCATACAGTGCAGATGTACTGAGCGATACAAAAGATGACCAGTTTGTACTGCATATGATGACGCTTCCAAAGAATATGAACAAAGTGACTGTATCTAAGGGGCGTATGCCAGAGAAGGCAGGAGAATGTCTGGCGGATGAAGAGATGGATTACAAGATCGGCGACCGTATTGTTGTAAAGTCCGGGACGGATGATCCGCTTTCGGATACATTAACGACAGATACGTATACGGTAGTTGGAATTGGTAACAGCCCGTGCTATATTTCTTTTAACCGTGGCAGTACAACGATCGGCAAAGGAACGATAGATGGATTTCTCGTAGTAAGTGAGGATACCTTTGCGCTGGATACTTATACAGAGGCGTGTATGCAGGTAAAGGGTACAAAAACACTGACTGCTTATACGGATGCATATGAGAAAAAAGTGGAAAAAGCAACGGATCAAATCGAAACATTGGGAAAAAAACGCGGCAGAATCCGAAGGCAGGAATTAGTTAATGAAGCAAATGATAAGATTGCAAAAGCAGAGAAGAAGTTAGAAAAAGGCAAAAAGACGTCCGGTGAAAAATTAAAAAAAGCGGAAAAGAAGATCAAAGACGGAGAAAAGAAACTTTCGGCTGGAAAGAAAGAATTAGCGAATGGCAGACAGAAACTTGTCAATGCCAGGAAAACACTGAAAGCAAAAGAAAAAGAACTGGATCAGGGAGAAAAAGAATACCGCGCAGGGAAAGCACAGTTAAGAGCCGGCAGACAGAAATTAAAAAAAGGCTGGAGTGAATATCGCACAAATGAAGCGCAGTATGAGCAGATGTCAGCCCAGATGGCGGGGATAGAAGCGGCGACATCACAGCTTGCCGAGGCAAAAGCCAAGCTGGAAGCCGGAAAAAAGGAACTTGAGGCGTCCGAAGCAAAACTTACTGCAAGTGAGAGAAAACTTGCAAAAGCAAAATCAAAGCTTAAGTCCGGACGAAAGCAGATAAAGAATGCTTACAGGGAAATTTCGGAACAGGAAAAGAAGCTTACAAAAGGAGAGCAGGAGTTTACTGAGAGTGAAAAGAAATTAGAAAAAGCGAAAGCCAGCTACAAAAAAGGTAAAAAAGAAGCACAGGAGAAGATCAAAAAAGCAGAGAAAAAAGTATCCGATGCGAAAAAGAAGGTTGCGGATATCCCAAAAGCAAAATGGTATATCGCAGATCGGAATGACTTGCCGGAGTATACAAGCTATGGTGAGAATGCGGATCGGATGCGAGCAATCGGAAAAGTCTTCCCGGTGATTTTTTTCCTCGTAGCAGCGCTTATTAGTCTGACCAGTATGACGCGAATGGTAGAAGAACAGAGAACACAGATCGGAACGATGAAAGCGCTTGGATATGGAAAAGCAGCAATTGCGTCAAAATATATCGGCTATGCATTGCTTGCTTCGGCGATTGGAAGCGTTATGGGATTTTTGATCGGTGAAAAGATCTTCCCGTTTATTATCATATATGCATACGGAATTATGTATTTACATATACCGGAGATCCTGATTCCGTATCACTGGGGTTATGCAGCGTTTGCTTCCGGTGTGGCAGTAGCATGCACATTGCTTGCAACGATAGAAGCCTGCTACCGGGAGCTGGGAGGAACACCGGCTGTGCTGATGCGCCCGCCGGCACCGAAGATTGGAAGAAGAGTCTTCCTGGAACGAATTGGATTTCTATGGAAACATTTAAGTTTTACTTGGAAGTCTACCATCCGTAATCTGATGCGGTATAAGAAACGTTTTTTCATGACAATATTTGGAATTGGCGGCTGTATGGCATTGATGCTCGTCGGATTTGGACTCCGGGATTCCATCTTCGAGATTGCCGACTTACAGTATAGCGAGATTCAGTATTACGATGGAAGTGTCTATTTAAAAGAGAATCTGACGGAAAAAGAAATCGATAATCTGGATGATTTCCTTACAAAAGACTCGGATGTGATTCGTCATATGAAAGCGAAGATGCAGTCCGTAACACTTGCAAAAGGAAAGAAAAAGCGGGCGACATATGAGTGCGTGTTTGGTGAGCCGGAAGATGTCAGAGACTACGTGCATTTCAGAGACAGAAGAAGCCATACGCCTTATAAGCTGACAGACGATGGTGCAATTATCAGTGAGAAGACGGCGAAGCTTTTAAATGCGAAAGCCGGCGATACGATCCGGATTAAGGACGAGGAAAATGGAGATAAAAAAGTAAAGATCCTAAAAATCTGTGAGAATTACATGGGGCATTATCTCTATCTGACACCTGCCTGCTATGAGAAGATCTATGGCGAGAAGCCGGAGTATAACTGTTTCTTATTTACAATCCGTGATGGATATTCCCAGAAACAGAAGGAAGATGCAGGAAAGAAGATACTGGCAAGGAAAGAAGTGTTAAATGTCAGTTATATGCATGAGATCAGAGAACAGCTTGATGATATGCTGAAAAGCCTGAATCTTGTTATTGTAGTACTGATTATTTCAGCAGGTATGCTTGCATTTGTCGTACTTTATAATCTGAATAACATTAATATTGCTGAGAGGCAAAGAGAGCTTGCAACACTGAAAGTACTTGGATTTTATGATCAGGAAGTAGGAGCTTATGTGTATCGTGAGAATCTGATCCTGACGCTTATAGGAGCGGGTGTAGGAATTGGGATCGGAAGGATTCTGCATCTGTTTATCATCCAGACAGTAGAAGTGGATGCGGCAATGTTCGGACGCAATATCAATCCGCCGAGTTATCTGTACAGTTTCCTGTTTACGGTACTGTTTTCAATCATTATAAATGGTGTGATGTATTTTAAACTCCGCAAGATTGATATGGTAGAATCACTGAAAAGTGTGGAATAAAGATAAAAGCAGCATAATTTATAAAAACTTTATAAAGTTCAAAGAATTATTAGCACTCTGTTTAAAAGAGTGCTAATTTCCTGTTGACTTTTGAAAATGAGAGGCTTATTATATCCTTTAGAGAAGAATGGCGGGGAATCCGCATGATAAAAAATAGAAATAGGAGTGATTAAAATGGCAGCAAAAAAAGGTAGTTTATCGATCAGTAGTGAAAATATTTTCCCGATTATTAAAAAATGGGTATATTCCGATCATGATATTTTCGTTCGTGAGATGGTATCCAATGGGTGCGATGCGATCACAAAATTAAAAAAACTGGATATGATGGGAGAGTATCAGCTTCCGGATGGATATAAACCAAAGATTACTGTAGAAGTAAACCCGGAAGAGAAGACTTTGAAATTTACAGATAACGGTGTTGGAATGACAGCTGATGAAGTGGAAGAGTATATTACACAGATCGCATTTTCCGGAGCAACACAGTTTCTTGAGAAGTATAAGGACAAGACAACAGAAGACGATATGATCGGACATTTCGGTCTTGGATTCTATTCTGCATTTATGGTAGCAGACGCAGTGCATATTGATACTTTATCTTATAAAGAAGGCGCAAAACCGGTACATTGGGTAAGCGAAGGCGGCACAGAGTATGAGATGGAAGAGGGAACGAAGACAGAAATCGGTTCCACAATGACGCTGTATCTGAACGAGGACAGCCTGGAGTTTGCAAATGAATATCGTGTCAGAGAAGTAATCGAGAAATATTGTTCATTCATGCCGGTAGAGATTTTCCTTTCAAAAGAAGGAGCAGAACCGGAATATGAGACTATCGATGAGGCAGATCTTAAAGAGGATGATGTTGTCGTAGAGCACATTCACGAAGAAGCCAAGATGGAAGAAAAAGAAAATGAGAACGGCGAGAAAGAAATGGTAGAGACAGAGCCGGCAAAAGAGAAAGTCAAGATTGAGAAGCGTCCGGTTTCTTTAAGCGATATACATCCACTGTGGACAAAACATCCAAATGAGTGTTCCGATGAAGATTATCAGGAATTTTACCGAAAAGTATTTCTGGATTACAAAGAGCCACTGTTCTGGATCCATTTGAATATGGATTATCCATTTAACTTGAAAGGTATTCTGTATTTCCCGAGAATCAATACAGAGTATGAATCCGTAGAAGGAACGATCAAGTTGTATAACAATCAGGTATTTATCGCTGATAATATTAAAGAAGTAATTCCAGAATTCCTGATGGTATTAAAAGGAGTTATCGACTGTCCGGATCTGCCGCTTAACGTATCCAGAAGCGCCCTGCAGAATGATGGATTTGTAAATAAGATTTCTGAGTACATTTCCAAGAAAGTTGCAGATAAACTTGCCGGAATGTGTAAGACAAAGAGAGACGAGTATGAGAAATACTGGGACAGCATCAGCCCATTTATCAAATTCGGCTGCTTAAAAGATGAGAAGTTCTGTGACAAGATGAAAGATGCAATCCTGTTCAAGAACCTGGATCACAAATATCTGACGCTGAAAGACTGTATCGAAGAGAATGGCGGAGAAGTCGTAGAGCCGAACGATAAGAAAGAAGAAAATGGTGACGATAACAAAGTCGAAGAGATCAAGACAACCATCTACTATGTAACGGATGAGATCCAGCAGAGTCAGTACATCAACATGTTTAAGAATCAGGGACAGGATGCCGTAATTCTCGGACATAACATTGATTCTCCGTTCATCACACAGTTGGAGCAGAGAAATCCTACAATCCGCTTCCAGAGAATTGATGCAGATGTAACAGATACTGCAAAAGAAGAAGTTGCCGAAGAAGATCAGGAAACATTTAAGAAAACTTCTGACAGCCTGATCGAGATCTTCCGCAAGGAACTTGGGAACGATAAACTGGATGTGAAGATTGCCAAATTAAAAGACGAGAATGTAGCTTCCATGATCACTTTATCCGAGCAGAGCCGTCGTATGCAGGAAATGATGAAGATGTACGGTATGAATGACATGGGCATGGATCTTGGCGGAGAGAGCACTTTAATCCTGAATGCAAATCATCCACTTGTACAGTATGTTGTAGACCATGCAGACAGCGAGAATACAAGTGTGATCTGCAAACAGCTTTATGACTTGGCAATGCTTGCACACAAACCGCTGAATCCAGAAGAAATGACAGCATTTGTCAAGAGAAGCAATGAGATTATGATGTTGCTGACAAAATAATGAATGGTCAGATTTTGGAAGAAAAGCCAATAAAGATAAATAAAAGAAAATAAGATTAAAGTGCCGGGGAAGCAGGAATGTAAGATGATGTTCTGTTTTCCCGGTACTTTGATGCTGTGAAAATTTTTTATTATAATAGTCTGCACAATCTGTCCTATATTCGCATATTGTGAAGTTTACACGGAAACTGACGTATCGAGATCACTTTCCAGCAAAAAAGAGCGGACATACTGATCCCACGCGTGTTCCAGAGACTTGTCCAGAGTGAAAGTGCGAAGTGAAGTCCCTGTAATGCAGTGAAGATCTGTACCGTCATAATGGAAATTCAGATACAGCCCCTGGATATCCCCGGCAGTGAATCCGGTAAGTTGCTCTTTCTTTAAAAAGGCATCAAAATGGGATGGAGCCAGAGAAAGGACAATCTTGAAATTCAAAGGGGTACGCTGACCACGGATGATACGGAAGCAGTGTTCGCGTACATCTTTCCAACGGGCATGTGCCTCAGCCGGTTGTTCATCAAAAAAGTCTTTCTGTAAAAATCCATCTATTGTAAATTTGTTAAATGTTGTAATATCCGCTTCGATAAAGGAAAATTTGTCGAATGTTTCTTTGAGAAGCAGGTGTGACATAGAGACTTTCGCCTTGAGAGATAAAGTAATCATAGAAATCTCCTTTCTGAACTTTTATTATAACAAGAAAATGGAAATAATTCATCAAAAAGCATAAGAAATGCTCTCTTTTTTTTTGAATACAAATGTGGTATAATAGGTGTTTAGATTAGAAGTGGTATGCAAAAAAATGAACGGGGTATGGGAATATGATCAGACTGAATAAATACCTCAGTGCAGCGGGAATCTGCTCAAGAAGAGAGGCAGACCGGCTCATTGAAAGCGGGCGCGTTACTGTAGACGGAAAACGTGCAGTACCAGGCATGCATGTGTCCGAAAATCAGATTGTAAAAGTCGGTAAGAAGACGGTTCATACGGGCAATGAAAGAATCGTACTTGCAGTGAACAAACCGGTTGGAATTATCTGCACAGAGGACAGACGGACGAAGAATAATATTATCCGTTTTCTGGATTATCCACAACGGATTACTTACGCAGGAAGACTGGACAAAGATTCGGAAGGTCTTCTTATTATGACGAATGACGGAGACCTCATCAACCGTATGATGCGTGCCAGATATGCACATGAGAAAGAATACAAAGTAACAGTGGACAGACCGCTTACAGATGCTTTTATCCGGGAAATGTCGGAAGGCGTGCACATTACAGACAAAGAGAAGAAGCTGGATGCAGTAACAAGACCTTGTAAAGTAACAAAGATTGGGAAATATACATTTTCCATTGTTCTCACACAGGGGCTGAACAGACAGATCCGCAGGATGTGCAGTGCACTTGGATATGAAGTGAAGAAGCTGGTACGTACCAGAATCATGAATATAGAACTGAAAGATCTAAAGACAGGAGCTACTCGAAAATTAACAGATCAGGAGTTAAAAGAACTATATGAGCAGACAGAAACAGGAACGAATGCAGGAGCTGGTAACGCTTCTGAACCGCGCAGCTAAAGCTTATTATCAGGATGCGCAGGAGATTATGAGCAATCTGGAATACGACAGGTTGTATGATGAGCTGACAAAGCTGGAAGCGGAATTGGGGATTACTTTATCCGACAGCCCGACCGTGAATGTAGGTTATGAAGTATTGAGTGAACTGCCAAAAGAGCGGCATGAAAGTCCGATGCTTTCGCTTGATAAGACAAAAGAAGTTGAAGATCTGAAACGTTTTGTCGGTGACCAGAAAGCAATGATGTCCTGGAAGATGGACGGGCTGACGATTGTTCTGACATACAGAGACGGTACGCTTTTTAAAGCCGTAACAAGAGGCAATGGGGAAGTCGGAGAAGTTATCACGAACAATGCCCGCGTATTCAAAAATATTCCGCTTAAGATCAGCTATCAGGGCGAACTGATCCTCCGTGGAGAAGCAATTATAGGATATAAGGATTTTGAAAAAATAAATGAAGAGATTGCAGATATCGATGCACGTTACAAAAATCCACGTAATTTGTGCAGTGGTTCTGTAAGACAGTTGAATAACGAGATTACAGCGAAGAGAAACGTCCGGTTTTATGCATTTACATTAGTA
Source organism: Dorea hominis (assembly GCF_014287705.1). Classification (NCBI taxonomy): domain Bacteria; kingdom Bacillati; phylum Bacillota; class Clostridia; order Lachnospirales; family Lachnospiraceae; genus Dorea; species Dorea hominis. The sequence continues at coordinate 87,294 of NZ_JACOOY010000008.1, read as the reverse complement.
CAGGCAGATGGTGTGGATTTCCATAATTCCAGAGAGAAACAGATGGATTGGCTGAGAGAACAGGGCTTTGAAGTTGTGGAACACGTCATGGTGACAAGAGATCAAGTAGAAGATGCTGTGGCAGAATTTTCCCGGAAAATCGTGGACAATGATTTCCCATCGGATGGACTGGTACTTGTTTATGATGATATTGCATACGGAAGATCGCTGGGAAGAACAGCGAAGTTTCCACGCGATTCCTATGCATTTAAATGGGCAGATGAGCAGGTGCGCACGAAGCTTCTGGAGATTGAATGGAGTCCGTCGAGAACAGGACTTATCAATCCGGTGGCAATCTTTGAACCGGTAGAACTGGAGGGCACAACAGTCAGCCGTGCCAGTGTGCACAATATCAGTATTATGGAAGAGCTGGAACTGGGGATTGGCGATGAGATTGAAGTTTACAAAGCGAATATGATCATTCCACAGATCGCAGAGAATCTGACGAGAAGTGGCGTGCGTGATATTCCGGAAGTCTGTCCGGTCTGTGGCGGTAAGACAGAGATCCGCCAGGTGAGCAATGCAAAAGCACTTTATTGTACGAATCCGGAGTGTCAGGCAAAGCATATTAAATCGTTCTCTTTATTTGTAAGCAGGGATGCGTTGAATATTGAGGGATTATCAGAATCCACGCTGGAGAAATTCATAGACAGAGGATATGTAAAGGAATTTGCGGATTTGTTTCATCTGGATCGTTACGAAGAAGAAATCAAAGAAATGGAAGGTTTCGGCGAGAAATCTTTTAATAATCTTAAGGCAAGTGTGGAAAAAGCGAGAGAGACAACACTTCCGCAGGTGTTATATGGTCTTGGAATTGCCAATGTAGGACTGTCCAATGCGAAAGTTATCTGCAAAGAATTTAAAAATGATTTGGATGCCATGCTGCATGCAGATGCGGAACAGTTAAGTGAGATTTCAGGTATCGGAGCTGTGATCGCAGGAACATTTACGGCATATTTCCAGAATCCGGCACATGTAGGACAGCTTAAGAATCTGCTTGGAGAACTGAAAATTCACGCAGAAGAAGGAGAAGCAAAAGAGCAGATCTTTGGAGGCGTTAATTTTGTCATTACAGGCAGTGTTACACATTTTGCAAATCGTAAAGAAGTGAAAGAATTAATCGAAAGTCTCGGAGGAAAAGTAACCGGATCGGTGACTTCCAAGACGAATTATCTTATTAATAATGATATTACATCTACATCGTCGAAGAATAAAAAGGCAAATGAACTGGGAATTCCGATTATCTCAGAAGAGATGTTTCTTGAAATGCTGGACGGCCGGCAGGCAGGGGAATAACCATACACGATAGGTTGAAAGAACAGATACAAATATAGATATAGAAAGGAAGAGACAATGCCAGATCAGAATAATAATAATGAATTTGAAGAACAGAAAGAAGAAGTAGAAAAAGTGGAAACTTCCGGTGTGGAATCTACAAAGGAAGATTCCGACGATGATTATGAGAAAATCTGCTTTATCTGCAGACGTCCGGAAAGTGTAGCAGGAAAGATGATCGAACTGCCGAATCATATCTGTGTGTGCAACGACTGCATGCAGAAGAGTTTTGATGCAATGAACAGCGGACAGATCGACTACAGTCAGCTTATGAACATGCCGGGTGTTCAGGTTATGAACATGGCAGATCTGGAAAATATGATTCCGAAACAGCAGAAAGTGAAGAAGAAAAAAGAAGGTGAAGAGCGTACTCCGCTTGTAGATATCAATAATCTTCCGGCACCACATAAGATTAAAGCCAAGCTGGACGAGTATGTAGTCGGACAGGAGTACGCCAAAAAAGCAATGTCTGTAGCAGTTTACAATCATTACAAACGTGTGGCAACCGATACGATGGATGATATCGAGATCGAGAAATCCAACATGTTGATGATCGGACCTACAGGTTCCGGTAAGACATATCTTGTAAAGACACTGGCACGGATTCTGGATGTGCCGCTTGCAATTACAGATGCAACTTCCCTGACGGAAGCAGGATACATAGGTGATGATATTGAGAGTGTCGTTTCAAAACTGCTTGCAGCAGCGGATAATGATGTGGAAAAGGCAGAGCAGGGAATTATTTTCATTGATGAGATCGATAAGATCGCCAAGAAGAAAAATTCCAGCCAGAGAGATGTCAGCGGTGAGTCTGTGCAGCAGGGAATGTTAAAACTGTTAGAGGGCAGTGACGTGGAAGTTCCGGTTGGTGCAAACAGCAAGAATGCTATGGTGCCACTGACTACGATCAATACAAAGAACATTCTCTTTATCTGTGGAGGAGCTTTCCCGGATCTGGAGAATATTATCAAAGAACGTCTGACAAAACAGTCTTCTATCGGTTTCGGAGCAGATCTGAAAGACCGTTTTAATGGGGATAAAGATCTTCTGTCGAAAGTAACAACAGAGGATTTAAGAAGCTTTGGTATGATTCCGGAGTTTTTAGGACGTCTGCCAATCGTATTTACCTTAAAAGGATTAGATAAAGATATGTATATCAAGATCTTAAAAGAGCCAAAGAATGCGATATTGAAACAGTATCAGAAGCTACTTGCTCTCGATGAGGTGGATCTGGAATTTGATGAAGGTGCACTGGAGGCAATTGCAGAAAAAGCAATGAAAAAGGATACCGGTGCCAGAGCACTCCGTGCGATTATCGAAGAATTTATGCTGGATATCATGTATGAGATTCCAAAAGATGACAGTATCGGGCGCGTTGTCATCACCAAAGCATATATTGAAGGTAACGGAGGACCTGTCATTACATTAAGAGGACAGGATGTACCCCGGTTATCATAAAGAAAGCCGAAGTATTTTCGACGAAAAAGACAACAAAAGGATGAGACAAAAGGAGGAAATGAAAAATGGAAACAATCATCCCAGCATGGCTTTGCATCCCATTTGCAGGACTGCTTCTGTGCATTGCGGTTATGCCGCTTGTGAAAGCTACCTGGTGGGAAAAGAACCAGCCATTGGTTGTAGCTATGTGGTCACTGTTATTTGTGATTCCATATGCAGTGAAGTATGGAGTGGGGGATTCTGTAGAGACCGTATTAGAATGTGTACTCAATGATTACCTTACATTTATTATTCTGCTGTTTGGATTATTCTGTGTAGCAGGAAATATTACACTGGAGGGAGATTTCGCAGGATCACCGAGACTTAATGTCGCGGTACTTGCATTCGGAACACTTCTTTCCAGCTGTATCGGTACGACAGGAGCCAGTATGTTGCTTGTAAGACCGGTACTGAAAATGAACGCATGGAGAAGAAACAAACGCCAGCTTATGGTATTCTTTATCTTTATGGTATCGAATATGGGAGGGTGCTTAACACCAATCGGTGATCCACCGCTTCTGATGGGCTTTATGCGAGGCGTACCATTTTTCTGGAGCTTACATTTATTACCGATACTGTTATTTAATATGGTAATTATATTGAGTATATTTTATTTTATGGACAGACGTGCATACCGGAAAGATATTGCAAGAGGTTTGAAACCGGATATCAGTAAACCGGGAACAGATTTTCGGATTTCCGGACTGCACAATGTTATTTTCCTTGTGATGATCGTTGCAGCCGTCATCTTAAGCGGAACACTTCCGAATATGCCGATGTTCCAGGATGCATCCGGAAATGTACGCGGACTTCACATTTTCCGTGAAGTAACATTAACTTATCCGGCAATCATAGAGATTGTCATTATCTTACTGGCAGCTTATCTGTCCTTTAAGACGACAGACGAGTCGATCCGTACGAAGAACCATTTTACATGGGGAGCAATCCAGGAAGTTGCAGTTCTGTTTGTAGGAATCTTCATTACTATGCAGCCTGCACTGATGCTTCTGAAATCTTACGGACCGAACCTTGGAATTACCAAACCGTTCCAGATGTTCTGGGCAACCGGAGCACTGTCAAGCTTCCTGGATAATACACCGACTTATCTGGTATTCCTGACAACAGCGGGTACGCTTGGATTTACAAAAGGTATGGTAACATCCGTAGGTACGATTTCTGTGAAAATGCTGACTGCAATTTCCTGCGGTGCAGTATTTATGGGAGCAAATACTTACATTGGAAATGCACCGAACTTCATGGTGAAGTCCATTTCTGATGAAAACGGTGTGCGTATGCCATCGTTCTTTGGATATATTATATGGTCACTGTTGTTCTTAGTTCCGGTATTCATTATCGACATGCTGGTATTCTTTATATAGGAGGTGCAGATTATGGAAGAGAATCAGAAGAAATGCTATGAGATTGCAGAACGTATCTATGATCTGGACGTAAAAGTATATGAAAGTGTGGGATCTGCACTTGGACGAACCTTTACGGATGACCGACAGACCTGTGTGGAGAATCTGACCAGATTGATGACGCTGCGTCCACAGGGACATCTGCTTCGAAGTGAGCTGGCACTGATCAGCAACATGGCAAGGACGATCAAAGACGAAGAAGTAAAAGCAGAAGTTATGACGGAATATGATGCGATCTTAAAAGCAGTCGCAGAACTTCCGGACGGCTTTGGAAAAGTAGATATCCTGAATAAAAAACGTGCAAAACTGAATACAGCGCGCACGAAGAAAAAGTTTAAGAAGGGCGATCATCTTGTGATCTGTATCGGAAGAACACAGGGAAGCGCCGGAAATGATATTGGTTTCGCATTGGCAGATGCACTACACATTAATTATTATGATGTAGAGATCCTGCAGGAAGTATTAAAACGTCTGGATGTGACAAATGATGCGAAAGTCAGTGGCGATAAGGATCAGGACGGACTGATTGAAGACAAATATCAGAAAAATTTCGGTGAAGCCAAAGGATTGAAACAGAAATTACATGATTTTAACCGCTATCATGGACTGAATAAGGACGATGCAATTTTCTTTAACCAGAGCGATCTTCTCTGCAAGATGGCAAAAGAAGAAGACTTTGTTGTTATGGGACGCTGTGCGGATGTAATTCTTGCAAATAACCATATCCCACATATCAGTATTTTTATTACGGCGCCATTTGAACAGCGCGTAAAGAGATACATGGAGGTTAACAATTTAAGTCTGAAACAGGCTGTTCATGAACTTAAGAAGATGGACAAAAAGCACAGGAAATATTTCCAGTTTTACAGTGGTGTAAAATGGGGAGACGCAGAGAATTACGATATCTGCTTTAACAGTGCAAGTTATGGAATTGAGGATTCGGTAGAGATCATTGAGCGTATGTTGAATAAGATTCCGGGTGTATCATGGAATAAGAAAGAGGCATAACGTTTCAGACTATATGATGTCATAAAAATGACAGGTATAGAAAATGAAAACTGTCTCATATACTTAGAAAAAAGTATATGAGGCAGTTTTTTATGAATAAAATGACATGCCGAGAGAAGATCCTGTCCCAGGATTACTGGGATTTTATACTTCCGGGAGACCGGGGAAAAATGGCAGATAATATACCGGAGAATTCATACTGCAGGCAGCAGATGGATTTTGGCTATGAGAGTGTTTCGGTAGATAAAAGCTTGCTATCCCCACTTAACATAGAAGAATACTGGTATAATTCCATTCCGAACTGTTATACACTTCTGGACAGTACAGGAACAAATAATGATGCATTAAACAGTGCAGGAATCCTGCAGGTGCAGAATTATCCAACACTCCGGCTGATGGGAGAGGGAGTTATGATCGGATTTCTGGATACTGGAATCGACTACCGGAATCCGGTGTTTCAAAATATTGATGGAAGCACCAGAATTGCCGGACTCTGGGATCAGACCATTCAGACGGGCAATGCGCCGAAGGCATTTGATTACGGAAGTGAATATAGAGAAGAAACATTAAATGAAGCATTGCGTTCGGAAGATCCACTGTCGATTGTTCCAACCACTGATACGAATGGACATGGAACTTATCTTGCAAGCATTGCTGCCGGAAATGCCGATGTAAATACACAGTTTCTTGGGGCGGCGCCAGAAGCAATCTTAGGAATTGTAAAATTAAAAGAAGCGAAGAATTATCTCCGGGATTTTTACTTGATCCGGGAGGATGCCGTCTGTTATCAGGAAAATGATATTATGGCGGGGCTTAAATATCTGAATGACCTTGCTGAAAATGAAGGTCTTCCGCTCGTGCTGTGCATTGCGCTTGGAACGAATTTTGGCGGTCATAATGGAACGACACTATTATCGCGGATTCTGGATCAGTATGCACTTCAATTAAACAGGAGTGTTGTGATTGGTGGTGGAAATGAAGCTGCCATGCGCCATCATTTTTCTTATACAATTTCAGAAAAAATGTCACAGCCAGTCACAGCAGAGATTCGGGTTGGGAGTGGGATCAATGGATTTGTCGCAGAACTCTGGACGAAGCTTCCGATGGTTGTTACGATTGTGCTCATTTCCCCGTCCGGTGAGCGGACGAGGCAGGTGGCGTTCCGGCAGGGCTACCGCTATAATTTTGTATTTACCTTTGAACGGACAGAAGTTATGGTGGAATACAGGCTGTTGCTGGAAAATAACGATTCTCAGCTTCTATTTATGCAATTTAAAAATCCGGTTGCAGGAATCTGGAAAATAGAGATCGAATCCGCGACAGATGCAGGAGGTGAAGTGCATTTGTGGCTTCCGGTGCAGGAGTTTTTAGAAGGAGAAGTGTATTTTCTGGAAGCGAATCCGGATGTCACGCTGACAGAGCCGGGAAGTACAGAAAATGCAATGACAGTGGCGTATTATAACAGTGTGGATAATGCGGTTGATATTAATTCGGGAAGAGGTTATACTAGAAGTAATCTCATAAAGCCGGATTTTACAGCTCCGGGGGTGCGTATTACAGGTGCATCAGGGGAAGACCGGTGGGTTACAAGAAGTGGCTCCAGTGCCGGAACTGCAGTGGCAGCAGGTGCGGCGGCGCTGCTTACCGAATGGATACTGGAACAGCCGGGAGCGAAAGGCGTGAATTCCAGCCAGATCCGCAACATTATCATTCTGGGAGCGGAGAATCTTCCGAAGATGGAGCGACCGAACCGGCAGTGGGGATATGGAAAGATGGATGTCTATCATTCATTGGATACTTTACGAAGACTATAGAAAACGAAGGAGAATGATTTATGGCAGATTTTTTTGAAGATTTAGGAAGAAAGATATCCGATGTTGCAAATGATATTGGAAAGAAGACAGAGGACACGATTGAAATACAGAAACTGAAAAGTGATATGCGCACTCTGCGTCGTGCAAACGACAGAGATCTTATGGATATGGGACGTATGGTTTATGACAAATTTGTACAGGGGGAGATTTCCGACCTTGATTATGTTGCAGTATGTGAATCCATTGAAAAACGTGACGAAGAGATGAAGAAGATTGCAGAGGAGATTCAGCACATCAGAGGAGTTTTATAATGGGAAAGTTTGCAGCCGGTGGTATATTTGCCGGACTTCTTGGAATCGATCAGGCGGTGAAGCAGTATATAGAAGAGAATTATGATGAAGAACGGGAAGAGAAGACGAAGATTCCCGGAGTGCTTCTTAGGAAGTTTTACAACAAAGGGCTGATCTTCAGTAGTTTTGAAAAACATTCGGGACTGCCTCTGAAAGTGTCTTTGATCGGAACAGGAGTTATATTTCTGGCAGATGTGAAGGTATTTCTCTGTAAGGGGAGAAAGCTTTGCAAAGCAGGACTTACGCTTGTAACAGCAGGTGCCATCAGCAATACATATGACCGGATCATGAAAGGTGCAGTTGTGGATTATATTGGCTACGACGGAAAGCATAAGTTGCTTAGAAGCCTGACTGCGAATCTTGCCGATTTCTACGTAGTGATCGGGATTATGCTGGCACAGCTTGGACGTGGAAAGCGATAGGACAATTTCATAGATTTTAAAAGAATGTTATAAAGTACCGTTTTTGATTGTTATTTATAGTAGAACAGTAAAAACGGTACTTTATGTTTTAATGTCACGCAATCAGAATGGGATTAGCAGAGCGTATCCTGCTTGGTGTATAAAAAGACCATACTTCATACGAAGTATGGTCTTTCACTGAACACTTATTTTAGATATTTGATCTGTCTACTTGACAGGGTGCATATCATAACTGCCGGAGCAGTTTAAATCTTCATATTATACGTTTATTTCTGGTTTTCATTTACTTCCTGCATTTTCATGGCACGAACTTTTAACGGCAGTCCGAACAGGTTGATGAATCCGTCAGCGTCATGGTGATCATACAGATCTCCGGTAGTGAAGCTTGCAAGAGATTCATTATACAGAGAGTATGGAGAAGTTGTTCCGGCTTTGATGATATTTCCTTTGTAAAGTTTGAACTTCACTTCACCAGTTACATATTCCTGTGTGCTCTCAATAAATGCCTGGATTGCTTCACGCAGTGGTGTAAACCATTTTCCTTCGTATACAACCTGGGATAATTTCTTAGCCATCTGCTCTTTTACTTCGTATGTAGCACGGTCTAAGATCAGCTCTTCTAACTGCTGGTGTGCTTCGTAAAGGATTGTTCCGCCAGGAGTCTCATATACACCACGGGATTTCATACCAACGACACGGTTTTCAACGATATCAATGATTCCGATACCATGTTTTCCACCGAGTTCATTCAGTTTGCGGATGATGTCAGAAACTTTCATAGCCTCTCCGTTGATTGTCTTCGGAACACCTTTTTCAAATGTCATTGTAACATATTCGCCTTTGTCTGGAGCTTTCTCAGGTGTAACACCTAATACAAGCATGTCGTCATAGTTTGGCTCGCATGCAGGATCTTCCAGTTCCAGTCCTTCGTGGCTGATGTGCCATAAGTTACGGTCACGACTGTAGCTGTGGCTGGCGTCGAATGGAAGGTCGATTCCGTGTGCTTTACAATAAGCAAGCTCGTCTTCACGGGACTGCATTGTCCAGATGTCTGTCATTCTCCATGGAGCGATGATCTTGATGTCCGGAGCCAGAGCACGGATACTTAACTCAAAACGGATCTGGTCATTTCCTTTACCGGTAGCACCGTGGCAGATAGCAACAGCCCCTTCTTTACGTGCAATCTCAACCAGCTTTTTAGAAATTGCCGGACGAGCCATAGCAGTACCAATCAGATATTTGTCTTCGTAAACAGCATTTGCCTGAACACAAGGAACGATATAGTTGTCAGCAAAGTCATCTACGATATCTTCGATATATAATTTGGAAGCACCTGACATTTTAGCTCTCTCTTCCAGTCCGTCCAGCTCTTCTCCCTGTCCACAGTCTACGCAGCAACAGATAACTTCATAACCGAAAGTCTCTTTTAACCACGGAATAACTGCTGTTGTGTCAAGTCCACCTGAATAGGCAAGTACTACTTTTTCTTTCATATGTATATCCTCCTGAAATGTATTTTTATAAAATGCTTAATTATTTGCGATTGCAAAGTTAACTATACACTATATGTTATAAATATGCAAGGAAAAAATAGAAAATACTTGCATATTATACATGATGGCTGTATAATTATTCACATACTAATGAAAAAGGGACAGGGGGATTTCAGTTTGGGACGGGGATTTTCTAAAAAAGCCCCGTCCCAAACTGGACAACTCCCGAAAATGGGTTTACTATAAAAAACACGAATGTTCAACTAGTAAGTATAAAAATACATCAGGAGGATGACGTATATGATTAAGGTGGGAATTATCGGAGCAACCGGATATGCCGGAGGTGAACTTGTGAGAATTTTATCTGCACATAAGGATGCGCAGATTGTATGGTATGGCTCCAGAAGTTATATAGATCAGAAATATGCAGATGTGTATCGCAACATGTTTGAGATCGTAGACGCAAAGTGTCTGGATGACAATATGGAAGAACTTGCAAAGCAGGCAGATGTAATCTTTACGGCAACGCCGCAGGGTTTCTGTGCTTCGATGATGTCAGAGGAGATTTTGGCCCAGACAAAGATCATTGACTTGAGTGCAGATTACCGGATCAAGGATGTAGCTACTTATGAAAAATGGTATGGAATCGCACATAAGAGTCCACAGTTTATTAAGGAAGCAGTATACGGACTGTGTGAGATCAACCGTGAAGATGTAAAGGGCGCAAGACTGGTAGCGAATCCGGGATGTTATACAACATGTTCGATCCTGACAGCGTATCCGCTGGCAAAAGAAGGAATCATTGATATGAATACTTTGATCGTAGACGCCAAATCCGGTACGTCCGGAGCAGGAAGAGGAGCGAAGGTTCCGAATCTCTTCTGTGAAGTCAATGAGAACATGAAAGCATACGGTGTGGCAAGCCACAGACATACACCGGAGATTGAAGAGCAGTTAGGCTATGCATCCGGAGAAGAAGTGCTGATCAATTTCACACCGCATCTTGTGCCGATGAACCGCGGAATCCTTGCCACAGAGTATGCAACACTGAAAAAAGAAGTGACATATGAAGAGGTTAAAGCAATTTATGATAAATATTATAAAGATGAGAAATTTGTCCGTGTGCTTCCAAAAGATGTGTGCCCGGAGACAAAATGGGTAGAAGGAAGCAATTACGTTGATATCAACTTTAAGATCGATTCGAGAACAAACCGTATCATTATGATGGGCGCGATCGACAATCTGGTAAAAGGTGCAGCCGGACAGGCAGTACAGAACATGAATCTGATGTTCGGACTTCCGGAGACGGAGGGATTAGAACTGGTTCCAATGTTCCCATAAGGACAGGTGCAAACGAATTGTTTTGCCGGTTTGTCCCCAACGGAAAATACAGACAGAGGAGTAGAGAATATAGATGAATATAAGAGTAATGAAAATAGAAGATTTTGACCGGGTGCACGCACTCTGGATGAGCATTAAGGGCTTTGGTATCCGCAGTGTGGATGATTCCAGAGAAGGTGTGGAACGGTTTTTGAAGAGAAATCCAACCACAAGTGTAGTTGCAGAAGAGGATGGGAAAATCGTTGGAGCAATTCTCTGTGGGCACGATGGAAGACGAGGCTGTCTGTATCATGTATGTGTAGATGTGAACCACAGAATGAAGGGCATCGGAAAAGCCATGGTTGTATTTACGATGGAGGCACTGAAAAAAGAAGGAATCAACAAAGTATCCCTGATCGCATTTACACAGAATGATATCGGTAATGCATTCTGGAAAGAAATCGGCTGGACAAAAAGAGAAGATTTGAATTATTATGATTTTACACTGAATGAGGCAAATATTACAGCCTTCATACAGTAAGCAGTTTCATACAGATATGGCGAATAATAATCTGTGGGAATTATAGATGGAAGAACCGGCAGACGAGAACAAAAAAGAAAGGTGGAAGAAAGATGAAACAGGTAAAAGGCGGCGTAACCGCAGCAAAAGGATTTGAAGCAGCAAGTACAGCAGCAGGAATTAAGTATAAAGACAGAACAGATATGGCATTGGTATACAGCCAGGTGCCATGCGTGGCAGCAGGAACTTTTACAACCAATGTTGTAAAGGCAGCTCCGGTAAAATGGGATCAGCAGGTTGTAAAGAGCGGTGCAAAAGCACAGGCAGTTATCGTAAACTCAGGAATTGCCAATGCATGTACCGGTGCGGAAGGATTTGGATACTGCAAAGACACTGCAGATGCAGCGGCAGCAGCACTTGGTGTGGCAGCAGACGGTGTCATGATCGGATCTACAGGTGTAATTGGAAAACAGATCCCGATCGATAAGCTGACAGCAGGAATCAAAGTACTGGCTGAGAAGAAAAATGACTCTCAGGAAAATGGTACAGAAGCAGCCAAAGCGATTATGACAACCGATACTTATGAGAAAGAACTTGCAGTCGAGATTGAAGTTGGTGGCAAGACAGTTACAATCGGTGGTATGGCAAAAGGTTCCGGAATGATCCACCCGAATATGTGCACAATGCTTGCATTTATTACTACAGATGCAGTCATTACAAAAGACGCGTTGCAGAAAGCGTTAAGCGAAGATGTCGGAGATACTTATAACATGATTTCTGTAGACGGAGATACATCTACCAATGATTCCGTTGTCCTTCTCGCAAATGGACTGGCTGAAAATCCGGAGATCACATACGGAACAGAAGATTATAAAAATTTCGCAGAAGCTTTACATACGATCAATGAATATCTGGCTAAAAAGATTGCAGGAGACGGCGAAGGCGCAACAGCATTATTTGAAGTAAAAGCAGTTGGCTGCGAGAGCGTAGAGCAGGCAAAGACACTTGCCAAATCCATCGTTTGCTCCAATCTTACAAAGACTGCAATCGCAGGACATGATGCGAACTGGGGAAGAATCCTCTGCGCAATGGGATATTCCGGAGCACAGTTTGATCCGGAGAAAGTAGATTTATTCTTCGAAAGTGCAGCAGGAAAGATCCAGATCATTGAAAATGGTACTGCCGTAGATTACAGCGAAGCAGAAGCTACTAAGATCCTGTCTGAGAAAGAAGTAACAGCAATCGCTGATGTGAAGATGGGTGAGAAAACAGCAACCGCATGGGGATGTGACCTAACACACGGATACATTGAGATCAATGCAGATTACCGTAGCTAATACGACAATAATTATGAAATTTAAAGCGAGACAGATGATTCGATAAAAAGCAAAAATTACAGCCAGGGAAGGAGACACAGATGGAAAAATCAATGCAGAAATATCTGGATAAAGCAGAGGTACTGATAGAAGCACTTCCATATATCCAGCGTTTTAACCGTAAGATAATTGTTGTAAAATATGGCGGAAGCGCCATGGTAGATGAGGAACTGAAGGCAAGAGTCATTCAGGATGTTACACTTTTGAAACTGGTTGGTTTCAAACCGATCATCGTACACGGCGGTGGAAAAGAGATCAGCAAATGGGTTGGAAAAGTTGGCATGGAACCTCATTTTATCAACGGACTTCGTGTGACAGATGCCGATACAATGGAACTGGCTGAGATGGTGCTTGGAAAGGTAAATAAAAGTCTCGTCCAGCTTGTAGAAAGTCTTGGCGTCAGAGCAATCGGTATCAGTGGAAAAGACGGCGGGCTACTGAAAGTAGACAAGAAATACGCAGACGGAGAAGATATCGGATTTGTCGGTGATGTAAAAGAAGTCAATGCAGATATTATTTTCGATCTGTTGGAGAAAGATTTCCTTCCGATCATTGCACCAATTGGTCTGGATGATGATTTTAATACTTACAATATTAATGCGGATGACGCGGCATGCGCGATCGCAAAAGCAATCAATGCAGAGAAACTTGCGTTCCTGACAGATATCGAGGGTGTTTACAAAGATCCAAAAGATTCATCGACTCTGATTTCTGAACTGAATGTATCAGAAGGAAAGAAACTGATGGAGGATGGATTTATCGGAGGCGGAATGTTACCGAAGCTTCATAATTGTATTGACGCCATTGAAAATGGTGTATCCAGAGTGCATATTCTGGACGGAAGGATTCCGCACTGTCTGCTTCTGGAGATCTTTACAAATAAAGGTATCGGAACTGCGATCAAGAATGATATTGACGAGAGATATTATCACGGAGAATAAGCTATGAATGAATATATGAAAGAAACAAACGAGGCGTTACTGCACACCTACAATCAGTTTTCTATTGTTTTAGAACACGGCGAAGGCGTGTATCTGTATGACACAGAAGGAAAGAAATATCTGGATTTTGCAGCCGGCTATGCGGTTTCTTCTCTTGGCTATGCAAATGAAGAGCTGAATACGGCATTGAAAGCTCAGATCGACAAGCTGTGCCACACGTCCAACTTGTATTATAATACCGTGTGTGGAAAAGCGGCAGAGGCATTGAAACGGATTACGAAGATGGATCGTATTTTCTTTACGAACAGTGGTGGGGAATCTGTGGAAGGTGCACTGAAAGCAGCGAGAAAATATGCATATAAAAAAGGAACCGGACGTTATGAATTTATTGCCATGAAAGAGTCTTTCCATGGAAGAAGTTTCGGAGCAGTATCCGTAACCGGACATGACGCATACAGAAAACCGTTTGGTCCGCTTGTACCGGGGGTGTCTTTTGCAGAATACAACAATCTGGACAGTGTGAAAGCACTGGTGACAGACAAGACTTGCGCGATTATCTTAGAACCGCTGCAGGGCGAGGGCGGTATCAATCTTGCAACAGAGGAATTTATGAAAGGAATCCGCGAGCTTTGCGATAAAGAAGGAATCCTTATGATCTGTGACGAAGTACAGTGTGGTATGGGCAGAACTGGAGAAATGTTCTGCTGGCAGGGATACGGCATCAAACCGGATATTATGACAATGGCAAAAGCGATCGGAAGTGGTATCCCAGTTGGTGCATTTGCCATGACAGAGGAAGTTGCAGAGTATTCACTGGAGCCGGGAGATCACGGAACCACTTATGGAGGTAATCCACTGGCATGCACAGCAGTGAGCAAGACAGTTGAAATCTTTGAAAAAGAAAATCTGACCGCACATGTAAAAGAAATGGGCGCATATCTGACAGAAAAGTTAGAAGCGTTAAAGGAGAAATGTGACTGTATAAAAGCGGTGAAAGGAACCGGACTTATGCAGGGAATCCAGATTACAAAACCGCTTGGTGAAGTGACAAATGCAGCATTGAAAGAAGGACTGCTTGTGATCGGTGCAGGCGCAGATGTCCTGCGTTTCGTTCCACCGCTTATCATTGAAAAAGAGCATGTGGATGAGATGATTGCAGTTCTTGAGAAGATTCTGTAAATCAGATCTGGAAAAATCAAGCCAGAAATATAAAAAAAGGTATAAAAGACCAGTTGTTGGACATAGTATCTGCATAAGCAGGAGGTATGGATAATGACTGGTTTTTTGATTGCTGTTTTATCGGGAACATTGATGAGTGTGCAAGGCGTTTTTAATACACAGGTGACGAAAACTGCGGGAATGTGGGTGAGTAACGGATGGGTGCAGTTCAGTGCATTTATCATCTGTCTCATTGCATGGCTGGTAACGGGAAGAAATCCGGTAGGTGCACTTATGAAAGTCGAGCCGAAATATTTGCTCCTCGGAGGCGTAATCGGTGCCGGGATTACGTGGACGGTGATTAAGAGTATGGCACAGCTCGGTCCGGCGAAGGCAGCGCTTCTTATTGTAATCGCACAGCTGATCGTAGCTTATGTGATCGAGCTTATGGGACTGTTCGGAGTGGAGAAAGAACCATTTGTGTGGCGCAAAGCCATCGGCATGGGAATTGCACTTATAGGAGTTGCAATTTTTCAGTGGAAATAGTAATATAAGTGTATCTAGGCATATGAGGGGATTCACAGTTCCGACCATTGTGGAGGCAAAATATGCATAGGAAGATTTTTAAAAATAACAGAAGATTTTTACTTGTGTGGTTCATAATATTTACCTGCCTGACTGGCTGTTCCGGTATTGGCAGACAGCAGGACACAGGAAATGAAAGTGCGCTGGAAGAAATAGAATTGTCAGAAGATGCTAAGAGTGAAACTGCCGGACAGAGGGAGCAATCAGGGGCAGATGACGAGGATGAGAAAGTATCTTCGGGTGAGATCTGCGTATATGTATGCGGTCAGGTAAAGCATCCCGGCGTGTACCGGCTGGATGCAGACAGTAGGATCTGCGATGCGATCCGGCTCGCAGGAGGTCTGACAGGAAAGGCGGCATCCGTTTCTGTGAACCAGGCAGAGAAGATGCAGGATGGACAGCAGATTTATATTCCGTCAAAGAAGGAAGCAATTAATAATAACGGTGCTTCAGAAAAAACGGAAGGAGTAGCAGAGGGTGGCAGCAGTTCCGGCAGTACAGATGCACAGGGAACTTCCGGTAAAGTCAATATTAACACGGCGGGAAAAGAAGAGCTGATGACTTTGACCGGGATCGGCGAGGCGAGAGCGCAGGCAATCATAAAGTACCGGGAGATAAAAGGAAGATTTGGATCAAAAGAACAGTTGAAGGAAGTCGAAGGGATCAAAGACGGAATTTATGGAAAGTTGGAAGACCAGATCGAGATATAACAATAAAAAGAGACAGAAATAAGCGGAAGCTGACAGTAACAGGAGAGAGCAGGAATGGAAGATAAGAGAGTTCTGGTTGTAGATGATGAAAAATTAATAGTAAAAGGGATTCGTTTCAGTCTGGAACAGGAGGGCATGAAAGTAGACTGTGCTTACGATGGTGAGGAAGCACTGAAACTTGCAAAAGAGAATGTATATGATATCCTGCTTCTGGATGTGATGCTTCCGAAGTATGACGGATTTGAAGTATGCAGACAGATTCGTGAATATTCGGATGTTCCGATCATTATGCTGACGGCAAAGGGAGACGATATGGATAAGATCCTCGGACTGGAATACGGTGCCGATGATTACATAACCAAGCCATTTAATATTCTGGAAGTGAAAGCAAGGATCAAAGCTATTTTAAGACGTACAGGAAGGAAGAAGACGGAGCGCGAAGACGATAAGATCATTGTAAAAGGTGAGATGAAGATCGACTGTGAGAGCAGGAGAGTTGTGATCGGAGAGCAGGAGACGAATCTGACAGCAAAGGAATTTGACCTACTGGAGCTTCTTGCTATGAATCCGAACAAAGTATACAGCAGAGAGAATCTGTTAAATATTGTATGGGGATATGAATATCCGGGAGATGCAAGAACGGTAGATGTACATATCCGGAGACTGCGTGAGAAGATCGAGACGAATCCGAGTGATCCGAAATATGTATATACAAAATGGGGAGTGGGATATTATTTTAAAGGTTAGATTTGGAAGATACGTAAAAACAGAAACATGGAAGAGTCTCCGCTTCCTGATTATCAGTCTGCTGGTATTATTTGCAATCATACCGGCAGTGATCATGGAGGCGGTGGTTCTGACCAGTTATGAGAAGAGAGCGGTCGAGGTGCGGACTGCCGAGATACAGAATCAATGCACCATTCTATGTAACCAGCTCAGTCAGGGCGGTTATCCAAAAGTAGTCACAACGGAAGCTATGAACGCAGAGATTACACAATTATCCAATATTTACAATGGAAGAGTGCTGCTTATCGATCAGGCATATTATATTCTGAAAGACACGTATGATATGGACGAGGGCAAAAGGATCGTATCCGGTGATGTTACCGGATGTATGAGCGGAAAAGGAACGACTTATTACGATTCAAAAAATCGTTATATAGAGGTAACTTCGCCGATCATGGATGCAGCGAAAGAGAAAGTCATTGGTGTAATGCTTGTAAGTGTGTCCACGGATTCCATTGCGGAAAGTAAGGGTGTGCTTGGCGGCAAAGCAAATGTTGTTGCAGTTGTTGCAGTGATCATTGCGCTTGTGCTTGCAATCGGTCTTGGATTCTTAATGGTGCGTCCGTTCCAGAGGATCACAAGGCGGATTGAGGCGGTTACGGAAGGATACCATGCTGATTATCTGCATGAAAATGCATATACAGAAACGAAGATTTTATCAGAAGCATTTAACAAGATGTTGGGACGTCTGAAAGCGCAGGATGATTCCAGGCAGGAATTTGTATCAAATGTGTCACATGAATTAAAGACCCCGCTGACATCTATGAAAGTGCTGGCAGATTCTCTGTTGATTCAAGAGAATGTACCGACAGAACTGTACCGGGAATTTATGGGTGATCTGTCAGAAGAGATTGAGAGAGAGAATAAGATCATCAATGACCTGCTGTCGCTTGTGAAGATGGACAAGACAGCAAGCAATATGAATATCCAGTCTGTCAGCATGAATGAACTTGTGGAGAAGATATTGAAACGTCTGCGCCCGATTGCTACAAAACAGAATGTGGAGGTTGTGTACCAGAGCTTCCGCCCAGTTACGGCAGAAATTGATGAAGTTAAATTGTCGCTTGCGATTACGAATCTGGTGGAAAATGCGATCAAATATAACAGCGAAGGCGGATGGGTTCACGTGACACTGAATGCGGATCACAAGTTCTGCAACATCGAAGTGGCGGACTCCGGCATCGGTATCGCACAGGAAGAGACAGAACATATTTTTGAAAGATTTTACCGAGTGGACAAATCCCATTCCAGAGAGATCGGAGGAACCGGACTTGGGCTGTCCATTGCAAGGAATGCGGTTGTTATGCATCGTGGAGCGATTAAAGTCTTCAGCCAGCCGGGCGAAGGAACCACCTTTACGATTCGTATTCCGCTTGTATATGTTGCACCGGAGCGGGGATAACTGTGTGTAAAAAGAAGGGATGAAATTATGAAAATAAAAATACGCCGGATTTTATCTGTGTGCCTTGCACTTTTAATGTTGATTAACGGAGTTACCGGATGCGGACGTCACAGAGAACCAAAAGAGGACGAGACGGCACTTTATTATATCAATGCGGAAGGAACAGATCTGGTAAAAGAAGCATATAAGATTACGGGTGATTCCAGGAACTCCCGGATACGGTATGCTCTGAAATCATTAAAAAAAGAACCGGATACGATTGAGTATAAGAGCGCTTTCCAGAACCATACAGCGGTAAAAAGCTGGAGTGTGACAGCTGGGAAGATGGATCTGCATCTGAATGATGCATTTGGGAAAATGAATACAACTTCCAGATTACTGCTGGAGGCAGCAGTTGTACAGACACTGACACAGATTGACGGTGTGGGATATGTGCGTTTTTATCAGGAAAACAAACCGGTAAAGGACGAACATGGCAAGCCGGAAGGATATTTATGTGCGGCAGATTTTGTACAGAATACCGGTTCGTCTCTTCACTCTTATCAAAGTGCAGATCTGCTTTTATACTATGCCAATGCCAAAGGAGACAAACTGAAAGAAGAGTCTGTGAAAGTACGGTATGACAGCAACACAGCTTTGGAGAAAGTGATCGTGGAACAATTGGTGAAAGGTCCGGAGGATGTTTCGGAGTATCCGGTAATCTCACAGGATACGGAAATCTTAAGTGTGTCCACGAAGGATGGTATCTGTTATGTAAATCTTGATGAAGAATGTCAGAATACAAAATATAAGATCGATCCAAGGCTCAGCATTTATGCAATTGTCAATTCCATTACAGCAAATGGAGCGGCAGGAAAAGTACAGATCCTGATCGGAGGAAAGGCAAATGTACAATATCAGGGAAGCATAAACTTAAATAAACCATTTTCGGCAGATCCGGCGATCGTGGAGGAAGAACAGTGAGAAACAGACCATTATGTTCCGTATGTCTGCTGTGGATATTTCTGATCGCGGGAATCGTATGGTTTGGAGGAGAGAAGGCAGAAGCCTATTTCTCTCCTTCGGATCTGGAAACCTGTGTAGAGGACAGAGAAGAAGTTTTGGTATCCGGAACCGTCTGGAAAAAAGAATTTACAGAAAACCGGCAGACTTATTATCTTACAAATGTATCGATACATATTCATGGGCGTTCGCTCAGAGAATCCAAAATTATTTTATACAGAAAAACAAACAGTAAAAAACAAACAGAAAATGAGATCTTCTGTGGAAATAAAGTGAAGGTGACAGGAAAACTGCGCTATTTTGACAGGGCGAGAAATCCAGGAAATTTCGATCAGAGAGCCTATTACAGGAGACAGAAGATCCATGCATCCGTATGGATAGACAAAGTTCTGAAGAACCGGGGCAAGCAGGAACAGTGGCGGGAACGGATCTGGCGCTTGCGGGAACACTGGAAAGAAATGCTGATCCGCCAGCTTGGCAAAGAAAAAGGTGGTGTGCTGACGGCAATGCTTCTCGGTGACAGAAGTGCCATGGATCCGGAAATCAAAGAGCTGTATCAGGTCAATGGGATCGCCCATATCCTTGCAATCTCAGGATTGCATCTGTCATTTCTCGGAACAGGATTCTATCAGTTCCTGCGAAAAAAGAGCGGTTCCTATCCACTTGGTTGCGCAGGCGGGATTCTGGCACTTTCACTGTACGTGCTTCTTGTAGGCAAAAGCGTGTCGGTCATGCGTGCATTTATCATGTTTTTATTCCGCGTGGGAGCCGATGCGGCGGGAAGAAAATACGACAGCCCGACAGCACTTGCGGTGGCAGCAGCATGTGTGCTTATCGGACAGCCGCTTTATCTTAAGGACGCAGGTTTCTGGATGTCTTTTGGAGCGGTGCTGGCAATGCTTCTTATCCTTCCTGTTTTTGTGGAATTGCCATTTCAGAATGTATGGGCGGGACTTAGTACGCAGATACTTCTGCTCCCGATTATTCTGATGGCTTATTTTGAAATATCTCTGTTAAGTCTTGCGTTAAATCTGCTTGTTATTCCACTTTTGACGATTTTGTTGATGATGGCAGTATTGGCTAGTTTTCTGTGGCTTGTTTTCTGGCAGGAATCAGTGCTGTTGCTAAAAGGCTGCGGATGGATTCTGGCAATCTACGAAAAAAGCTGTGATCTTGCGCTTATGTTTCCAGGGGCAAGAGTGACAACCGGGAAGCCTGATCTGTGGCAGTGTATGTTGTATTATCTGATTGTAGGGGGTGTGTTACTGTGGATAAAAAAAAGGAAGAAAACAGATGATATGAAAGAAGATAAAATAGGGAAAACTGTGGTAAAAGATTGTAGGAAAAATCCTGACAGACAGAAAAAATTGAGGGGAAATGTAATAAGAGTCGGCAGAAAAAAGGCAGGTAGGGCAGAGAGAAAAAGTGACAGGAAAAGCAGGTGGGCAGCAGTATTGGGAACCGGTATCGTAACCGCGACAGCAGTTCTTACAATTCCCCAGAATTTATTTTCCGGAGTACAGGTGACCATGCTGGATGTAGGGCAGGGAGATTGCATTTTTATACGGACACCGGACAGGAGAGCATATCTGATTGATGGTGGCAGTAGTGATGTGAAAAATGCTGGAAAATACAGAATTGAACCTTATTTAAAATCACAGGGAATCCATAAGCTGGATGCTGTTTTTGTGACACATGGAGATGAAGATCATATTGGAGCGATTGAAGAAATGTTAAAACGCAGAAAAATGGGTGTCAGGATTGTGAGACTTATTTTCCCACCGCAGTCTGTGTGGGATGAGAAGCTTTTCCGCCTGGCAGAAACCGGGCAGGGATGCGGTGCAAAGATCTGTATTATAGAGAAAGAAAAACAACTACTGGAAAAAAGTGGAAAAGAGATCTTCCGGATCGTTTGTCTTGGACCGGACACCGGTCAGAAAATGGAGCCTGGCAATGAAGCGTCCATGGTACTGGCGATGGAATATCAGAAGAGACGTTTTCTCTTTACGGGAGATGTGGAAGGCGCCGGAGAAGAAACGCTGACACAAGAATTAAAGGAGCACTATCAGAATGTGCAGTGGGATTTTCTGAAAGCGGCGCATCACGGCTCGAAAAATTCAACGAAAGAGACGTTTCTTGAATCGGTATATCCGAAATATACGCTTGTTTCTTCCGGAAGAAATAACCGCTATGGACATCCGCACAAAGAGACGCTTAAGAGACTTGAAAAATATGGGAGCCGGCTGTACGGCACAGCCAGCAGCGGAGCGGTGACAATCCGTGTGAATGGAAGAAAAGCGTGGTTGACGCAGACACTTGGAGCTTGTTATTATTAAACATAACGATGTATAATCAAAAGATTAGAGGAAAACTGACATAAAAGACAGAAAGAAGGAAGATACAATGAATTATCAGGAAATATTGGAAAATGCGAGAACCTGCATGGGACCATATTGCAAAGCATGTCCGGTCTGTAATGGGAAGGCATGCACAAGCCAGATGCCGGGACCGGGAGCCAAAGGAACCGGAACGGTTGCAATCCGCAATTATGAGAAGTGGCAGGATATCTGTGTGAATATGGATACGATTTGTGAAAATGGAAAAGCAGATACTTCTTTTGAAATATTCGGACGGACCTATAAAGCACCAATCTTTGCAGCGCCGATCGGGGCAATGAAATTGCATTACGGCGATAAATACGATGATCTGGAATACAATAACATTCTTGTACCGGCATGTGCGGATGCAGGAATCGCGGCATTTACCGGAGACGGTGTGAATGCTGCGGTTATGCAGGGTGCTACGGAAGCAATCCGTGCAAAAGACGGAAAAGGGATTCCAACGGTTAAACCATGGGATGTCAATACATTACAGGAAAAACTGGAACTGATCAAAGCATCCGGTTCTTTTGCAGTGGCGATGGATATAGATGCGGCAGGACTTCCGTTCCTGAAAAATCTGACTCCGCCTGCAGGAAGCAAGACGACAGAAGAACTGGCAGAGATTGTAAAAGCTGCAGGTGTACCATTTATCCTTAAAGGGATCATGACGGTAAAAGGAGCTTTGAAGGCAAAAGAAGCCGGAGCTTCTGCGATTGTTGTATCGAATCATGGCGGACGTGTGTTGGATCAGTGTCCGGCGACAGCGGAAGTACTGGAAGAGATTGTGCAGGCAGTTGGAAAAGATATGAAGATCTTTGTTGACGGGGGCTTAAGAAGTGGCGTGGATATTTTTAAAGCACTGGCGCTTGGAGCAGATGCCGTGTTGATCGGACGCCCATATGTGACAGCTGTCTACGGCGGCGCCGCCGAAGGCGTTGCAACCTATACAGAGAAACTGACCACAGAGCTTGCCGATACGATGACCATGTGCGGAGCACACAACTTAAGTGAGATCAGCCGGGAAATGGTACGTGTATGAAAAGTTTAAACGAAGACATTAAGAACGGACAGTGGAAACCGGTATACTTGCTCTATGGAGAGGAAGCCTATTTAAAAAAGCAGTACAAAGACCGGATGACAAAGGCAATCCTGCCGGATGGAGATACCGTCAATTACGCTTATTACGAAGGAAAAGGAATCAATCCGGGAGAGCTTATTGATCTTGCAGAGACAATGCCATTTTTTGCAGAACGGCGTCTGATCGTTGTGGAAAATTCAGGCTTTTTCAAAAATGCGGCGCCGGAGCTTGCCGATTACATCAAAACGATGCCGGATACCGCATGCTTTATTTTCGTGGAAAATGAAGTGGATAAGCGGAACAGGCTTTATAAGGCTGTCAAGGATAAAGGCCGTGTCGTGGAACTTGGAAGACAGGACGAGAAGACACTTCTGTACTGGATCGGAGCACAGGTAAAGCGGGAAGGAAAGCTTATCAAGACTTCCACAGCGCAGTATCTTGTAGAAAAGACCGGAACAGATATGGAGAATCTGGAAAAAGAACTGGAAAAGTTGTTTGCGTATACATTGGATGAAAAGGAGATTACACCGGCTGCCATTGATGAAATCTGCACCGCGCAGATTTCCAATAAGATTTTTGAAATGGTAGAAGCAGTTGCTGCAAAACATCAGAAAAAAGCGATGGATCTGTATTACGATCTTCTTGCATTAAAAGAGCCTCCGATGCGGATTTTATACCTGCTTTCCAGACAGTTTAAGCAGCTGATGGAAGTAAAAGCATTATGCATAAAAGGAATGGATAAGTCACAGATTGCAAAGAAGGTGGGCATTCATCCATTTGTAGCAGGAAAATATATGAGCAGGTGCAGGAGCTTCGGCTTAGAAGAGCTGCGCAGCATTATGGAAGACGCTGCAGATACGGAACAACTGGTGAAAACAGGACGCTTAAGCGATGTGATGAGTGTGGAACTTTTCATTGTAAAATACAGTTCTGTATGATATATTCAGATAGGTAATAACAGAGAAAATTCAAACTAAGGGGAACGATAGAATTGTCAATGGATCAGAGTAAAATCAGAAATTTTTGTATTATAGCCCATATCGATCACGGTAAATCAACACTGGCAGACCGTATCATTGAGATGACAGGTCTTTTGACCAGCCGTGAGATGCAGTCACAGGTGCTGGACAATATGGAGCTGGAACGGGAGCGTGGAATTACGATCAAAGCGCAGACTGTCCGCATTGTATATAAAGCGAAAGACGGAGAAGAATATATCTTTAACCTGATCGACACACCGGGACATGTCGATTTTAACTATGAAGTATCCCGGAGCCTTGCAGCATGCGACGGAGCGATTCTTGTCGTGGATGCAGCACAGGGTGTGGAGGCACAGACGCTTGCCAACGTATATCTGGCACTGGATCACGATCTGGATGTTATGCCGGTTATTAATAAGATCGACCTTCCAAGTGCAGATCCACAGCGTGTGATTGAAGAAATTGAAGATGTGATCGGAATTGAAGCGGAAGATGCACCGCAGATTTCCGCAAAGACAGGACTTAATGTAGAACAGGTGTTGGAGCAGATTGTTGAGAAGATACCGGCGCCGGTTGGAGATCCGAAAGCACCGCTTCAGGCATTGATCTTTGATTCGCTGTATGATTCCTATAAGGGAGTTATCGTATTTTGCAGAATCAAAGAAGGAACTGTAAAAAAGGGCACACCGATCCTGATGATGGCAACCGGAGCAAAAGCAGAAGTTGTGGAAGTCGGATATTTTGGTGCAGGACAGTTTATTCCGTGTGAAGAATTAAGTGCCGGAATGGTTGGTTATATTACAGCAAGCCTTAAGAATGTAAGAGATACCCGTGTCGGAGATACAGTGACGAATGCACAGAATCCTTG
Organism: Dorea hominis; assembly: GCF_014287705.1. Classification (NCBI taxonomy): domain Bacteria; kingdom Bacillati; phylum Bacillota; class Clostridia; order Lachnospirales; family Lachnospiraceae; genus Dorea; species Dorea hominis. The sequence goes on along the minus strand of NZ_JACOOY010000008.1, from coordinate 62,811 downwards.
TGCCGAGCCGCTTCCGGGTTATAAAAAAGTCAACCCGATGGTGTACTGCGGATTGTATCCTGCAGATGGAGCAAAGTATCCGGATCTTCGGGATGCGCTGGAAAAATTACAGTTAAATGATGCGTCTCTGCAGTTTGAGCCGGAGACATCTATTGCACTGGGATTTGGTTTCCGCTGTGGTTTCCTCGGACTTTTGCATCTGGAGATCATTCAGGAACGTCTGGAGAGAGAATACAATTTAGATCTTGTAACAACAGCACCGGGTGTTATTTACAAAGTATACAAGACGAACGGCGATGTGATCGAACTTACCAATCCGTCCAATTTGCCGGATCCGTCTGAAATCGAATATATGGAAGAGCCGATGGTAAAAGCAGAGATCATGGTGACATCTGAATTTATCGGAGCGATCATGGATCTTTGCCAGGAGAGACGAGGCGTATATGAAGGCATGGAATACATTGAAGAGACGCGTGCCGTGCTGCGCTATCATCTGCCACTCAATGAGATCATTTATGATTTCTTCGATGCACTCAAATCCCGCTCCAGAGGATATGCGTCCTTTGATTATGAGCTGGACGGCTATGTAAGATCGGATCTTGTGAAGCTGGATATTCTGATCAACAAGGAAGAAGTGGATGCGCTGTCCTTTATTGTGCATGCAGATACTGCGTATGAACGTGGACGTAAGATGTGTGAAAAATTAAAAGAAGAGATTCCAAGACAGCTTTTTGAGATTCCAATCCAGGCAGCGATCGGAAGCAAGGTTATTGCAAGAGAGACTGTAAGAGCAATGCGTAAAGATGTTCTTGCAAAATGTTACGGTGGTGATATCAGCCGTAAGAGAAAGTTGTTAGAGAAACAAAAAGAAGGAAAGAAGCGTATGCGTCAGGTGGGCAATGTCGAGATCCCGCAGAAGGCATTTATGAGTGTACTGAAACTGGATGATAAATAAATGAAAGCATTAGAATTATATATTCATATTCCTTTTTGTGTAAGAAAATGTAAATATTGTGATTTCTTGTCAGGTCCTGCTACCAGAGCCGAACAGGAAATATATGTAGAAAGCCTTTGCCGGGAAATCTGTTCCTATACAGATCTGGCGAAGGCTTATCGTGTTGTCAGCATTTTCCTTGGCGGTGGGACACCGTCCACGCTGGAAGCAGAACAGACGGAGAGCATATTTGCAGCAATTAACAGAACATTTACAATCGCAGAAGACGCAGAGATTACAACCGAACTGAATCCCGGAACAGTAGATGAAAAGAAACTCCGTGCATATCAGAAATGCGGGATCAACCGCCTGAGTATTGGTTTGCAGTCGGCAGATGACAGAGAACTCCGGATGCTTGGCAGGATCCATACATATGAGGAATTTTTGCATACTTACAGGCTGGCAAAAGAGGTTGGATTTACAAATATTAACATTGATCTGATGTCAGCAATTCCGGGACAGAATCTTTCAGACTGGGAGCGGACGCTTCGTACGGTCGCAGAACTTTCACCGGAACACATTTCGGCATACAGTCTGATCATTGAAGAGGGAACACCGTTTTATGAGAGATATGGAAATCAGGAAGACGAACTGGAAAGAGGCAGACGGATACCGGCAGAAGAGCGGCTTCCGGATGAAGATACCGAACGTCGGATGTATTGGCGGACAGAGGAAATTCTGAAAGAATACGGATATGAACATTATGAGATTTCCAACTATGCGAAGCCGGGAAAAGCATGCAGACATAACATTGGTTACTGGTATCGGACAGAGTATCTGGGGATTGGTACGGGAGCAGCGTCACTTATTAATAACTGTCGCTTTACTTATGAACCAGACTGTATGCATATGAAAGCGGACGAAAAAGAAATACTGTCTGTGCAGGAACAGATGGAAGAGACGATGTTTTTAGGACTCCGGATGATGAAGGGCGTAGGAAGAAAAGAATTTTCAGAATGTTATGGAAAAGAACTGGATGAAGTGTACGGAGATACGATCCGTACACTAAAGGAAGAAGGGCTTCTGGAAGAAAAAAACAGCCGGGTATATTTAACCCGGCGTGGAATCGATATCAGCAACTATGTGATGAGTGAATTCTTAAAGTAGATGCGCCATAACCATAGCATACACTTCCTGGTTTTTCTTTGCCCAGTTGTTGGAGATTGTCTCTGCTTCTGCTTCTGTAGGGGCAGTTATGGTTAAGTCGATCAGAGGAAGACCTTTTTCAAAAACCTGACAGCGGACAGAATACTCCCCCGTGCTGAGCTGGTAATAGTCGGCTTTTACAGCTACTTCGTTCTTCAATTCGTAGTGTTTTTTCTGTAAAAATGTATCGATGTCGCTCTGGATTGCAGGCGATATATCATTTTCAAAATACCGGATTGTAGATTCGCCGTCTTCGGTCAGATGATAGAAAGTACGGCTGTGTGTTGCTTCTTCGCGGATAAAACCGGAAGAGAGAAGTTCGGAGAGAGCCTGCTGTAACTTGAAGTAAGTTGTGTATCCCTGATCTAGGATAAATTCGGAAATCTGTGAATTTGTAAGCGGAAAATCCACTTTGTTTAACATATATAAAATGATCAGTTTATACAGTTTAAATGATTCAGCCATTATGAATACTCCTTTCCCTGCCAGATGTCGTGTGCCTTGAAATAAGATTGCATCTGGTTCAGGACATATCTTTTGTTCGCGCTCCAGCAAGGTGCGACGAGCAAAGGTTTCGGACCATCACCGGTAAGCCGGTGGATCACAATATCAGGTCTTAAGTGGCAGATACACATGCCGAGAAGTGCAAAATATTCTTCCATGGAAGGAACATAAAAAGGATGAGCTTCATAGATATCGGCAAGATCCGTTCCTTTCAGAATGTGAAGAAGCTGTAATTTGATACCTTGGATATCAAACCGGTTCAAATAGTGGATCGTATCCAGCATCATCTCCGGTGTCTCGCCCGGAAGAGCAAGGATCGTATGTACGATTACAGAAATATTGCGGGCGCGCAAATGCTGAACGGCATGTTCGAAAACCGGAAGATCATAGCCTCTGCGGATAAAAGCTGCGGTCTTCGGGTGAATCGTCTGAAGTCCGAGTTCAATCCAGACTGGTTTGATCTGGTTCAGTTCACCGAGAAGATCCAGAATTTCTTCGCTTAAACAGTCAGGTCTTGTTGCAATGGAAAGAATCCGGATATCTGGATGATGGATCGCTTCCGTGAAGAGTTCACGTAGTTTGGATACAGGTGCATAAGTGTTCGTAAATGCCTGAAAATAAGCAATATATGAAGAACCTGTCTGTTTGGATGCTACAAGTGATTTTGCCTGCTCAATCTGCTCTGTAACAGAAACTGCGGAGTCAGCAGCAAAATCACCGGAACCGCCCCGGCTACAGAAAATACAGCCTCTCGTGTCCAGTGTGCCGTCCCGGTTCGGACAGGTCATACCGCCATTTAAAGAGAGCTTATATAATTTTTCCCCGTAGTTCTCTTTCAGATAATAATCAAGAGAATAATATCTTTTTTCATTCCAATGTATTGTCATCTTATTACCTGCCTTATTCACTATTTATTATCATATCATCCTTAATGGGGCAAATCAAGAAAATAGCAGTGAAAAATAATTTGGTAACCCCTTTAAAAATTAAAAAAAGTGTAGTATAATGAATGAATATTTCAGGAAAGTCAACTCAGACAAAGATTCCCACAACAGATGTGAAAGGATGAATAAAGCATATGATGAGAGAAAAATATGAATCTCTTCCATTAGCTACGCTTAAAGAGCTTGCGAAAGCGCGTGGCCTGAAAGGCATTTCAACAATGAAAAAAGCAGAGTTGATTGAATTAATGCTGAAGGAAGATGCAAAAGAAAAAAAGGCATCCCAGGAGAATGTAAAAGAGATGTCAGCAAACACTGGCGACAGAGAACTGCATGATATTGACAAACTGGACAGCGGTGTTGTCGCAAATGGAATTCTGGAAGTTATGCCGGATGGATATGGATTTATCCGAAGTGATAATTATCTGCCGGGTGATCATGATGTATATGTATCTCCGTCACAGATCCGTAAGTTTAATCTGAAGACAGGAGATATTCTGGAGGGGCATACAAGAATCAAGACACAGCAGGAGAAGTTCAGTGCACTTCTTTATCTGTCAAAGATCAATGATATGGATCCGATGAAAGCGATCCACCGGAAGAACTTTGAAGATATGACACCGATTTTCCCGGATGAAAGAATGCGCCTGGAGAGCGGACAGACAAGCACAGCGATGCGTATTGTCGATCTGCTTTCCCCAATCGGTAAAGGACAGCGCGGTATGATCGTATCACCTCCGAAAGCAGGTAAGACAACTCTGCTTAAGCAGATTGCACTTTCTGTCAGAAAGAACAATCCGGAAGTACACCTTCTGATCCTTTTGATAGATGAGCGTCCGGAGGAAGTTACAGATATCAAAGAAACGATTGAAGGCGACAATGTAGAAGTTATTTACTCTACTTTCGATGAGTTACCGGAGCACCATAAGCGTGTGTCAGAGATGGTGATCGAGCGTGCCAAGAGACTGGTAGAACATAAAAAGGACGTTATGATTCTGCTTGACAGTATCACAAGACTGACAAGAGCATATAACTTAACTGTACCGCCGTCAGGAAGAACACTTTCCGGTGGTATCGATCCGGCTGCACTGCATATGCCGAAGCGCTTCTTCGGAGCAGCGAGAAATATGCGTGGCGGAGGAAGCCTTACAATCCTGGCAACCGCGCTTGTAGATACCGGAAGCAAGATGGATGACGTCATTTATGAGGAATTTAAAGGAACCGGTAACATGGAACTTGTTCTTGACCGCAAGCTGTCTGAAAAGAGAATGTTCCCGGCTGTAGATATTCCAAAATCTGGTACACGAAGAGAAGATCTCTTACTTACACCGGCAGAGCAGGAAGCAGTCGATACGATGCGTCGTGCACTCAATGGTATGCGCGCCGAAGACGCTGTGGATAATATCCTCAACATGTTCTCCAGAACAAAGGATAATGGAGAATTTATCCAGTTGATGAAAAAGACAAAATTAGTCTAGACAAGCTGTGTTTTTTGTGATACAATAACAAAGCTGTTTAGAAAACGAATCATAATCGCGAAAATCGCGTGAAAGTAAAAAATAAAAAGAAGAGGTGAAAATCATGAAAGAAGGAATACATCCAGCATATTATCAGGCAACCGTAACTTGCAACTGTGGTAACACATTCGTAACAGGATCAACTAGCGAGGACATCCACGTAGAGATCTGTTCTAAGTGTCATCCGTTCTATACAGGACAGCAGAAAGCAACTCAGGCTCGTGGCCGTGTTGATAAGTTCAATAAGAAATACGGAATGAACAAATAAGTTCGCAGGTTTTGGGTTGAGGTTTTGTAATCTCAACCCTTTTTTCGTTATAAAAGTTTTAAAGGAGGCTTTATGAAGTCATCAGAAATCGGAGGCCAGGCAGTCATCGAAGGTATTATGATGCGCAACGGAGATGAATATGCCGTGGCAGTGAGAAAGCCGGACGGAGAAATCCATGTGAAGACGGAACATTATGAAGGAATTTCCGGTAAATGTGGGATACTTTCTAAGATTCCATTTATCCGGGGGATTTTTAAATTTGCAGATTCTATGGTTCTTGGAATCCGGACATTAATGTATTCGGCAGAATTTTTTGAGGAAGATGAAGAAGAACAGAAAAAGGAGCTGACAGCAAAAGAACAGGAGAAAAAAGAAAAACAGGATGCATGGGCAATGCGCGGTATGCTTGCGTTTTCTCTTGTATTTGCTGTTGTGATCTTTATGATGGTTCCGTATTTTCTGTCTTCATTGTTCAAAAATATTATTCCGTCATACGAAATCCGGACACTGCTGGAGGGAGTGGTACGGATTCTGATATTTATTTTATATCTGGCACTGATTTCCAGAATGGAAGATATACAGCGCACGTTCATGTATCATGGTGCAGAGCATAAATGTATCAACTGTATTGAACATGGAATGGAACTGAATGTTGAAAATGTCCGCAAGAGTTCCAGACAGCACAAACGTTGCGGAACCAGCTTCCTGTTCCTGGTTCTTGCAATCAGTATTATTTTACTGCTTCTGATCCATGTGGATTCCATGGGGATGCGTGTTGTTGTAAGACTCCTGCTTCTGCCCGTAATTGCCGGAATTTCTTATGAGATCCTGCATCTGGCGGGAGACAGTGACGGTGCACTTATCAATCTTGTGAGCAAACCGGGACTTGCGATCCAGAAGTTGACAACGAAAGAACCGGATGACAGTATGATCGAAGTCGCGATCCAGGCAGTAGAAGCAGTGTTTGATTGGAGAGATTATGAACGGAAAAATTTTTAATCTGGAAGAGCTTTTTCGAAGTGGCAAAGAGAGACTGCGCGAAGCACAGATTGAAGAAGCAGATCTGGATGCGTGGTATCTGTTGGAATATATTACCGGAGTTACGAAGACGGCATATTATGGTAACCCCAAAGCAGATGTGCCGGAAGAACAGGCAGAAGAATACGAAGTCGCACTTGCAAAGCGCGCAGAGCACATTCCATTGCAGCATATTACCGGGAGACAATACTTTATGGGATATGAATTCCTTGTAAATGATCAGGTACTTGTTCCTCGACAGGATACCGAGAATTTGGTAGAAGAAGCATATCGTCATATAAAAGAAAAATTAAAAAAAGAGCCGAATAAGAAAGTACAGGTTTTGGATGTGTGTACCGGCTCTGGCTGCATTTTACTAAGTCTTATGAAGCTGTGCGGACAGATCGAAGGAACCGGTGTGGATATATCCGAAGGCGCACTGGAAGTAGCGCGACAGAATGGAGAGAGACTTAAGGCGGATGCTGTATTCAGGAAGAGTGATTTGTTTGAAAATGTGGAAGGAGCATACGATATCATCGTTTCCAATCCACCGTATATCCGGAGTGCCGTAATCGAAGAGCTTGCCGATGAAGTAAAATTACATGATCCGTATATTGCGCTTGATGGGAAAGAAGACGGACTGTATTTTTACCGGAAGATTATTGCTCAGGCAGGAAAATACCTGAAACCGGGCGGATGGATCTTATTCGAGATCGGGCACGATCAGGCAGAAGAGGTATCCGCGCTTCTTGCGCAGGCGGGATACGACAAAATTGATGTGAAAAAGGATCTGGCAGGACTTGACCGTGTTGTCAGTGCAATGTACAATAAAGGATAGCCTTGAAACAGGTGTGAAGAGAAGAAACAGGAGGAGAAAATATGTTTGACAAATTAGAAGATTTGCTCATTCGATTTGAAGAAATATTAAGCGAGCTTCAGGAGCCAGATGTTGCAAATGATCAGAACCGTTTCCGTAAACTGATGAAAGAGCAGAATGATTTGACCCCAATCGTTGAGGCTTATAAAGAATATAAAGCCTGCAAGCAGGCAATTGCAGATAGTCTTGAGATGTTAGATGAAGAGTCTGATGAAGAACTGAAAGAACTTGCAAAAGAGGAACTAAGTGAGTCCAAGAAGAGAGTGGAAGAATTAGAGCATGAGCTGAAGATCCTTCTTCTGCCTAAGGATCCGAACGATGACAAGAACGTTATAGTCGAAATCCGTGCAGGAGCAGGGGGAGATGAAGCTGCTTTATTTGCTGCTGAGATTTACCGTATGTATCTGCATTATGCAGAAGGACGCCGTTGGAAAGTTGAGATGATTTCATTAAATGAGAATGGAATCGGTGGATTCAAAGAGTGTGTATTTATGATTACAGGACAGGGCGCATATTCCCGTTTGAAATACGAAAGCGGTGTACATCGTGTACAGCGTGTGCCGGAGACAGAGAGCGGCGGGCGTATCCATACATCCACGATCACGGTAGCGATCATGCCGGAGGCAGAAGATGTAGACGTAGTGATTGATGACAAAGATATCCGTATTGACGTTATGCGTGCATCCGGTAACGGTGGACAGTGTGTCAATACAACAGACTCTGCGGTACGTCTGACTCACTACCCGACAGGAATCGTGATTTACAGCCAAACAGAGAAATCCCAGTTACAGAATAAGGAAAAAGCTTTCCGTTTGTTACGTTCCAAATTATACGATCTGGAGATGGAGAAGAAACAGGCATCTGAAGCAGAAGCAAGAAGAAGCCAGATCGGTACAGGAGACCGTTCTGAAAAGATCCGTACTTACAACTTCCCACAGGGACGAGTAACAGATCACCGTATCAAGCTGACACTGCATAAACTGGACTCTATTCTGAATGGAGATCTGGACGAGATCATCGACAGCCTTACAGCAGCAGACCAGGCAGCAAAGCTCGCGAATATGAACGAAGAGTAAAAATTATACGAATTGTTTATAACGAGATAAATGAACAAAATATAGAAGGAAGATTATGGAAGAATATCAGTTTAAAAAGGCAGCACTGGAAGACAAAGAGATCATTGATCACTATTTCAGGCATCATACCAGCCGGAGCTGCGAGAGAACTTTTGTAAATCTGTATCTCTGGTCAAGACAGTATCCGGTAAAATGGGCAGTCATAGAGAATACACTTGTATTCAAAAGTGAGGACGAGAATCACATTGCCTTTGCTTTTCCGGCAGGAAAAGATGAGGATGTGAAGAATGTGATCCCGGTTCTGGAAAGATACTGCGAAGACCGGGGACGTACATTTTCCATGTATAATGTGACACCGGATAATTTTGAACGTTTGCAGGAATGGTTCCCGGACAGATACCAGATCGAGTATGACCGTGACCAGGCGGATTATGTTTATGAGACTGAGAAGCTGGCAACCTTATCCGGTAAAAAATTACATGGCAAGCGAAACCATATTAATAAATTTAAAATTATGTATGAAGACCGCTGGAGCTACGAACCGATGACAAAGGGTAATGTGGAAGACTGTTTCCAGATGGCATTAAAATGGAGAAATGAAAACGGTTGTGAGGAAGATCTGGAGAAGAATGCAGAGATCTGTGTGACACTGAATTCACTCAGATTGTTTGAAGAACTGGGTCTGAAAGGCGGTGTACTCCGTATTGATGGAGAAGTAGCAGCCTTTACGGTAGGAGAACCAATCTGTTCGGATACTTTTTGTGTGCATATTGAGAAAGCATATGCAGAAGTACAGGGAGCATATCCTATGATCAACCAGCAGTTTGTATCACATGAGTGCATGGATTACAAATATGTAAACAGAGAAGAAGATACCGGGGCAGAAGGCTTAAGAAAGGCAAAGATGTCCTACCGTCCGGTGTTCATGGTGGAAAAAGGCACTGTGACAAGAAAATAAATAATAAAAAGGAGTGTGTAACATGATTGCAGAGAAGATGAAAGGAATGGTAGCAAACAGTTCTGCCATTCGTGCGATGTTCGAAGAAGGTAACAGACTGGCAGAGATATACGGGGCAGAGAACGTTTTTGATTTCAGCCTTGGCAATCCGAATGTGCCGGCTCCGGAAGCAGTAAAAAAAGCGATTATCGAGCTTGTAAGTGAGAGTGATCCGATCGTACTGCATGGCTACACAAACAGCAACAGCGGTTATGCAGATGTAAGAGAGACAATTGCAAATTCGCTGAATGAGAGATTCGGAACTTCTTTTGAAGGAAAGAATATCATCATGACAGTAGGGGCAGCAGGTGGCTTAAATGTTATTTTGAAGACACTGTTAAATCCGAGAGATGAAGTAATTGCGTTTGCACCATATTTCGGAGAATACCGTTCTTATACAAACAACTTTGACGGAGTACTGGTTGAAATTTCACCAGATAAAGAGACGTTCCAGCCGAAGCTTGATGAGTTCGAGCAGAAGATCACAGCAAAGACAAAAGCAGTCATTGTGAACACACCGAACAACCCGACAGGTGTTGTATATTCAGAAGATACAATTAAAAAAATGGCAGCGATCATGGAAGCAAAACAGAAAGAATTCGGAACAGAGATTTATCTGATTTCTGACGAACCATATCGTGAACTAGCATACGATGGAGTGGAAGTGCCATATCTGACGAAGTATTATGACAATACGATCGTAGGATATTCCTACAGTAAGTCGTTATCACTTCCTGGAGAACGCATTGGATATCTTGTGATTCCAGACGAAGTAACAGACAGTGAAACGGTATTGTCAGCAGCTAATGTAGCAAACCGTATTCTCGGATTTGTAAACGCACCGACATTGCAGCAGAAAGTCGTTGCAAAATGCATTAACGAGAAGACAGATCTGTCTTTCTATGACAGAAACAGAGAGACTTTATACAATGGACTTCTGGAGTGCGGATTTGAGTGTATCAAACCACAGGGAGCATTTTATCTGTTTGTAAAATCTCCAATTGCAGATGAGAAGGAATTTTGCAGCATTGCGAAGAAATACAATCTGCTCCTCGTTCCGGGAAGCTCTTTCGCATGCTCTGGATATGTAAGACTTGCATACTGTGTATCTTATGAAACAATTGTAAATTCTCTTCCGAAGTTCAAAGAGCTTGCAAAAGAGATGAAATGTATCTAGGCAGTTGTTAATGATGTACAGATAAAGGAGAGTCTATGTATTCATTTGAAGAGAATATAAGGAAAGTAGAACCGTATGTTCCGGGAGAACAGCCGACCGGAAAAGTAATTAAATTAAATACAAACGAGAATCCGTATCCGCCGGCAAAAGGTGTGACAGAAGCGCTGGAGTCTATGAATACGGATCTTCTCCGCAAATACCCGGATCCGACAGCAGATATTCTTGTGAAAGAACTGGCAGATTTTTATAATGTCGGAGAGGAACAGGTATTTGTAGGAGTGGGATCGGATGATGTGTTATCCATGTGTTTCCTGACATTTTTTAATTCGGATAAGCCAATCTTTTTCCCGGATATCACGTATTCATTTTATGAAGTATGGGCGAACCTGTACCGCATCCCATATACGTGCAAGGAGCTGGATAAGAATTTTGAGATTGTTCCGGAAGATTATTACGGAGAAAATGGAGGCGTGATCTTTCCGAATCCGAATGCGCCGACCGGGCTTTATCAGGAACTTGATAAAGTGGAAGATATTATCCGACACAATCCGGATGTGATTGTAATTGTAGATGAGGCATATGTTGATTTTGCAGGAGAGTCAGCACGTTCACTGATTGACAAGTACGATAATCTGATCGTTGTGCAGACCTTTTCAAAAGCAAGATCCATGGCAGGCATGCGGATCGGATATGCGATCAGTAATCCGCATCTGATCAAATGCCTGAATGATGTAAAGTATTCATTTAACTCTTATACGATGAACCAGACATCACTGGTCTGCGGTGTCGAAGCTGTAAAAGACCGTGCACATTTTGAAGAAACGGTGCATAAAATTATCGAGACAAGAGAATGGGCAAAAGAAGAGCTGGCAAAACTTGGATTTGAGTTCCTTGATTCCAAGGCGAACTTTATCTTTGCAAAACATCCCGAATACGATGCAAAAGAACTTTTTGAAGCAATGAAAAAAGAGAATATCTATGTGCGTTTCTGGGGAAGCAGACGGATCGAGCAGTACATGCGGATTACAATAGGAACAAAAGAAGAGATGGAAACAATGTTTTCATTTCTTAAGAGATATATGAATAAATAGGAGAAGAATATGACAGAAACTTTAGTGCAGGGCCTGATACATGCCCTTAGAGGAAGCATGGGAAAAGAAGCAATCGTCTTTATCATTTCCATGATTCCGATCGTAGAACTTCGTGGTGCATTACTTGTTGCAGGACCAATTCTCGGTGTGCCGGTAGCAGAAGCGATTCCGCTTTCAATTATTGGAAATATCGTGCCGGTGCCTTTTATTCTGCTTCTGATCACACCGATCTTTGCATGGATGAAAGGAACGAAGAAGCTGAAACCACTGGTGGAAAAGCTGGAAACAAGAGCAATGAGCAAAAAAGACCAGATCGAGAAATATGAGTTCTGGGGACTTGTACTGTTTGTTGGTATTCCACTTCCGGGAACCGGAGCGTGGACAGGATCTCTGATCGCAGCGCTTCTGGGAATAAGATTCAAAAAAGCGTTTCCGGCAATCATGCTTGGAATCTGTATGGCAACTGTCATTATGTGGTTTGTTTCTTATGTCCTGCTTGGCGGCGTGCATTTGCTTGGATAGAGAAAAGAAGAAAAACGGGAGAGACTATTATGGATAAGATTTATGATGTAACAGCGATGGGCGAGATGCTGATCGATTTTACGAAAAACGGAGAGAGTGAACAGGGAAACGGTCTGTTTGAAGCATGTCCGGGCGGAGCGCCATGCAATGTTCTTGCAATGCTGAACAAGCTTGGCAGAAAGACTGCTTTTATTGGAAAAGTTGGAAATGACCAGTTTGGAAGACTTTTAAAAGATACGATCGATGCGATAGGGATTGAGACAAAAGGTCTGATCTTGGATGAAGAGATTAAGACAACACTTGCCTTTGTTCATACATTTCCGGACGGAGACAGGGAATTCTCTTTTTATCGTAAACCAGGTGCAGATATGATGCTGGAAGAAAAAGAAGTTGATGAAGAATTGATTCGCGGATCAAAAGTATTTCATTTCGGTACATTATCCATGACAGATGAGCCGGTTCGCACAGCGACAAAGAAAGCGCTCGAGACTGCAAAAGAAGCAGGATGTCTGATCACATTTGATCCGAATTTACGACCACCGTTATGGAAATCTCTGGATGAAGCAAAAGAGATGATGGAATATGGATTTACACAGTGTGATGTGTTAAAAATATCTGATAATGAGATTCAGTTTGTATCCGGAAAAGAAGACTATGATGAGGGAATTCAGTATTTACAGGATAAATATCACATTCCACTCATTTTCCTGACAATGGGAAAAGACGGAAGCCGTGCATATTACAAAGATATGCGTGTAGAAAAAGCGGGTTATCCGGTGAAAGCGATAGAGACAACCGGAGCAGGGGATACATTCTGCGGATGTGCGATCAATGGTGTGTTAAAATATGGAATCGATAATCTCACAGAAGAAAATCTGGAGGAAATCCTTCAGTACGCGAATGCCGGCGCAGCGCTTATTACATTAAAAAAAGGAGCTATCCGTTCCATGCCGGAACCGGAACAGATAGAAGAGATGATAAAAAATGGCAGTCAGAATTAATAAAGAACTTCCGTCACCGGCGGAATTAAAAAAAGAATATCCATTGTCGGATAAATTAAAAAACATTAAAGAAAAAAGAGATGAGATGATCAAGGATGTATTTGCCGGTAAATCCGATAAATTCCTTGTAATTGTCGGACCGTGCTCCGCGGATAATGAAGATGCGGTATGCGAATATGTAAACCGTCTTGCGAGAGTTAATGAAGAGGTCGAAGATCGTTTGATCCTGATCCCGCGTATTTATACAAATAAACCGAGGACAACCGGGGAAGGATACAAAGGAATGCTGCATCAGCCAGATCCGGAGAAAGCACCGGATCTGTACGCCGGAATCCTTTCCATCCGTAAGATGCATTTAAGAGCAATGGAAGAGACAGGGCTTACAGCGGCAGATGAGATGCTCTACCCGGAGAACAGAAGTTATCTGGATGATATTTTATCTTATGAGGCGATCGGTGCAAGATCTGTGGAAAATCAGCAGCATAGATTAACAGCAAGTGGAATGGACATCCCGGTAGGAATGAAGAATCCGACCAGCGGAAATCTCGAGGTTATGCTAAATTCCATTGTTGCAGCACAGAAAGGACATCGTTATATTTATCGCGGAATGGATGTGTCTACAAGCGGTAATCCTTATGCACATGCGATTCTGCGTGGTGGTGTAGATAAATACGGAACCTGTATTCCGAACTATCATTACGAAGACTGCATCCGCTTATATGATCTGTACCAGAAAAAAGATCTGGAGAATCCGGCAATTATTGTAGATGCCAACCATTCAAATTCGAATAAGAAATTCAAAGAACAGATCCGTATTACAAGCGAAATTCTGCACAGCAGAAGATACAATCCGGCTCTCAAAGATATGATAAAGGGTGTTATGATTGAGAGCTATCTGGAAGAAGGAAGACAGGATATCTGTGATCATATGACTTACGGAAAATCAATTACAGATCCGTGTCTTGGATGGGACGATACAAGAGATCTGATTCTGAAGATAGCAGAAGAATGTTAATAGGAAAATAAAAAATACGTATACTAAAATCTCGGTTTTGGTATACGTATTATTGTATTTTTAAGTGGGAAGTTGCTTCCCAGGACTCTAAGAGTTCCAAGTAATGTAACAACTCCTTTTTCGATTGGAGTGACAGCTTACGGTATCTTGTAAGCAGGAGCGCTTCGGTCTGCGAAGTGTGCGGCTCATCAAAAGTGGTAATTTCAACAGGGGAATCATCAAGCAGATAATCTACGCTGACATGGAACAAATCTGCCATAACATTCAGTTTGTCATGGGAAGGTTCTCGGCTTTTTGTTTCATATCCGGCAACAGTAGAACGTGCAACATTTAAAGCGGCGGCAAGCTGAGCCTGTGTCATATGATTTTGCCCGCGTAAAGCTTTTAATTTTTCAGCGAATGATGCCATAATACGTTACCGCCTTTCTGGATATTGGATAATATATATGTATTTTAACAATTGTTTCGATAAAGAACATAGAATGTGCCAATACTCAACAATAAGCAGAACAAAAGTTCCGAAACGCGACACAAATGAGACATGAAAGGAACAAATCAGCTGGCATCATAAATTTATTATATGGAAAGGAAGCGATATTATGCGTCAGGAAAGATTTAAGATGGAAAGAGAAGGACTGGTTGAAGAAGGTCAGGAGGTCGTGATCAGCGAAAGAAGCGCCGTGACCGGTCAGTATACTTATCTGGTAGAGCCGTCAGTTGCAATGTCCGGCATTTACCGTACAAGAGAGCGTATCATGTCCCGAAAAGGGATTATCAAGGAAATCGAGAAGACAGAGAGAGGTTTTTATCTCGTAGTGGAGATGGAGGAATAAAGTTATTTACACAGGGACAGACAAGAAATTTCACCGGATGATAATTTCCCCAAAATAAAAAATCTCCATTATGACTAAGAAAATTCAATAGAGGGAACATTATTTTGGAAAAGACACAAGGCGCTTGCCATTGACACCCGATTGGAAAAAACTTATAATTTGTATAAAACATATTAGTATTATACGGAAGGACGAAGATAGATGTTTATAGCAAAAAATGATGAAGAACAAAGAAGCAGAATCTGGAGGGCAGTCGTACTGGTTTCAACTGCGCTGATCATCCTGATTGCAATCTTCCTGCTGACGAAGATGTTCACTTCCAATCCGGTAGAAGGAACCTGGAAGGATGAGAATGGAAGAATGGATCTGAGTATCCATGGCAGCGGTTCGGCAGATGTGACGCTGTTAGATTTCCAGGAGCAGGACAAAGTAGAAGTGCCTTTAGCTTATTCGATTGATAAGGATGCGAAGACGATTACATTTTCCTATGATGACGCGAAGTTAAAAAGCGTAGCTGATAAGTCTAAGGGCGCATATAGCGAAAATGATCTGGAGACAGCTCTTGAATCGCTGGCATCGACTTACACGTACAGTGTTGACCAGGAGTGTCTGACACTTACGGAGAGCGAATATGGCGATCAGATGGTATTAGATAAGGAATAATTAAGATCCCTCTATTTTCCCTGTTCAAAGGAACGGGTGATAGAGGGTTTTTCCGACATTTAGAGAGAAAAGAAACAGAATAATTGCGGTTAAGGAGAGGAATTATGACAAGAGAACGTACGAAAGTAGTACAGATTGGAAATGTGAAGATCGGTGGAGGAAATCCGATTGCAATTCAGTCTATGACGAATACGAAGACAGAAGATGTAGATGCAACGGTTGCACAGATCCATGCGCTGGAGAAAGCAGGGTGTGAGATTATCCGCTGTGCTGTGCCGACGATAGAAGCGGCGGAAGCACTTGGAAAAATCAAGAAGCAGATTCATATTCCATTGGTGGCGGACATTCATTTTGATTACCGGTTGGCGATTGCTGCGATTGAGAATGGCGCAGATAAGATCCGTATCAATCCGGGAAATATCGGGGATGCATCCCGCGTGCAGGCAGTGGTAGATAAGGCAAAAGAACATGGCATCCCAATCCGTGTCGGGGTAAACAGCGGTTCTCTGGAGAAGAATCTGGTAGAGAAATACGGTGGCGTTACAGCTGAAGGCCTGGTTGAGAGTGCCATGGATAAAGTACATATGATTGAAGAGATGGGCTATGACAATCTGGTTGTCAGCATCAAATCTTCCGATGTACTGATGTGTGTGAAAGCGCATGAGCTGATCGCTGACCAGTGTAAATATCCATTACATGTAGGTATTACAGAGTCCGGTACTTTACTTGCCGGAAATATTAAGTCATCCATTGGGCTCGGTCTGATCCTGCATCAGGGAATCGGAGATACGATCCGTGTATCACTGACCGGAGATCCGACAGAAGAGATCAAGTCTGCAAAATTAATTTTAAAGACACTCGGACTTCGTAAAGGTGGAATCGAAGTTGTGTCCTGTCCGACCTGCGGAAGAACGAAGATCGATCTCATAGGTCTTGCAAATCAGGTAGAGCAGATGGTAGCTGATATTCCGCTTGATATCAAAGTTGCGGTGATGGGCTGTGTCGTAAACGGACCGGGAGAAGCAAAAGAAGCAGATATAGGAATCGCCGGAGGAATCGGAGAAGGACTTCTGATCAAGAAGGGCGAGATTGTGAAGAAAGTAAAAGAAGATGAGTTGTTAGAAACATTAAGATGGGAGCTTTTACACTGGAATGAATAAAAAATTTTTTGAAGTATTTCCAACATTAAAGGTGAAAGATGATATGCGTCTGTTATTACAGGACGTAGAAGTTAGCAAAGTCACGACGAATTCTAATCGTGACTTTGTCCGTATTCATATAGAAAGTGCTCATTTACTTCAGAAGAAGATGATCTACCGTGTGGAATCTATGGTAAAGGAGCAGTTATTCGGAAAAAACAGACTCCAGATAGAGGTAAAAGAGCAGTATCATTTATCGGCACAGTATACGCCGGAGAATCTGCTTAACGAGTATCTGGACAGTATTCTGGAAGAACTGGGGACGGAGAGTGTCGTAGAGCGCAGCATGATGCAGAGCGCTACGTGGTCTTTTGATACGGAAAATGTACTGAGACTCCAGCTTACAGATACAATTGTTGCAAAGGGCAAGAAAGAGCATCTCGTACATTATCTGGAGCGGATATTTGCAGAGCGTTTTTGTTGTCCGATTGAAGTACACGTTACATATAAGAAAGCAAAAGACAGCAAATTAAAATATAATGACCAGAAGATTCAGCAGGAAGTAGAAGCAATTCTGGAACACACAGCGGCAGTGAGAGAAGAAAATGCCGCTCAGGAAGCGGAAGCTTCGGACGAAGATAAGAAAAAAGAAACGAAAAAAGAGGAAAAGAAAGCAGCAGCGGTGCAAAAGTCTGCATCAAAACCAATGACTGGTGGAAAAGGTAAGAAATTTTCCGGAAACTTTGGTAAAAAAGAGCGGTTTTCTCCATTTAAGCGGAATCCGGACGATCCGAATCTACTCTATGGACGTGATTTTGATGATGATCCTATCGAGTTATCCACAGTTGTAGGTGAGATGGGTGAGATTACCTTCCGTGGCAAAGTCATTGAATTTGATACCCGTGAGATCCGTAATGAGAAGACAATTGTCATGTTCGCAGTGACAGATTTTACCGATACGATCATGATTAAGATGTTTGTAAGAAATGAGCAGCTCCCAGATGTATTAGGTGATATCAAGAAAGGCGCTTTTCTGAAAATCAAGGGTGTAACAACGATCGATAAATTTGACGGAGAACTGACAATCGGTTCGGTAACCGGAATCCGCAAGATCAGTGATTTCACAGAATCCAGAATGGATACTGCGCCGGAGAAACGTGTGGAGCTTCACTGCCATACAAAGATGAGCGATATGGACGGTGTCTCTGAGGTAGTTGATATTCTGAAGCGTGCCCATGAATGGGGACACAAGGCGATCGCAATCACAGACCACGGCGTGGTACAGGCATTCCCAATTGCCAATCATTTTATTGAAGGATTGGATAAAGACGATCCATTTAAGGTGATTTACGGAGTGGAAGGTTATCTGGTTGATGATCTGCAGGATGTTGCAGTGAATGAAAAAGGGCAGAGCCTGAATGACACATATGTAGTATTCGACCTTGAGACGACCGGATTCAGCTCAATCAAGGACAAGATTATCGAGATTGGTGCTGTAAAGGTGGAAAATGGAGTGATTACTGACAAATTCAGTACATTTGTCAATCCGAAAGTGCCGATTCCGTTTGAAATTACGAACCTGACGGGCATTACCGATGACATGGTTATGGAAGCGCCGGATATCGAGACGATCCTGCCTCAGTTTCTCGAATTTGTCGGAGATGCGGTACTGGTGGCACACAATGCAAGCTTTGATGTAAGCTTTATTGAACAGAATTGCAGATATCAGGACATCACACCGGATTTTACATCGGTAGACACGGTAGCGATGGCGAGAATCTTACTGCCGACTTTATCGAAGTTTAAGTTGAATGTTGTGGCGAATGCACTGCACATTTCTCTGGAAAATCATCACCGCGCTGTTGATGATGCGGGAGCGACGGCAGAGATTTTCGTAAAATTTGTGGAAATGCTGCGCGCCAGAAATATTAAGACGTTGACGAAATTAAACCAGTTTGGAGCGCAGAATAAGGATGCAATCAGGAAATTACCGTCCTATCATGTAATTATTCTTGCAAAGAACCAAACCGGTCGTGTGAATCTTTACAAACTGGTGTCGGAGTCACATCTGGACTTTTATGCGAGACGCCCGCGTATTCCGAAGAGTGAGTTGTCAAAATACAGAGAAGGCTTGATTGTAGGAAGCGCCTGCGAAGCGGGAGAGCTGTATCAGGCGATCTTAAATGATAAGTCTGAACAGCGGATTTCCAGAATTGTCAACTTCTATGATTATCTGGAAGTACAGCCGCTTGGAAACAACGAATTCATGATCGATAGCCCGAAGATTACGAAGGTAAACAGTGAGGAAGATTTGCGTGAGATCAACCGGAAGATTATTGCGTTAGGTGAAAAGTTCAATAAGCCGGTTGTGGCAACCTGTGATGTGCATTTTCTGAATCCGGAAGATGAAGTGTACCGCCGGATTATTATGGCGGGTAAGGGATTCCCGGATGCGGATAACCAGCCGCCGCTGTATCTGCACACAACGGATGAGATGTTAGAAGAATTTGAATACCTCGGTTCTGCGAAAGCAAGAGAAATCGTAATAGAGAATCCGAACCGGATTGCCGATATGATCGAACGGATTTCCCCGGTGCGTCCGGATAAGTGTCCGCCGGTTATCCCGGATTCGGATAAGACGTTGCGTGAGATCTGTTATAATAAAGCGCACTCCATGTACGGAGAGGAACTTCCACCGGTTGTTACGGAACGTCTGGAGAGAGAGCTGAACTCTATTATTTCCAACGGATTCGCTGTTATGTATATTATCGCACAGAAGCTGGTATGGAAATCAAATGAGGACGGCTATCTGGTAGGTTCCCGTGGATCCGTAGGATCTTCTTTCGTTGCTACGATGGCGGGAATCACGGAAGTTAATCCGCTAAGCCCGCATTATTACTGCCCGAATTGTCATTACAGTGATTTTGATTCGGATGAAGTGCGTGCGTATGCCGGAGGCTGTGGATGGGATATGCCGGATAAGAACTGCCCAGAATGTGGCACACCGTTGATCAAAGATGGTTTTGACATTCCATTTGAGACTTTCCTTGGATTCAAAGGAAATAAAGAACCGGATATTGACCTGAACTTCTCCGGTGACTACCAGAGTAATGCGCATAAATATACAGAAGTTATTTTCGGAGCAGGTCAGACTTACCGTGCCGGAACGATCGGTACGCTGGCAGATAAGACAGCGTTCGGTTATGTGAAGAATTATTATGAAGAGCGCGGACAGGGAAAGAGAACCTGTGAGATCAATCGTATTGTAGGTGGATGTACCGGTATCCGCAGAAGTACCGGACAGCATCCGGGTGGTATTATCGTACTTCCACTGGGTGAGGATATTAACTCGTTCACTCCAGTGCAGCATCCGGCAAATGATATGACAACAGATATTATCACAACACATTTTGATTACCATTCCATCGATCACAACTTATTGAAGCTGGACATTCTCGGACATGATGATCCAACAATGATCAAGACGCTGGAGGAATATATCAGCTCACCGGCGATGGACAATGAATACAATGAAACAGATCACAAATTTGTAGCGACGGATATTCCGCTGGATGATCCGGACGTAATGTCACTCTTCCACGATACATCGGCGCTTGGAATCGCACCGGATGATATCGGAGGCTGTCCGGTTGGCTGCCTTGGTATTCCGGAGTTTGGAACGGATTTCGTTATCCAGATGGTTGTCGATACGAAACCAAAGACGTTATCGGATCTGATCCGTATCTCCGGTCTGTCTCACGGAACGGATGTATGGCTGAATAATGCGCAGGATCTTATCAAGAGTGGCAAGGCAACGATTTCCACAGCAATCTGTACGCGAGATGATATTATGACGTATCTGATCAATAAAGGACTGGACAGTGAGGAATCCTTTACGATTATGGAACGTGTGCGAAAGGGAACAGTAGCAAAGGGAAAATGTAAGGAGTGGCCGGACTTTAAGAAAGATATGATCGACCATGATGTACCGGACTGGTATATCGGTTCCTGCGAGAAGATCAAATATATGTTCCCGAAAGCCCATGCGGCTGCATATGTCATGATGGCATACAGAATTGCTTATTGTAAAGTTAATTATCCGCTGGCATATTATGGCGCTTATTTTGGAATCCGTGCTAATGCATTTTCTTATGAAAAAATGTGTCAGGGTAAGGAAAAGCTGCAATATTATATCAATGACTATACAAGAAGATCTTCCTCGCTTACGAATAAAGAGCAGGATGAGATGAAGGATATGCACATCGTGCAGGAAATGTATGCGAGAGGATTTGAATTTATGCCAATCGATATTTATAAAGCGAAAGCGACAAAGTTCCAGATTATTGACGGAAAACTGATGCCGCCGTTCTCTACGATTGATGGAATGGGAGATAAGGCTGCAGAGGCAGTAGAAGTTGCCGCAAAAGATGGTCCATATCTGTCCAGGGATGATTTCAGACAGCGTACAAAAGCAAGTAAGACGGTTATTGATACGATGAATGATCTTGGATTGTTTGGAGAACTGCCGGAATCCAACCAGTTATCATTGTTTGATTTTTAAACGGATATTTTAAATCATCATTACAGAAATATAATGAAAAGAAAGTAAAAAAGATAAAGGAGTCAGTAAGACATGGAAAGTAAGAAACGGTACAAAGGAATTATATGTATTATCATGTCAGCTTTTTGTTTTGCATTGATGAGTTTCTTTGTACGAATGGCAGGAGATTTACCACCGATACAAAAAAGTTTCTTTAGAAACTTTGTGGCGGCTATTTTTGCCGGCGTTATATTAATGAAGAATGGAGTACCATTTCACTGTAAAAAAGAAAATTTAGGCTATATGCTTGGAAGATCCATCTGTGGAACGATTGGAATCCTCTGTAATTTCTATGCAGTAGATCATCTGGTGCTGGCAGATGCATCGATGTTAAATAAGATGTCTCCATTTTTTGCAGTAATCTTCAGCTACTTTCTGTTAAAAGAAAAGATTACGGTGCCACAGGGATTATTTGTAATCGGTGCATTTGTGGGAAGTTTATTTGTGATCAAACCGACATTCAGCAATATGGATCTGCTCCCTTCCCTGATCGGACTGTGTGGAGGAATCGGTGCAGGAGCGGCATATACGATGGTAAGAAAACTTGGAGAGCGGGGAGAAAAGGGACCGTTTATTGTATTTTTCTTCTCTACCTTTTCCTGTGTTGTGACGTTGCCATGGCTGCTTTTTGACTATCATCCGATGAGTCTTGCACAGATCGGGATTCTGCTGTTTGCAGGATTGTCGGCGGCAGGAGGCCAGTTCTCTATTACAGCAGCATATTGCTATGCTCCGGCGAGAGAGATCTCTGTTTATGATTATTCACAGATTATCTTCTCGGCAGGACTTGGATTTTTCTTCTTCGAACAGATCCCGGATCTGTTAAGCTGGATCGGCTATGCAGTCATCTGTCTGATGGCAGTAGCAATGTTTTTATATAACAATCGCAGAACGGAGTAAAAGATATGAGACAGTCACAGATTACACAGTGGTGTCAGGCGATCATAGAATCGCAGGCAGTAAAAGAAGGCCTGTATATCGATGCAACAATGGGAAAAGGTGGAGATACCGCCTTCTTATGCAGACTTGCAGGTGAAAATGGACATGTTCTTGCATTTGATGTGCAGGAAAAAGCGCTCCATCTTACAAAAGAGCGTCTTACAAAAGAAGAACTTGCAGACCGGGCAGAGCTTTATCTGTGCGGACATGAGCATATGGCAGAATATGCAGGAGAAGAGACTGTGGATGTGATCTGCTTTAATTTTGGATATCTGCCGGGTGGAGATCATAAGGTTGCAACCCATGCTGAAACCAGTATGCAGGCAATCCTGCAAGGATTGAAACTTTTGAAGCGTGGAGGGATGATGAGTCTCTGCATATACAGTGGCGGCGATACCGGTTTTGAAGAAAAAGATGCAATTCTGAATCTGTTGCGTACACTGCCGTCAAGAGAATATACAGTGATCGCAAATGAGTATTATAATAGAAAAAATAATCCGCCTATGCCAGTGTTTATTTTTAAATCATGATATACGAGTAGAATTGTGGAAGTATGAAGTATGGAGCAATTCGTATGGCATAATAATATACAAGAAGAAAGGAGTTCATAAGATGAGAAGAACAGACAGAGAAGTCACAGACAGAGAAAAACAGATGGAAATCCTGCATGTATGTAAAGTTGCAAGAATTGGAATCCAGGATGGAAAGGGCGTATATGTAGTGCCTGTAAACTTTGGGTTTACAATAGAAACAGATAAATTGACAATGTATGTGCATGGAGCAAAAGAAGGCAAGAAACTGGACTTAATAAAAGAAAATCCATATGTTGGATTTGAGATGGACTGCAAAGATGAACTCGTTGAAGGAAAAGTTGCATGTCAGTACAGCTACTATTATGCAAGTATTATCGGCAGTGGCAAGGCATCTGTCGTAGAAGATCAGGAAGAAAAATGCAAGGCTCTGGCAGCGATCATGAAACATCAGACCGGTAAAGAGTTCAAAGACTTCAGTGAGAATCCGAAGCTTGCAGATGCAGTTGGAGTTTTCAAAATCGAAGTGGATGAATATACATGCAAGCAGCATGCATAAAAAGGTGTCTGTAAAGTACCTTTTGTTCAATTAATGCTTTAAACTACGAAAGTAATGTGCTATACTATAACAAGTGGCAGGCGTAAAGGTTTTGCGCCTGTTTTCGTAATATTGGGGAGAAGAATCCCGGTAGCATGAAGGAGGATGTAACATGATTTGGGCAAAGGAAGAAACCCTGCCAAGAGCTGAGATTGAGAAGATCCAGCTGGAGCGGTTAAAAGAGACCGTACATTATATTTATGAAAAAGTAGAACCATACCGTGAGAAGATGGATGCAGCAGGTGTGAAACCGGAAGACATTCAGACGCTGGATGATCTGAAGAAGCTGCCATTTACATATAAAGCAGATTTCAGAGATCATTATCCAACAGGACTGTTTGCAGTAGATAAGAAAGAACTGGTACGTTTCCATGCAAGTTCCGGAACAACCGGTAAACCGACCGTTGTAGGATATACAAGAAAGGATCTGGATACATGGCTAAATAACGTGGCACGAATCGCCTGTATGGGCGGTGCGACACCAGACGATATCGCACAGAATGCATTTGGATATGGAACATTTACCGGAGCGCTCGGACTGCAGGGCGGATTGGAGAAAATCGGAGCAGCAGTCATCCCGATGTCATCCGGTAATACAAAGAAGCAGATTATGTTTATGCAGGATGTTGGAACAACACTTCTGATCGCAACACCATCTTATGCACTGCATCTTGGAGAAGAGATTCGTGCAAGAGGACTGGATCCGGAGAAGGATCTGCATGTCCATATCGGTCTGTTCGGCGGTGAGGGCATGACAGAACCTATGCGTGACGAGATGCACAAAGTATGGGGGGAGAATTTCCTCTGCACACAGAATTATGGTATGAGTGAATTATGTGGACCAGGTGTTGCAGGTGAGTGTGAACAGCTCTGCGGTATGCATATTAATGAAGACTGGTTTATCCCTGAGATCATCGATCCGAAGACAGAAGAAGTACTCCCACCGGGAGAAAAAGGAGAACTGGTTGTAACTTGTCTCGGAAAAGAAGCGCTTCCGCTTGTTCGTTACAGAACTGGTGACCTGACCAGATTATTTTATGAACCATGTAAATGTGGAAGAACTACAGTGCGCATGGAGAATTTATCCGGTCGCGCAGATGATATGCTTGTTATCCGTGGTGTCAATGTATTCCCGACACAGATTGAAGAAGTGATGTTACAGATTCCGGAGATCGGACCACATTATGAGATCGTAGTAGAGAGAAAGAACCGTCTGGATGTTATGACGATTACTGTAGAATTAGTAGATGACAGACTGCTTGACAGCTACAGCAAGTTAAGCGAACTGGAGCAGAGAATCAAAAAGGGATTAAAAGCACAGCTTGGACTTGCGACACAGATCAAACTGGTTGCGCCACATTCTCTGAAACGATTCGAAGGAAAAGCAAAACGAGTAACAGATTTACGAAAGGATGGACTGTAAAATGGCAGAAAATAAAAAAGTAATTATGCTCGGCAATGAAGCGATTGCCAGGGGAGCATATGAAGCGGGAGTGAAAGTTTCCGCAGCATATCCGGGAACACCGAGTACAGAGATCAGTGAGAATCTGGTAAAATATAAGGATTCTCTGTACTGTGAGTGGTCACCGAATGAGAAAGTAGCAACGGAGGTTGCAATCGGAGCCTCCGTTGCAGGTGTCCGTGCAATGTCCTGTATGAAGCACGTTGGATTTAACGTGGCGGCAGATCCGGCTTATACTGTTTCCTATATGGGAGTTAACGGCGGACTGGTTATTGTTGTCGCAGACGATCCGGGACTTTACAGTTCCCAGAATGAGCAGGATACAAGAATGGTGGCACGTGCAGCACAGCTTCCGGTACTGGAGCCTTCTGACAGTTCAGAGGCAAAAGAATTTATGAAAATAGCTTTTGATTTAAGTGAGAAATATGACAGACCATTTGTATTCCGTACAACAACAAGACTCGCACATTCACAGGGACTGGTAGAGTTATGTGATCCGGTAGAAGTGCCGGACAAACCGTATGTAAAAGACATCCGCAAGACGGTTATGATGCCGGGCAATGCGAAGCTTCGCCATGTCGAGATTGAAAAACGCAATCTGGAACTCGCTGAAGTTGCAAATACACTTCCAATCAACCAGGTAGAAATGAACGATACGAAGATCGGTGTGATCACAAGTGGTATCCCGTATCAGTATGTAAGAGAAGCAATGCCGGATGCATCTGTTCTGAAACTGGGAATGGTGAATCCGCTTCCGAGAAAACTGATTGAAGATTTCGCTTCCAAAGTAGAGAAGTTATATATCGTAGAAGAGCTTGATCCGGTGATCGAAGAACAGGTAAAATCCTGGGGAATCAAAGCAACAGGTAAAGAGATCTTCACTGTTCAGGGCGAATACAGTGCCAATATGATCCGTGAAGCAATTCTCGGAGAGAAGCTGGATCTGAAACAGCCGGCGCAGGCACCGGGAAGACCGCCAATCTTATGTCCGGGATGTCCACACAGAAGTGTGTACTATGTACTGAATAAATTGAAAATGCATGCGGCAGGAGATATCGGATGTTATACATTAGGAGCCGTTGCACCGTTAAGTGTAGTAGATACAACAATCTGTATGGGCGCAAGTATTTCCAGCTTACATGGTATGGAGAAAGCAAAAGGTAAAGAATATATCAAAAACTGGGTAGCTGTTATTGGTGATTCTACATTCCTTCATACAGGAGTTAATTCCCTGATGAATATGATGTACAATAAAGCAACAGGAACGGTTATGATTCTTGATAACTCTACAACCGGTATGACCGGACATCAAGATCACGCTGCAACCGGTAAGACACTGCAGGGAGATCCGACTTATGCAATCGATATTCCGGCACTTTGTCGTGCAATCGGTGTGAAGAATGTAATTGAAGTCAATGCATTTGACATTGAAAAATTGGAACAGGTTGTCAAAGAAGAAGTTGCGAAAGATGAAGTTTCCGTTATCATTACAAAGACACCTTGCGTACTGCTCAGCAAGAAGAAAAAACCATTATACGTGGCACACGCAGACAAATGTAAGAAGTGTGGAATGTGTATGAAACCGGGATGTCCTGCAATGACAAAGAATGAGGACGGAACGGTTCATATTGATGATACAATGTGTACCGGATGCGGACTGTGTGATAGCTTATGTAAATTCGGAGCAATAGAATTAGTAAAGGAAGGTGAGAAATAATGGCAGTAAAGAATATTATGATCGTCGGAGTCGGCGGACAGGGAACCCTTCTCACCAGCAGAATCCTTGGCGGACTGGCAATTGCAGGAGGTTATGATGTTAAATTATCCGAGGTACACGGAATGGCACAGCGTGGAGGAAGCGTTGTAACATTTGTCCGTTACGGAGATAAAGTAGCAGAGCCGATCGTGGAAGAAGGACAGGCAGATGTGATCATCGCATTTGAGCGTCTGGAAGCACTGCGCTATGCACATTTCCTCAAAAAAGATGGTGCACTGATCGTCAATGATTGGCGAATCGATCCGATGCCGGTTGTGATCGGAGCAGCTGAATATCCGGAGAATATTCTGGAGAATCTGAAAAAAGATTACCGTGTCTATGCAGTGGATGCTACAGAGGAATCTAAGAAACTTGGCAATCCAAGAGTATTTAACTTAATTGTACTCGGAATTGCAGCACAGCACATGGATTTTTCCAAAGAGCTCTGGTATGATGTGATAGAGAAGACGGTACCGCCGAAAACAATTGAGATTAACAAAAAAGCCTTTGACGTAGGCTATCAGTTATAGGAGGTGTCTTATGATCAGACAGGTATCAGTATTTGTAGAGAATAAACCGGGAAGTCTTATGGATGTAACTTCCAGACTGACAGAAGCAGGAGTGAATATCCGTGCAGTGGCAACATTTGACACACCGGAATTTGGAATTTTGCGAATGGTTGTAGATAAGCCGGATGAAGCAAAAGAATATCTGACAAAACTTGGGTATGTTGTGCGTATCCATGAAGTCATGGGAGTCGCACTGGAAGACAAGAAAGGCAACTTAAATCAGATGCTTGCAATTCTTGCAAAAGGTGAGCTGAACATCAATTATATTTATTCGTTTATTATCCGGGATGGCAAAGAACCGGTTATGGTGTTTAATACAGATGATTTTGCGAAAGCAGAGAAAGTATTAAAAGAAGCAGAGGTTAAGATTGTAGAAGAAGCCGATTTATAATACAAAGGTATTTTACAAGTACGAAGGAGGAGAGTTAACACGACATGGCAGCAGTATCATTAGAAAACTGGAAAGAACAGATCAGAGATCCGAAAATCGAGTGCATGAGCAGAGATGAGATGACAGCACTTCAGAGTGAAAGACTGATAAAACAGGTTGAAAACGTATATGAGCATGTTTCATTTTATCGTAAGAAGATGGATGAGATGGGAGTTTTGCCGGGAGATATCAAAGGAATCGAGGACATTAATAAGCTTCCATTTACAACAAAAGAAGATCTGAGAAATAATTATCCGTTCGGTCTGCTTGCAGTTCCGCAGGATAAGATCGTCAGAGTGCAGGGAACGTCCGGAACAACCGGAAAGCTTACACTTGCATCTTATACACAGAAAGACGTAGACGTCTGGGGTGAATGTGTGGCAAGAGGTCTTACGATGGCTGGACTTACCGCAGAAGACAGACTTCATATCTGTTATGGATACGGACTTTTTACCGGAGGTATGGGACTGGATTTCGGAGCAAGAAAATTAGGCGCTATGGCGATCCCGATGTCAGCAGGTAATACAAAGAGACAGCTCATGTGTATGGAGGATTTCGGAGCAACTGCATTTGCATGTACACCGTCTTATGCATTATATCTTGCAGAAGCAGCAAGAGAAGCAGGAGTTGTGGATCGTTTACAATTAAAGGTCGGAATCAACGGAGCTGAGCCTTGGACAGAAGAGATGCGTCACAAGATCGAAGAACTGCTGAATGTCAACTGTTTTGATATTTATGGATTATGTGAAATCACAGGACCAGGTGTTGCGTTAGAATGTATCCATCATAATGGTATGCATGTTTATGAAGATTACTTCTATCCGGAAGTACTGAATCCGGCAGATAATTCTGCATGTGCAGACGGAGAGACAGGAGAACTTGTATTTACAACACTTGCAAAAGAAGGTATGCCATTACTCCGTTACCGTACAAAAGACCTTACAAGCATTGATCACAGCACTTGTGCATGTGGAAGAACACTTCCTAGAATCCAGAAGTTCAAAGGACGTACCGATGACATGAAAGTTATCCGTGGTGTTAACGTATTTCCGACACAGGTTGAGACCGCGCTTCTGTCCATTGGTGGCGGTGTAGCTCCACACTATATTCTGATCGTAGACCGCGAGAATAATCTGGACGTTCTTACAGTTATGGTAGAAGTAGATGAGAAATACTTCTCTGATGAGATTCGTAAATTGGACGAACTAAAAGCAAAAGTCGGTGCAGTCTTAAAACAGGCACTGGGCGTTGCAGTCAGAGTTAAACTGGTTGAGCCAAAGACCATCCAGAGAAGTGAAGGAAAAGCAAAACGTGTCATTGACAACAGAGAGATGTAAAAGGAGGGGACAATATGGGAATCAGTAATACAATCCAGCAGTTATCAGTATTTCTGGAAAACCGCGAAGGACGTATGGACGAAGTGCTACGTGTCCTTGCAGAAAATGATGTCAATATCGTTGCACTGAGTCTTGCAGATACATCCGATTATGGTATGCTTCGTATGATCACATCGGATCCGCACAAAGGACGTGCAGCTTTAAAAGAAGCAGGAATCACAGCAATGCTTACAGATGTTGTGGCGCTTCGTGTACCGCACGAGACAGGATCACTTGCAAAAGCGATGCACCAGATCGTGGAAGGAGAAGTCAACATCGAATATATGTATGCGTTCGCAAATGGTGTGGATGCGGCAGCAGTATTAAAGAGTGACGATCCGGGACGCGTGATCGATATTCTGAAAGGCAGTGGATTCGACGTATACAGCGCAGATGAAGCTTACCACGCAACTGACAGTTAAGGAGTCGTTGATTATGGAAAATGATTTAGTAAAGATCTATACAGCGTATGATCATATCCAGGCAGAGATGGCAGTTGGTGCGCTGGAGAATCAGCAGATTCCGGCACTCAGAAAAGAACTTGGAAATGCCGGTCTTCTGAATATTTACGGAACCAACTCCATGAGCGGGGAAGAGATCTATGTACCGAAAGAGAGCAAAGAGAAAGCAAGAGAAGTTCTGATTGCGATAGGATTTTTAGAAGAGGAATAAAAGAAAATGGAGGGATGTCTTACGGCAGGACCTCCATTTTCGCGTGTGACAGAGACATTGGAGAAAGAAAAATGAAAGCAGAAAAGGGAAATAATCTTGAGAAAGAATTGCAGAAAATGCTCATAGCAATCCATCCGGCGGATCCATGTGTGGCAGAAACCGCACTGAAGCGCTGGAATTCAATCGCAAAGCCGTTGCACAGCCTTGGAAAACTGGAAAAAGACATCATCCAGATTGCAGGGATGACCGGTGATCCGAATGTACATCTGGACAAAAAAGCATTACTTGTGATGTGTGCGGATAATGGTGTAGTTGAAGAAGGTGTCACACAGACGGGACAGGAAGTGACCGCCATTGTTGCTGAAAATTTTCTGACCGGCAATACAAGCGCTGCGATCATGTGCAGACAGGCTGGTGTGGATCTCTTTCCGGTTGACATTGGCATGGTTACAGATACAAAAGTCCCAGATGTTAAGATCCGCTATGGAACAGCAAATTTCGTAAAAGAACCGGCAATGACGAGAGGAGAAGCAGTGCGTGCCATCCTGACCGGAATACAGATTGCCCGGGATAAGAAAAAGGAAGGCTATCAGATCCTCTGTATCGGTGAGATGGGGATTGGCAATACAACGACAAGCAGTGCTGTGGCATCTGTGCTTCTTGGAAAAGAACCGGAAGAACTGACAGGTCGTGGCGCCGGGCTTGACGATAGCGGTCTGCAAAAGAAGATACAGGCAATCTGTACGGGAATTGAAAAACATCATCCGCGGGCAGATGACCCGGTGGATGTACTTGCAAAAGTGGGAGGGCTGGACATTGCAGGAATGGCAGGCATCTGCCTTGGTGGTGCAATTGAGCATATTCCTGTCATGCTGGATGGATTTATTTCGGATGTGGCGGCGCTTCTTGCTGTGCACCTGTGTCCGGCTGTAAAAGACTATCTGTTGATTTCACACGTATCAAAAGAACCGGGGGCCGGGATGGTATTGCGAGAGCTGACAGCGGAAAAAGCCAGTGATGTCCACGGCATGAA
The DNA here is from genome assembly GCF_014287705.1 of Dorea hominis. Taxonomy (NCBI): domain Bacteria; kingdom Bacillati; phylum Bacillota; class Clostridia; order Lachnospirales; family Lachnospiraceae; genus Dorea; species Dorea hominis. The sequence continues at coordinate 32,068 of NZ_JACOOY010000008.1, read as the reverse complement.
TCTCGGTATGTGTTTAGGAGAAGGAACCGGAGCAGTCGCATATTTACCGGTTCTGGAACTTGGATTATCCGTGTATCAGGAAATGAGCACATTTGCAGAGAATCAGATTGAGGACTACAAGGATTATACGAAAGAAAATCCGGCAAAGGATTCTCCGGAAAAAACAGAAGCAAATATAGGAGGAACGCCATGTTGCATGTAATTACCGGAGGAAGCGGAAGTGGAAAATCAGCCTATGCAGAGAACTGGCTGCTTGAACAACGCGAGAAAAATCTGTATGATGAAAATAGCGAAAATACGAATCCGTCTGCGCCACTCTATATTGCGACGATGATTCCATATGGAAAAGAAGGGGAAACAAAAGTTATAAGACACAGGAGACTGCGCGCGGGAAAAGGATTCCGGACATTTGAATGTTACCGGGATCTTGTGAAAGCAGACATTCCGGTAAATACGGGGATTCTGTTAGAGTGCATGTCGAATCTGACGGCAAATGAGCTGTATGACGAAGCAGGAAACATGAATAAACCTGAAAAAGTAAAAAGACAGATACTGGAAGGAATCCGGCATGTGATAGAAAAGACGGATTTACTTGTCATCGTTACAAATGAAGTTCAGGGAGATCAGATGGAATACAGCGAAGAGACGAAGATTTACCAGCGAGTACTGGGGGAAGTAAACCAGAGCCTTGCCGGACTTGCAGAGAAAGTAACGGAAGTCGTATATGGGATTCCGGTGGAGATAAAATAGATGAAGAAATTATGGAACAGTTTTAAAATTGCATTTGCAATGTACAGTAAAATACCAATGCCACAAAGCGAGTGGACGGAAGAAAATATGTCCTATGCTATGTGTTTTTTCCCTTGGGTGGGAGCTGTGACAGGCGGCATCTCCTATCTGGTCGTGTTGTTTGCAGATCTGTTAAAAGAAAGAGAAATCTCATTTGGCAGCCTGTTCTTTCCGGCAGTACTGACGGTGTTACCGGTTTTGATCAGTGGTGGCATCCACATGGATGGATTTCTGGATACGCAGGATGCATTAAGCTCCTGGCAATCGGAAGAGAAGCGTCTGGAAATTCTTAAAGATCCCCATGCAGGAGCATTTGCAATCCTGTCCGGCTGCGTTTATTTCATCTTGAGTCTTGGCATATATTCCGGCGTGACAGAGGAGAGCATGCGGCTGATCGGGATGGGATTCATACTATCCCGGACACTAAGTGGCATATCCGTACTTCGGTTTCCTCAGGCAAGGAAAAACGGTCTGGTTGCAGTATTTGCCGAGCGTGCAGATAAGAGAAGAACCTTTCGTGTATTGATCATCTATCTGGTGCTGGAAATTGTAGCATTGTTATGGGCAGGAAGAGGAGCAGGGCTTTGTTGCGTGATTGTTGCAGGACTTCTTTTTCTGTATTATCATCATATGGCATGTGCAAAATTTGGCGGAGTTACCGGAGATCTGGCAGGGTATTTTCTGCAGATCTGTGAACTTGGAATTGCAATGGCAGCGGTAATTGTGACGAGTGTGTAGATGATGCCAGCGGCAAAAGCACGCGAAGTCCTATGGGTTGCAATAGCGTTTGGAGAAGGTTGTTAGTGGCAGGTTTTGGTGGAGAATAACAGGAGAGAAAAATGATATTAATAACAGGCGGAGCCTATCATGGAAAACGAAATTATGCAAAACAGATGTACCCTGGTATAGATTTTGTAGATGGAATATCATGCGCAGAAGAGACAATCTTTGCATGTCAGGGAATGGATCATTTCCACAGTTATATTGAAAACCGGATGCGTGAGGGGAAAAAGCTTCCGGAACTTTTAAAAATAGTGGAAAAGTTAAAGTGTGAAAATTCAGAGATAGTGTTGATCACAGATGAAATTGGATATGGAATCGTTCCGACAGATGCATTTTACAGAGAATATAGAGAGACGCATGGTAGGGTATGCACGCAGATTGCGGCAGAAGCAAAAGAAGTGCACAGGGTAATCTGTGGGATAGGAACGGTGATCAAAGGATGAAAATCTATCTGATACGACATGGAAAGACAAAAGGAAATCTGGAAGAGCGCTATATCGGAAGGACAGATGAGCCTTTGTGCGAGGCTGGAAGAGAAAACTTGAAGAAATACCAGTACCCGCAGGTGGAGATGGTGTTTACCAGTCCCATGAAACGCTGTATGCAGACCGCAGAAACGATTTATCCGGGGCAGCAGTATCAATGCATAGAAGAATTAAGAGAGAGCGATTTCGGTGCATTTGAAGGCCACACATATAAAGAATTGTCCGGTGATGTCAGATATCAGGCCTGGATTGACAGCGGCGGTACATTGCCATTTCCGGGCGGAGAGAGCAGGAAAGAAGTGCGCGACCGCTGCATCCGTGGAATCGAGACCGCATTGAAAATCGCGGAAAAGGAGCATGCTTCACAGATTGCATTTGTCGTACATGGTGGAACGATCATGAACGTGATGGAGAAATATGCAAGACCGCAGGGGCAGTACTATGATTTCCAGGTGAAAAATGGGGAAGGCTATGTGCTAAATCTGAAAAGCAAGACGGAAAATAACCAGTGTAATTACAGGAAGTGTAGCTTTAATAAAAAAATGGAGTGAAAAAATCTGGTTGAAAGCTGAAAACTCAATTGAAAAAATAATTTGAAAAATTGAAAAAATAGTTGCAATTTATAAGAATCTATGATATCATAATTTTCGTTGCAGAGAGCAACAAAAATAAATGCGGGTGTAGTTCAATGGTAGAACACCAGCCTTCCAAGCTGGATACGTGGGTTCGATTCCCATCACCCGCTTTTTTATATATGATGAACCAAGCAAAAGAGCAGAATCATTACTTATGTGAATCCTCACTTTGTAATAATTCTGCTCTTCTTTTGAGCTCTCATAGCCTGTTAAAGAGCAGGCTTTTCGTGCTATAAAATATTATTTATTCATAACGTTCGTCAATTACACGTTTCGTTTTCTTCTCACTTCTCGGAAGAAGACCGATTTCCACAACTTTTACAAGCGGAGTAAATCCGATCTTGCTCTTTACACGTGTAGCAATGCGGTCTGCAAGATCAAGGAAATCAACGGTTCCGTTTGTCTCGACGTAGATACGCATCGTGTCTTTGCCGTCCAGATGAGAGATGCGGATCTGATATTCGCTGGATACTTCCTTGAATTCTTTCAGAATCTCTTCAATCTGGCTTGGGAATACATTTACACCTTTGATCTTCATCATGTCGTCAGTACGTCCCATGATCGTATCCAGACGCGGAAATTTGCTTCCACAAGGGCATTCACCCGGAATAATGCGGGAAAGATCATGTGTACGATAACGGATCAGCGGTGCGCCCTCTTTTACAAGAGTAGTGATTACAATCTCACCGAGTTCGCCGTCCGGAAGAACTTCACCTGTTACAGGATCAATGATTTCAATGTAAATATAATCATCCCAGTAATGCATACCGCAGTCATGTGAGCAGCTGATACCGATTCCCGGACCGTAGATTTCTGTCAGTCCGTAAATATCATACAACTCGATGCCGAGCTCCTCGGAGATACGTTTCCGCATCTTTTCGCCCCATCTTTCAGAACCGATGATACCTTTCTTCAGATGAATCTTATCTTTGATACCGCGACGTTTAATCTCTTCTGCGAGAAGCAATGCATAAGAAGAAGTAGAACCAAGGACTGTCGTTTTCATGTCCATCATCATCTGTAATTGTTTGTCGGTATTACCAGGTCCCATAGGAATGACCATAGAACCTAATTTCTCAGCGCCTGCTTGAAAACCGATTCCGGCAGTCCACAGTCCGTATCCCGGGGTAATCTGGATACGATCCATATTTGTCATGCCAGTCATTTCGTAGCAACGTTTGAACATAATCGCCCAGTCGTCTACGTCTTTGGCTGTATACGGGATGATGACCGGAAGTCCGGTTGTTCCGGAAGAAGAGTGGATGCGGACGATCTTCTCCTCCGGTGCAGTCATAAGTCCGAGTGGATAGGCATTTCTTAAGTCACTTTTCTCGGAAAATGGAAGCTTCTGGAAATCTTCCGCACTGGAAATGCTTGAAACACCGGCTTCGTTCAGTTTCTTTCCATAGAAACTCTCGGCTTTGATAAGAGCCTGAATCTGTCCGTTTACCTGTGCAATTTGTGTTTCTGTAATTTTCATAGGTCTGTCCTTTCTGTTATGTAAATGAAATGTTTCATATCCGGTTATTTTGTATAATTTAATGCCTGAAGGTTCATGGCGTGGAATTTTTCCGGAAGTGTCCGGAGCATTACATGTTCGATGTCTTCTAAGTTGAAGTCAAGTACACCGGTACGAAGTGCAGTTCCGAGGAGAATCATGTTCAGGACTTTGGATGAACCGATTTCCGCACAGGCTTTGTCAGCATCGATCAGTGTAAGATTCGGAACGTTTTGTTTTAAATATTCAAGCATTGGTTCGGAATCATAATTGCTTTCTGAAAGTGTTGCAGTTACCGGCTTGATCGCGCGAGTGCTTACAACAACATGACCGCCTTCTTTTAAGTATGGAAGCATACGGACCGTTTCGCCCGGTTCGAATCCAATGATCAGATCGGCAGTTCCGACGGCGATCATCGGGGAATAGAGCCCTTCACCGATACGCACATGGCTGAATACACTTCCGCCACGCTGCGCCATACCGATCGTTTCGGCACTCATAACCGGAATATTCTGTTCCATAGCTGCGGCAGCAAGAAGTTTGGATGCAAGGACGGTACCCTGTCCGCCAACACCGCAGAGTACAATATTTTTAATCATGCTGTTTACCTCCTTTGATCGCATGAACTGGACAGATCTGACTGCAAAGTCCACAGCCGGTGCACATAGATGAATCAATGGAAACATTTCCGTCTTCTGTAATGATTGCAGGACATCCCAATTCCCGGATGCATTTCTTGCAATGGATGCAGGAGGAAATATCTACATGCATCGGGGTGCCCGGTTTTGTGACAGCAATGCATGGCGATTTGAAAATGATCGCTTTTACACCCGGCTTATCTGCGAGCTCTTTTACGCAGGAGACAGCCGCCTCGTGATCCAGTGGATTTACTGTTTCTACATCCTGCACGCCGATACCGCGAAGAACCTGTTCGATATTGATTTTCTGGACGATTTCGCCCATAACAGTGCGGCCGGTACCGGGATGCGGCTGGTGTCCGGTCATGGCAGTGGTTGAATTATCCAGAACAACAAGTGTCATATTCGCCTGATTATAGACCGCATTGACAACTCCGGTGATCGCAGAAGCGAAAAACGTAGAATCTCCGACAAATGCAAAGCAGGCAGTATCCGGTTCAATTTTTTCCACACCCTGTGCGATATTCAGACCTGCACCCATGCAGAGGCAGGTATCTACCATATCAAGTGGACTGGCATTGCCGAGTGTATAACAGCCAATATCACCACAGAAAATAGTCTTGCGACCCTGCATTGCTTTTTTTACTGCGTAGAAAGAAGCACGGTGCGGACATCCTGCACACAGAACCGGCGGACGTACCGGAAGTGGAGGGACATCTGTAAGTTTTGGCTGTTCCTTTAACGGAAGATCAAGAAATGTGCGGATATAGGTATCTACGCTGTCTCTTGTATTTTCTCCGGCGTTGGCAGTATTGTGTGTCAGTTTTCCGAGAATTTTTACCGGAAGGTGATATTTTCCACAAATATAAGTAAGCTCCCGCTCAATGACAGGATCTAATTCTTCCAGACAGAGTACCTCGTCGAGTCCGTCTAAGAACTGGACTGCCAGCTTTTCCGGAAAAGGATGCGGAGTCGAAATCTTCAAATGGCGGACCATACCGGTTTCAATCAGTGTTTCCATCGCATAAGTAAAACTGATACCGCCGGATACGATTCCTTTCCTGCTGTCTGCAAAAGCGTCACAGGCAGGATAGATTTTATTTTTCTCATAGGAAGAAAACATATCCGCTAATTCAACATTTCTGGCTTCTATCTTCTGATGGTTCTGGTAAGAAAGCCGTGGGAAAATAACCCAACGCTTTGAGTCTTTGACAAAGCCTTCCGGCGTATGTACAGTATATTCTTCCGGATCTTTGACAGATACAGAAGCATAGCCGTGACAGACGCGGGTAGTCGGGCGCAAAAATACAGGAGTGTTATATTTTTCAGAGTATTCATACGCTTCCTGAATCATCTCATATGCTTCCTGTGCAGAAGACGGATCAAAACAAGGTAGCTTGGAAAATGCTGCGAAATGTCTGGTATCCTGCTCTGTCTGCGAGGAAATCGGTCCTGGATCGTCGGCGACAAGAATTACCATACCGCCCTTAACTCCGATGTATTCCAGACTCATCAGAGGATCGGAAGCAACGTTTAAACCAACCTGTTTCATTGTGACGAGTGTTCTTGCGCCACTGTAGGAGGCGCCTGCGGCTAGCTCCATTGCTGCTTTTTCATTAACCGACCATTCGACATAGACATCATCCGGACGGTGTTTGGCAATTGTTTCAAGAACTTCCGTGGATGGAGTTCCGGGATATCCGGCAACAACATTGACACCGGAAGCAACAGCACCAAGTGCAATCGCTGCATTTCCCATTAAAAATTCTTTATGCATGATCTCACCTCAAGTTCGTTAAAAATAGTAATAATTAAAAATAAGTATAGTCTGTTTTGAAGTGAAATTCAATGAAATTCATACAAAGGGTTGTATAAATATTCAAATCATAAGCGAGATTGGACGCTTTTGTAACAATGTATGTGCATCAAAAAAAGCACAGTCATGATGGCTGTGCTTATAGTGTTTTTATAGCATTTTGCTGCAAGATATAATGGATAAGAAGCTGCCGGTGGCATATTCTTTTTTATATAATAGGAAATTGTATTTCCTATTATATAAAAAGCCTCCGGCAGGATGCGCACTGCGGCGTACAATGATGATGTCGCAAGCGACCGCCGCAGGCGCTAGAATGTGCCAAGGCACATTCTTTGTTCTTCCATACAGTTTTCCAGCGACTGGAAGAAGTCAGGATAAGACACATCCACGCACTGGCTGTCCAGGATCTGTGTTGTACCGTCTGCGATTAACCCAGCAACTGCAAATGACATGGCAATCCGGTGATCAAGATAACTGTTAATCTTAGCGCCTTTTAATGGCTGTCCACCGCTTTGCGGGCTGGAACCCGGAATGATCATGCCGTCTTCCGTCGGAGTAATAGTGGCGCCCATCGCACGGAGACCTTCTGTAACAGTATCGATACGGTTCGTTTCTTTTACTTTCAATTCAGCAGCATCTTTGATGATGGTTGGGCCTTCCGCCTGTGATGCCATAACTGCAAGAATCGGAATCTCATCGATCAGCGTCGGAATCAGATTTCCTTCAATAGTAGTGCCTTTTAAATGGCTGGTGCGGACAAGCACATCAGCACGGCCTTCGCCGCCCTCGTAAGTCTGGTTTAACAGTGTGATATCAGCGCCCATGCCTTTGCAGACTTCTAAAAATCCGGCGCGGGTAAGATTCGTGCCGACATTCTTTACAAGCAGTTCACTGTCTGGAACGAGAAGCCCTGCAGCGATAAAATATGCAGCGGAAGAAATGTCACCCGGCACACAGATCTTCTGTCCGTAAAGCTGTTCACATGGTTCTACGCTGGCAGTTGCACTTCCGTCCGGGTGCATAGTAGAAGCGACTTCGGCGCCGAAACTTTGTAACATCAGTTCTGTGTGGTTTCGGGAAAGCGCCGGTTCTGTCACCGAAGTAGTACCGTCACCGTAAAGCCCGGCAAGAAGAACTGCGGATTTTACCTGCGCAGAGGCAACCGGTGATGTATAGGAGATTGCGTGAATCTTCCCCGGTGTGATGCGAAGCGGAGCACAGTTATTTCCGACTATACTCGTAACATTTGCCCCCATCAGATTTAACGGAGTCATAATTCTTCCCATCGGTCTGGAATTTAAAGAATCATCACCGGACATAACAGAAGCAAAATTTTGTCCGGCAAGAATACCGGACATCAACCGGGTTGTTGTACCGCTGTTTCCGACGTTCAGAATGTCGGCAGGTGCAGACAGACCGTGAAGTCCTTTGCCGTGGACAAGGATACTCTGTGGTGTTTCTTCTATTTCAATGCCCATCTTCCGGAAACAGTCGATGGTTGACAGACAGTCGGCTCCCTTCAGAAAATGTGTGATCTCTGTTGTGCCAAGAGAGATTGCTCCTAACATGATGGAACGATGGGAGATCGATTTGTCGCCCGGAATCGTAACTTCGCCTCTTAAACCTTTTACTGGATAGATTTCTTTAACGCTCATAAACAATATACCTGAATTTCTGCAAGAGTGCGCCGGCTTTTTCCTGTGAAGCCGCATCGTAGAACTCTATACGCAGAACCCCCTCTTCAAATTCTCTGTTGTGTACAATGCCGATATTTTTAATACTGAGATTATTGGAAGCAAGGATAGTTGCAATTGCTGCGATTCCACCTGCTTCATCAATGATGTCACAGTAAACGGCAAAATTTTTCTTGATCGGACCTGCCGATGTTTCACTGATCGAGTTCCGGTAAGTACGGGAAGAATCAAAAAGATTGTAAACACCTTGTTCGTCTCCGTCGTCTACCAGTTCTTTTGCTTTTGTAAGTGTTTTAATATAGGATCCAAGGATCTGGCTGATATTCTCCTTGTTCTGTGTGCAGATATTCTGCCACATTGTCGGAGAGGAAGAGGCGATTCTTGTGATATCTTTGAATCCTCCGGCGGCAAGATGCTTCATCAGCTCGTCTTTCGTATCGGTATCTTTTACAAAGTTGACAAGACTTGCTGCAATAATGTGCGGCAGGTGACTGATCGTACCGGTTACGTAGTCGTGTTTTTTATAGTCCAGAATTACCGGCAGTGCTTTCAGTGCAGTGACAAATGATTCATAGCGCGCTACCTTTTCATCGGAAACTTCTACAGATGGTGTCAGCACATAGTAAGCATTTTCAATGAGCATTGCTTTGGAATTGCTGTAACCGCTCTTCTCGGAACCTGCCATAGGATGTCCTCCGATAAAATATTTACCAAGCCCCAGAGTTTCTGCCTCTTCGTGGATGTTTGTTTTCACACTTCCAACATCTGTAAGAATACAGTCCTCATGCATATAGCAGGTAAGCTGCTTCAGATATGCACTGTTAAAAGAAACCGGTGCACATAAAAATATGTAAGAACAGTAATAGAAATTATCATCAATCGTAGTCGCTGCAACGTCGATCACAGATTCCTGTGTAGCGAGTGCCAGCGCTTCTTTATTTTTGTCGAATGCAATGATCTCGTAATCCGGGAAATACTGGCGTATCGCTTTCGCAATAGAACCACCGATCAGACCAAGACCGATGAATCCGATTTTCTGTTTGTCCATAGTAACTCCTTCCATAGATAAAGCCTGTTATTGGATTGAAAAAACAGGCTTTGAAACTTCTGAAATTTATTATATTTTCTTTTTTTGTGTTTGTCAATGCTATGATGCTTTAAAGTGAAAAAGTAAAGAAAGAAAATTGTAAAAAATGTATAAAAGAGTTGTAATTAGTCAGAAAATTTAGTACAATATACCCATGATAATTTACTATAGTAAGGAGGCAGCTTAATATGAAAGTATACAGGACGGATGAGATTAGAAATGTTGTTCTATTAGGACATGGAGGAAGCGGTAAGACAAGTCTTGTGGAAGCCATGGCCTATGTATCAGGGGCAACTACTCGTATGGGAAAAGTTGCAGACGGTAATATGATCAGTGATTTTGATAAAGAGGAACAGAAGAGACAGTTCTCAATCAGCACATCACTGGTACCGATCGAATGGGAGAAAGCGAAGATCAATGTTCTCGATACACCGGGATATTTTGACTTTGTCGGAGAAGTAGAAGAAGCAGTCAGTGCAGCAGATGCAGCAGTTATCGTTGTTTCTGGAAAAGCAGGTGTTGAGGTTGGAACAGAGAAAGCATGGGAATTATGTGACAAATATAATCTGCCTCGTATGGTATATGTTACAGAGATGGACGTGGATGATGCAAGTTTCCGTCAGGTAGTACAGGATCTGACAGATAAGTATGGTAAAGTGATTGCACCGCATTTCCAACCAATCCGTGAGAATGAGAAGTTAGTTGGGTACGTTAATATTATTAAGAATGCAGGAAGACGTTATACTGGTATCGGAGAGAGAGAAGAGTGCGAGATCCCGGATTACTGTAAACCAAACCTGGAGATCTACCGTGAGAAATTGTTAGAAGCAGTTGCGGAGACAAGTGATGAGTTTATGGAGCGTTATTTTGCAGGAGAAGAGTTTTCTGTAGAGGAGATTCGTTCTGCAATGAGAACAGAAGTTATGGACGGAGATATCGTTCCGGTTGCTATGGGATCGAATATCCAGGCACAGGGAGTTGCAAACCTCCTTTCAGATATTGTAAGATTCTTCCCAAGCCCGGACAGCAGAAAATGCGCCGGCATTAACCGTAAGACGAACGAGATCTATGAAGCAGATTATGATTTCGCAAAAGCAAAATCCGCATATGTCTTCAAAACTATGGTAGATCCGTTTATCGGAAAATATTCTTTCGTAAAAGTATGCTCCGGTGTATTAAAGGGGGACGATGTGCTCTACAATGCAGAGTCCGAAGCAGAAGCCAAACTTGGCAAGATTTATACAATGTCAGGCAACAAACCGGTAGAAGTCAGCGAATTATTTGCGGGTGATATCGGTGCGATCGCCAAACTTGCCAATACAAAGACCGGTGATACACTTTCAGCAAAGACAACGCCGCTGATGTTTGGAAAAACAGAATATTCCAAACCATATACATATATGAAATATGTTGTTAAGAACAAAGGCGATGAGGATAAAGTATCCCAGGCGCTGCAGAAGATGATGGCAGAAGATGTGACACTTAAGAGTGTTAACGACAGTGAGAACCGTCAGACACTGATCTATGGTATGGGTGACCAGCATCTGGAAGTGACGGCAAGCAAACTTGCTGCAAGATACAAATGTGAGATCACACTGGAGACACCGAAAGTGGCATTCCGTGAGACAATTAAGAAGAAATCAGACGTAGATACGAAGTATAAGAAACAGTCCGGCGGACATGGACAGTATGGACATGTCAAGATGAGATTCGAACCATCCGGAGATCAGGAGACACCTTATGTATTCGAAGAAGAAGTTGTGGGCGGAGCTGTTCCGAAGAACTACTTCCCGGCAGTTGAAAAAGGTCTTCAGGAATCTGTACTTAAAGGGCCTCTGGCAGGATATCCGGTTGTAGGTGTGAAAGCAGTTCTGTATGATGGATCTTACCATCCGGTAGATTCTTCTGAGATGGCATTCAAGACAGCAACGATCCAGGCATTTAAGAAAGGCTTCATGGAAGCCGGGCCGGTTCTTTTAGAGCCAATCGCTTCTGTGAAAGTTACAGTTCCGGATGATTATACCGGAGATATTATGGGTGATCTGAATAAGAGAAGAGGTCGTGTGCTTGGTATGAATCCATTAAGCGGCGGATATCAGGAGATTATCGCTGATGTTCCGATGACAGGTATGTTTGGATACTGCACAACACTTCGTTCCATGACCGGTGGACGTGGCAATTATTCTTATGAATTTGCACGTTATGAGCAGGCTCCTTCAGACATTCAGGAAGCAGAGATTGCAAAGAGAACAGCAGAAGAATAAATCTTTGATAAAAATTTGATTATGAAATAAGAAAAAAAGCTCTGGGAAGGGCTTTTTTTCTTATATTAAAAGTGCTATAATCGTGGTTGCTATTTATATTAGGAAAGAAATTTTGTCAAAGGAATATATGTGAGGAAAGAAAAATGAAAATAGTAATCATTGGTGATGGAAAGGTTGGCCATAAGCTGGCAGTCCAATTATCGGAAGAAGATTACGATATTGTGCTGATTGACCAGAACGAAGGCAAGTTAAAAGCCGCGTTGAACCAGCTTGATATTTTCTGCATTACCGGTAACGGTGCAGATGCAGAGGTTCAGAAACAGGCGGACGTACCACATGCAGATCTGGTAATTGCATGCGCATCAACGGACGAGATGAATATGCTAAGTTGTCTTCTGGCAAAAAGGCTAGGAGCAAAACACACGATAGCCAGAGTACGCAACCCAATTTACTACAGACAGATGGATCTTCTGAAGGAAGACCTGCATCTGAGTATGGCGGTTAATCCGGAGCTGACTGCGGCGAATGAGATTGCCCGTGTGCTTTTGTTCCCGGAGACGAGTAAAGTTGAGACTTTTATGAAGGGAAAAGTAGAACTTGTTGAATATCCGGTACGTGAGAACAGTCCACTGGTGGATATCGCACTTTCAGAGCTGTACCGGAAATTCCAGATCAAAGTACTGGTATGTGCAGTAAAGCGCAAAGGAGAAGTTTACATTCCGGATGGTGATTTTGTCTTAAGAGAAGGAGACAAGTTACATATCGCGGCCGCACATCAGGATCTGAAATCATTTTTCAAATCATTAGGAAGAAAGCGTACTCGTGTGAAGAATGTTCTGATCTGCGGAGGAGGGCATTTATGCTTCTATCTTGCAAATCAGCTTCTGCAGGCAGGAATGCAGGTGAAGATCATTGAGATCAAAGAAAAAAAATGTGAGAATCTCTGTGAATTACTTCCAAAGGCAACGATCATTCATGGTGATGCAACAGATCATGATCTGCTGCTGGAAGAAGGAATTGCCGAAGCAGATGCGATGGTTTCACTGACTGGTCTTGATGAAGAGAATATTATTTTATCTCTATTCGCAAAGACGCAGGGCGTGAATAAGATTATTGCAAAAGTAAATGAAGATTCCAGGGCACAGATGGTGGAAGGACTCGGCATTGACAGTATTATTTCGGCGAAGAGTGCAACGGCGGATGCGATCATGCGATATGTTCGTGCCCGTAAGAATTCTTACAGTAATGCCAATGTAGAGACGATGTATCGTCTTGTGAACGGAAAAGTAGAAGCGCAGGAATTTATCATTCGAAAGGAATGTGAATATACATCCGTCCCACTGAAAGAGCTAAGAACAAAGAAAAATACACTGATTGCATGTATCGGCAGACATCGCCAGGTTATCATCCCGAATGGTGATACAACGATGAAAGTTGGTGACAGCGTTATTGTCGTTACGAAGAATCATGTGATCCGCAATCTGAATGAGATACTTTTATAGGAGCCGGTGGAAATATGAATAGAAGAATGATTTTATATATTCTGGCAAAAATGATGGGAGTAGAAGGTGTGCTTTTGCTCCTTCCTGCTTTTGTCGGACTTTTATATGGAGAAAAAAGCGGAGCCTGCTTTTTATTTCCGGCAACAATATTGGCATTGATTTATATTATATTCGGAATCAGAAAGCCGAATAAAACGAAGATTTATGCAAAAGAAGGTATGATCATCGTTGCCAGTGCATGGATTTTATGGTCGATGTTTGGAGCAATTCCGTTTACGCTGGGAGGATATATCCCGAATTATCTGGATGCATTTTTTGAGACAGTATCCGGATTTACGACAACAGGTTCTACAATTTTAAATGATATTGAATCGCTGTCACACTGTATGCATTTCTGGAGATGCTTCACACACTGGATCGGTGGTATGGGCGTGCTTGTATTTGTACTGGTTCTGACTTCTCTAGATAAGAAGAATACGATGTATCTGATGCGTGCGGAAGTACCGGGACCAGAGAAAGATAAGCTTGTGCCGAAAGCGATGGCAACAGCGAGAATTTTATATGGAATGTATTTTGCACTGACAGCAGTAGAAATTGTATTGCTGCTTTTTGGTGGTATGTCCCCATTTGACAGTATTATCCATGCATTCAGTACTGCAGGAACCGGAGGATTTTCGAACTATGCTAATAGTATCGGACAGCTTGACAGTGCATATATTGACGGTGTGATCACGGTATTTATGATCCTGTTCGGTATCAATTTTAACCTGTTTTATCTGTTGTTGTTAAGACAGTTCAAACCGGTATGGAAAAATGAAGAACTGCGGACGTATCTGGCGATCATAGCAACAGCGATTGCCTTGATCACATGGAATATTACATCGATATATGGCAATCCGTTAAAGGCATTCCGGTATGCGGCATTTCAGGTCGCATCCATTATTACGACAACCGGATTCTCGACGGCCGATTATATGAAATGGCCGACGATGTCACAGACGATCATCATCATACTAATGATCATTGGTGCGTGTGCTTCATCCACAGGCGGTGGTATCAAAGTTTCAAGATTCTTGATTGTTGTTAAGAGTATTAAGAAAGAACTGAAACAGATGGTCCATCCGAAATCTGTCAACCTGATCCGTATAAATGGCAAGAAGATGAATCCGGACATTGTACAGAATGTATTCGTATATCTGGTTGCATATGCGGGAATTGCCGGGTTATCCGTATTATTGGTTTCTATAGATGATTTTGATTTTGCCACAAACTTCGGATCTGTAATGGGAACTTTGAATAATATCGGCCCGGGACTTGGTGTATCTGGTCCGGCAGGAAACTTTGCACAGTTTTCTCCATTTTCAAAACTGGTATTTTGTATGGATATGTTGATTGGACGTCTGGAAATCTTTCCATTCCTGATGCTCTTTACATCAATATCTTGGAGAAAGAAATTTTAGAATGGGAGGGTGTTATGAAAAAGAGAAGTAAATTTGCGATTGTTGTTATTTTGCTGGCGATTGCGGCGATTTATTATTATGTGTCAATTCCGGCAGTCAATATTCATTCGGCGCAGACATGGTTTTTTGTGATGACACTGTTTGTTGTCCTGATCATTTACTATGCGGTCAGAAAGCGTGTAACACGTGTGGAACTTGGGACGAATAAGATTTTACGTTCCATGATCGGACTGTTGGTTGTGTTTGGAATTGTGTATCTGGCAGGTTCTGTACTGTCATCCCCGATCATCAATGCGAAAAAATATCAGAAATTGATGAAAGTGAAGACTGGAGAGTTCAGTAAAGATGTAAAAGAATTGTCTTATGACAGAATTCCGCTTCTGGATAAAGATACTGCAGCACTTCTCGGAGATCGTAAGATGGGAAGTATGGTAGATATGGTATCTCAGTTTGAGGCAGATGATATTTACAGCCAGATCAATTACAAGAATAATCCGGTCCGTGTAACGCCACTGAAATATGCGAATCTGATCAAGTGGTTTACAAACCGCAGAGAAGGAATTCCGGCATATATCCGGATCAATATGGCTACACAGACAACAGAACTTGTGAAATTAAAAGAAGGAATCAAGTATACGACCAGTGAACATCTGAACCGTAATATTTACCGTCACTTAAGATTTGCACATCCGACTTATATATACGGAGAGTTAAGTTTTGAGATTGATGAAGCCGGAGTACCATATTGGATTGCACCGGTGAAGAAATATAACATCGGTCTGTTCGGTGGTGAAACAGTCGGAAAAGTCGTACTCTGTAACGCAGTAACTGGTGAAACGAAGACATATGACATCAAGGATGTACCGTCATGGGTAGACCGTGCGTATTCGGCAGATATTCTTGTACAGCTCTTTGACTATTATGGCACATTGAAACATGGATTTTTGAACAGTGTGCTGAGTCAGAAGGACTGTCTGGAGACAACGGATGGATATAATTATCTTGCACTGGATGATGATGTCTGGATGTATACAGGTGTGACATCTGTCAATGGCGACCAGTCTAATGTCGGCTTTGTATTAGCCAACCAGCGGACGATGGAGACGAAGTACTATACGGTAGAAGGCGCAACCGAAGCGTCAGCGATGTCTTCAGCGGAAGGTCAGGTGCAGAACTTAAAGTACGAGGCAACCTTTCCGCTGCTGCTTAACATTTCCAAGGAACCGACTTACTTTATTGCATTAAAGGATGATGCCGGCCTGGTGAAAAAGTATGCTATGGTAAATGTCCATAAATACCAGATTGTAGCGATTGGTGATAGTGTCAGTCAGTGTGAAGAGAATTACCGGAATCTGCTTGGTGAGAATGGTATCAAAAAAGCAGAAAAAGACACACGGGATGTGAAGAAGATTACCGGTAAGATCACGAAGATTGCACAGGCAGTCATAGATGGAACATCACATTACTATGTTATGTTGGAAGGATCCGATGACATTTTTGATACATCGGTTGTAGATTTTATCGATATCGTAAAATGCGAAGTCGGACAGACGATTTCACTGGAGTACAAAGAAGGCGATAAGGCGAATACAGTAATGTCTCTTAAAACGGAGACTGACAAAGAAAGCAATACACAGGATAAGGATACAGAGAATATAAACAAATAGATAAAAAGGGAGAACAGAATGGAACTAAGCATCTTACTGGCAGAACAAATTTTATCCATGTTTCTGACAATGATTGTTGGATATATCATTGTCAAGATTGGATTATTCAAGGAGACAGACAGCAAGATCATTTCCAATATGGTAGTTTACATCTGTTCTCCCTGCGTAATTATTGATGCGTTTCAGATTGAGTTAACCGATGATAAATTACAAGGATTATTGATTGCTGTTGTGGCAGCAATTTGTGTTCATATTGTTATGATTGGTGGGACGAAGCTAATGGAAAAACCACTGCATTTTAACCGGATTGAGAAGGCATCTGTCATTTATTCAAATTCAGGGTATCTGCTCATCCCGTTGGTAGGGAATGTTCTTGGAAAAGAGTGGGTATTTTATACAACCGCTTATAATCTGGTACAGACTGTACTACTCTGGACGCATGCAGTCGGAATCATCAGCAAAAAAGACGAAAAGAATTATAAAGAGATATTCCTGAATCCGAATATGATTGCTATGTTTCTTGGAATGCTTATGTTCATATCCAGGATTCGGCTTCCACAAGTGATCGGAACATGTGTAAGCAGTTTCGGAGATATGATCAGTTCGGCAAGTATGCTGGTAATCGGAATGGTGATTGGAAATGTTGATTTAAAGTGGGTGTTCCGTCAGAAGCGGCCGTATCTGATCTGTTTTATCCGGTTAATCTTTTATCCGGTGATCGGTGCAGTCGCATTTGGAGTTCTTGGCAGTATGGAAATACACCCGGATGCAGAATATATTCTTATGATCGTATTTCTCGCAACAGCCGCACCAGTTGCAGCAATGGTAACGCAGCTTGCACAGATTTACGACCAGGATGTCAAATACGCAAGTGTCATCAATGTGATGTCAGTGATATTCTGTATTATCACAATGCCATGTATGGTGATGCTGTACGAGAGTTTCTTTTAAACCTATAACATTTAGTGGAGGCTGTCAGTGGCAGATTTTGCAGTAAAAATAGTTTAATAAAATAACAAAGAAGGAAGAGCCGTTGAAAATGATATGTACCCTCTTTACTGGACGAACCAGTAAGGGGGTATTTTTACAAGACGATTTCGAAGTAAAATCAGAGAATGGATTTGGATTGAAGAATTATATGGAAAAACAATTATAGGAAACACGAATATATAGAGTTGATTATCAATAATACCGATTGGTTAAAAAATCAACAAACCACTATAATGAAAGAATACCACTTGTACGAAAAAAGGAGGAAGGATTATGAGAGGAAGAATCCAGAAAGCACTTGCCGTTATGGCTGCTGTGGCAGTAACGGTAACATCCGCAGGAGTTGCATCTGTGGATGCACAGGCAGCAACTGTGAAACCGAAAAAATTGACCGTAACATCGTCGGTTTCCAGCAAAGTTATTGATGTGAAGGGGACAACAAAGATTTCTGTAAAAAGTGTCAGCCCGAAGAATGCAAGCAGAAGCGTTACATACAAGTCAAGTAATACGAAAATTGCTTCTGTATCCAGCAAAGGTACAGTAAAAGGAAAGAAAACCGGAAGTGTAACGATCACAGCAACATCCAAAGTAAACAAGAAAGTAAAAGCTTCTGTAAAACTGAAAGTAAAAGATCTGAAACCAAGTAAGGTATCCATTCCGGCAGCTCTCAGTCTTACAAATGGAAAGAAAGCAATTGTTAAGGCAACAGTAAGTCCGGCGGGAGTATATGCACCTGTAAAATTCAGTAGCAGCAATACAAAAGTTGCAACTGTATCTTCCACAGGAACGGTAACAGCAAAAAGTGCTGGTAAAACGGTAATTACAACAAAGCTGACTCAGAAAAACAGCAAGGGTAAATATCTGACAGCAAAAACAACTGTAACAGTAAAGAAAGCAGAGACAAAACCGGAAGAAGTTCCAAGCGCAAAGAAAACAGATGTATTTGTATCACCTGCATACATTAAGAGCGTTATGGATGGAAAACAGGAAGAATCCAAGAATTATGTGATTCTTGATACATCTACAGAGGCTGCGCCATATAATGAAGGACATATTCCAGGAGCTTATCACTGCTCTGTGCGTCAGGTAGAGTCAAGTACTTATGCGGCATATGCAAATAATACAATTGACTATACAGATGAGAATCTTGGAAATCTGCATGAGCCTGCAGAACTGGCTGCATTATTGAAAAAATATAATATTACAAAAGATACCATGGTAATCTTATATGGTGCACATCCGGCAACAGAGCGTGTAGCATTTTGTTTCCTGTATTGTGGAGTTGAAAATGTAAAAGTGTTAAATGGTTCGCTTACAAACTGGAAAAATGCAGGATATGAAGTAGAGACAAAAGTTAATACACCTGTAACAGATGCAAATTATGATTTCGGAACAACAGTTCCGGCACATCCGGAATATATTGTTTCCAAAGAAGAACTGAAAGATAAACTTGCAAATGATAAGAATTTCCGTCTTGTAAGTATCCGAAGCCTGGATGAGTTCAAGGGATTATCGGATGGAAACTATCCGATGCTTCAGGAAAAAGGTGAGATTGCCGGAGCAGTATTCGGACGTGCAGGGAATGATGCGAACACAATGGAAGAATATATGAATGCGGACGGAACTTTGATTTCTTATGAGAGATTCAAAGGTTTTATGGCAGATAGCTATGTATATCCGACAAATGAGGTGTGCTTCTTCTGTGGAACAGGATGGAGAGCAACAATGCCTCTTCTGATGGCATATGAAAAAGGCTGGAAAGTAAGTCTGTATGATGGAGGTTGGTGGCAGTGGACCAGAGATCTGGAGCACAATGCGATCCAGATGCTGACACCGGAACAGGCAAGAACATGCAGCAGCTTTGAGTATACAAATATGGATGTAAAACTTCAGGTAGGAGATACTTATAAGAATAGTGATATTCATATCTTCCCTGCAAGTGGAACACTTCCAACTGTACGTTTCAAATCTAACAATACCAATGTTGCAACTGTAGATGCAGATGGAAATGTAACAGCTGTTGGCGTAGGTACAGTGAATATTAAGATGATTGCAACAGATTTCTCAGGAAGAAATACATCTTACACTGTAACTGTCACAGAGAAGCAGGCAGTACAGAGCACAAAAAAAGCAGAGAAGACTGTGAAAACAGAAGAGCCTTCCCAGACAGATGCTCAGGCAGATGATAAATAAAAGAAGATTAAAACTGACTTAGAGATTAACACAAAAAGTGGTAGAAAAAGAACCGGCGCGTGTGTGCCGGTTCTTTTGTGCCATTACAGTCCAAATGAAGACAGTCTTCAATACTTGGGACATCGGTAAGTGTTCTTATAAAAATTTAGGATTCTACAATCCATCTACAGTATCAGTAGAGGAATCCGTTGTACCTGTCGAGTCTGTTGTGCCGCTGCCGGAAGAATCCGATGCGCTGTCCGGCGAACTATCCGTGGAACTGTCTGAGCCGGCATCTGATGAAGTGTCAGATGTGGTATCTGTCGTTCCGGAAGTAGAATCGGAACTGTCGCTTGCAGGTGTTTTAAATTCTCCGTTTGCAATCGCTTCGTTATAGTTTTTAATCAGATCCAGAAGTGCCTGATTCTGATCTCCTTCTAGTGGTGTCGGGCAATAATCGTTGCGTACTGATGTGGAAGAGATTGAGCAAGGAATGATATTTTCTTTCGCATTTTTCTGAACTTTTCCCTTTTTGAAAGAGAATGTCTGCTGATAGATCATCGTATTCTTATCAGCTGGGTTGGAGTTTCCGCCAAAACAAAAGTTTCCAAGACTGTAGACAATGGATTTGCCTTTGTAGTATTCAATACCCTGCAAAACATGTGGGTGATGTCCGATAACGAGGTCAGCACCCTGATCTACTGCCAGGTGTGCAAGTGTCTGCTGGTTCGTGTCCGGACTGGTTTCTTTTTCCGTTCCCCAGTGGAAATTTGCAATGATCAGATTTGCGCCGTGTTCTTTTAAAGCCTGGATATTCTGTTTTACCTGTTCTTCGCGATCCAGATGATCATTCAGTTCATAAATACCGGTAAGTCCGACTTTGATCTTGCCGATTTTAATGATATCAACGGTATCGTATCCGAATGGAGCGATACCGGCATCGGTCAGGTTTTTGATTGTATCGGTATAACTCTGTTCGCCGTAATCAGAGCTGTGATTGTTCGCTGTATTGGCAGCTTCTACCGAATTGTTTGACAGAATCTGTGCATATTCCGGTGGCGCCTTGAAGGCGTAACTTTTATTTTCTCTCGTTGTCTCTGTAGTCAGTGTTCCTTCAAAATTCACAATAGAAAGATCATCCTTTTCCAGAATGGATTTTACATTTTTGAAGAAATAATCAGCGCCGTATTGATTATAGTAAGCCGGCAGGCTGGTCGAAGAATCAAAATGTTCATCTGTACCAAGTGTACAATCTCCCATGGAACTTATAGTCAGGGAAGTTGTGGAAGGATTACTCTTTCCTTTGATCGTAAATTCATTCACGGTTACACCGGAAGTGTCAATTGAAGGTGCCTTCTTTTTCTGAGCTGTCTGTTCCGTCTTCGGACTGGAGCCGGTAATTGCATGTACAATTGCTTTGATTCCGGAAAAGATTCCAAAGCAGATCAGAAGCAGAATCAGAATTACAACAGCGCGTCTGACGTGAAGATAGATTCTTCTAAGCTTCCGTCGGCGGCGCCTCAGTCTTTGTCTTTCGTTCTTGTCCATTGTTTGTTCCTCTTTTTCATTCTTTTAAATAAGCGTTATAATGCGCATCCTGCCGGAGGTTTTTTACATGATGGGGAATGCAATTTCCTATCATATAAAAACAGGCAGCTTCTGAATACAAAAAGCCGCCTGCTGTTGTCCTGATCAGATCATTAATTTAAAAATGTGCAACCGTCAGTATTAACTGCGGATAAATCGTCTTTGGCAGCACTGATGCTTACATAAAAGTCAATGTTGCATTCGCTAGAGAGTTTTTTCAGTCGTTCGATAAATTCCGGAATATTTTCCAGAGAAATGTCAGCATGTTTTAAAATACCATCGATAAAGATACACTCGATATCATGGTTAGAACTGTACATACCATATAAGAATCCGATATATTCATCTGTGTTAGTAATTGTTGGAAAATCATCCATACAGATTGTACGGATATCAAATGCTACACTTGCTGTGTCGCGATGTGTTTTTTTGATAAAAACAACATTTCCGTTGCATCTCTTAGCCTGCGCATTAGCCTGCTCAATCATTGTTTGTGTTTTTCCGCTGCCTTTTGGGCCTGTTAATAAATTTACCATGGCAAACTCTCCTTTATGTATCAGATTTACTGAATAATATCAGTATGAGTACTTGAGCTTATTATACACGAAATGACGAAAAGGAACAACTATTTTTTAGATTTTTATATAAAATTCTGAAAATTGTACATACGACTTGACAACTGAAAAAACGTACACTAAACTAAACCGCATGAAAGCAAAGGCGCTTCGAGATTATTCTCGAAGCGCCTTTGCTTTCTGATAATCATTACAGGGATAAAGAACACAAAGGTGTGTTTTTTTGTATGTCGGCGACAGAAATCCATGCCTTTCTTTATTTCATGATTTTTCAGACAGGTAATGAGAGAAGGAGGACGATTATGACAAAAGAGATAATGACAGCAGTTACAATGACGATCGTGTTTAAAGTGGTCGATAGAACATTGGGACTTCGGGTTTCGGAAGAAGAGGAAATTATCGGTCTGGATGCAACGGAACATGGACTTTCTTCTGCTTATGCAGGATTCAGTTTAATGGATGTTACAGGCGCAGGTATGAATGTAAATGAAAATACAGAACTTGGTGAGAGCGATTATGATGCGGCATCAGAAGTACAGCGTGCAGCGGCAGTGAAGGTAACTACGCCTGTAGATGCAGAGACAGGTATTCATAAAGTTGTAATTATTGCAAAACTTTCCCGTTATGAAAAACTGAAAAATGCATTAAATACACTTGGCGTAACCGGAATGACTGTAACACAGGTTATGGGATGCGGTATCCAGAAAGGCGCCGGAGAAAAATATCGTGGTGTAGAAATGGATGTAACAGTGCTTCCGAAGGTAAAAGTTGAAGTAATAATAGGAAGTATTCCGGTTGAAAAAGTAGTAGAAACCGTAAAGAAAACATTATATACAGGACGTGTCGGAGATGGCAAGATCTTTGTTTACAACGTACAGAAAGTCATTAAAGTCCGTACCGGAGAAGAAGATCTGGATGCGCTGAAAGATGTAGAATAAAAAATATCGTTTTGGAGTGGTGCAATCTTAAGATAGGGGTTGACTTATTTTAACATTCTTCATATAATAGATGGGAATAACGCAGAAACGTTGAAGAGGAATATTAAGAGATCATCGTTTTTCAGAGAGCTGTCGGTTGGTGTGAGACAGCAAGCGTAATCTCCCAACTCGCCTCGGAGTTCTATTATTGAACAGGAGTAGATAATAGCGGGTCTTCCCGTTACAGAAGTGAATGAGTGCATCCGGTATATCCGGGTGAAGAAGAGTGGTACCACGGAAATCAAGCCTTTTCGTCTCTTAGAGATGAGGAGGCTTATATTTTTATATAATAAGAATTTCAGTTTCTATTATACAAAAAGCCTCCGGCAGGCTCTGAAGGTGGAAATCAAACATAAAAAGTTATTTAGAAAACAGGAGGAATGGAAAGATGTCAAAGATCCCTTATAATCATAAGGCAATCGAGAAAAAATGGCGCGAAAACTGGGAAAAGAACCCGGTCAATGTGACAACGAACGATGACGGAAGCAAAAGAGAGAAATATTATTGTCTGGATATGTTCCCATATCCATCAGGAAATGGACTTCATGTAGGACACTGGAGAGGTTATGTAATCTCTGATGTATGGAGCCGTTATAAATTGCAGCAGGGCTATTACATCATTCATCCGATGGGATGGGATGCATTCGGACTTCCGGCTGAGAACTATGCAATTAAGATGGGTGTACATCCGTCTATTTCCACAGAAGCAAATATTAAAAATATCAAGAGACAGATCAACGAGATCGCAGCTTTATATGACTGGGATCGTGAAGTAAATACAACAGATCCGAATTTCTATAAGTGGACACAGTGGATTTTCGTGAAGATGTTCAAAGAGGGCCTTGCATATGAGAAAGAGTTCCCAATCAACTGGTGCCCGTCCTGCAAGACAGGTCTTGCAAACGAAGAAGTTGTAAATGGTAAATGTGAACGCTGCGGAGCAGAAGTTACCAAGAAGAATCTGCGGCAGTGGATGTTAAAAATCACAGCATATGCAGACCGACTTTTAAATGATCTGGACAAATTAGACTGGCCTGAGAAAGTTAAGAAGATGCAGACCGACTGGATTGGTAAATCTTATGGTGCAGAAGTTGACTTCCCGGTAGAAGGAAGAGAAGAAAAGATCACAGTATATACAACCAGACCAGATACATTATATGGAGCAACCTTTATGGTACTGGCTCCGGAGCATGAACTTGCAAAGAGTCTGGCTACAGATGAGACAAGAGAAGAAGTTGAGAAGTACATTTACGATGCATCCATGAAGTCTAATGTAGACCGTATGCAGGATAAGGAAAAGACAGGTGTATTTACAGGAAGTTATGCAATCAACCCGTTAAATGGCGAGAAGACACCAATCTGGTTATCTGATTATGTACTTGCAGATTATGGTACAGGAGCAATCATGTGTGTACCGGCTCACGATGACCGTGACTTTGAATTTGCAACAAAATTCGGCATCCCGATCATCCAGGTTATCGCAAAAGACGGAAAAGAAATTGAAAATATGACAGAAGCATACACAGAAGCTTCCGGAACAATGATTAATTCCGGTGAGTGGAATGGTATGGAATCTTCTGTACTGAAAAAAGAAGCACCACACATTATCGAAGAACGTGGAATTGGTCGAGCTACTGTTAATTACAAACTGCGTGACTGGGTATTCTCACGTCAAAGATACTGGGGAGAACCAATCCCGATCGTACACTGTCCAAAATGTGGTAATGTTCCGGTACCGGAAGAAGAACTACCGTTACGTCTGCCGGATGTAGAGTCCTACGAGCCGACAGGAACAGGAGAATCTCCGCTTGCTGCAATTGACGAGTGGGTAAATTGTAAATGCCCGCAGTGTGGCGCTGATGCGAAGAGAGAGACAAATACAATGCCACAGTGGGCCGGATCTTCATGGTATTTCTTGAGATATGTAGATAACCATAACGATAAGGAATTAGTATCCAGAGAGAAAGCAGACGCAATGCTTCCGGTAGATATGTATATCGGTGGTGTGGAACATGCGGTACTGCATCTTTTATACTCCCGTTTCTATACCAAATTCCTTTGTGATATTGGAGTGATTGACTTTGATGAGCCATTCCACAAATTGTTCAACCAGGGAATGATTACAGGTAAGAACGGTATCAAGATGAGTAAATCCAAGGGAAATGTTGTATCTCCTGACGATCTTGTAAGAGATTACGGATGCGATTCCCTGAGAATGTATGAACTTTTTGTAGGACCACCGGAGTTAGATGCTGAGTGGGATGACCGTGGTATTGACGGAGTAAACCGTTTCCTGAAGAGATTCTGGAATCTGGTTATGGACAGCAAAGATGCAAACATCGAAGCTACCAAAGAGATGATCAAAGAACGTCATAAGCTTGCAAAAGATATCACAACCCGTCTGGAAAGCTTCAGCCTGAATACAGCGATTTCCGGATTTATGGAGCATAATAACAAACTGATCGAGATTGCGAAAAAAGCAGGCGGAATCGATACAGAGACATTATCTACAATGGCAGTACTGCTTTCACCATTTGCACCTCATATCGCAGAAGAAGTTTGGGAGCAGTTAGGTCATGAAGGCAGTGTATTCAAAGCCGGATGGCCAACATACGATGAAGAAGCCATGAAAGATGATGAAATCCAGGTACCTGTACAGATCAATGGTAAGACAAGAGCAGTTATCTCTATTGCAGCAGAAAGCAGCAAAGAAGAAGCGATTACAGCAGGAAAAGAAGCAATTGCAGACAAACTGACCGGAAATATCATCAAAGAGATCTATGTACCGAAGAAGATCATTAATATTGTAATGAAATAATAATTAAGAGGCCAGAACCCTTGAAATATAGGGAACTGACCTCTTTTTTTTGCTTTGTTGATACTAAAATGATACTAAAATCATAGTTTTTGAATTTTTGATACAATTTCTTTCTGGCTGTGCGGGAATAAATGCGAGTATATTTTTAAAGTAATATCCGGCGATTCATGCCCCAACCGATCAGCAACAAGAACAGGATTCGCACCGAGATTAATAAGCAGTGAAGCGTGAGAATGCCTAATGTCATGAACTCTTATTATTTCCACTCCGGCACTTGCTGCCGCTTTCTGTAGCGCGCTTCTGATGTATTGCGGACGCAAAGGGAAAAGCCGGGCTTCCGGATCTGGTTTATATAGGCGCCTGGAATATTCGCGTAT
The DNA here is from genome assembly GCF_014287705.1 of Dorea hominis. Lineage (NCBI taxonomy): Bacteria > Bacillati > Bacillota > Clostridia > Lachnospirales > Lachnospiraceae > Dorea > Dorea hominis. The sequence goes on along the minus strand of NZ_JACOOY010000008.1, from coordinate 6,254 downwards.
TTCTTCCGCAAGAAATACCGGTATATCTATCGTTCTACAGCCTTTTTCCGTTTTGGGCGTGTTGATCAGATCTTTCCCGGTAATGCGGTAGTAAGTCTTATTAATATGAATTTGATTCTTTGCAAAGTCCACATCATTAAGCGTCAGGGCGAGAAGCTCACCCTCTCGCATTCCGGTATAATATAAGATCTCAAATACTGTAAAGTACTGGATGTTGTTCCGGAGCTGATCAATAAATAGTTTGTATTCGTCAGGGGTCCAGAAAGACAGCTTGCGCGTCTTCCTGCTGCCTATCTTCTTTCCGCAAGGGTTCTTTTGAAGTCCCACGTAATCAACAGCATAATTAAAAACAGATGATAATACAATATTAAGCTGATTCATATAAGTATCGCTTAAGTTTTTGGATAGGATTTCATTTTGCCATTCTGCTATATCTGCCGGAGCAATGTCGGACAGAACCTTGTTTTTGAAGAATGGCAGGATATGCTTTTCTATCATTGGTAGTTTGGTGGCTGCAGTGCTTTCCTTTACCCTTGGGATATAGTAAGCCTTGTACTTCTCATACAAGGCTATAAAAGTAATATCCGGGCTTTTGGCGAACTGATCCAGGAATATTCTTTCCCACTCTTTAGCCTCTCGCTGCAGCTTAAACCCTCGTTTTAACTTCTGGCGCTTCTTCCCCGTCCAATCCGTGTAATAGAATTTACAGTACCAGGTGTTATTTTTATCGTCTTTATAGCTTGGCATTTTTCTATATTCTCCTTTTTCTCTTAAACCGGGCAAGGCGTGAGAAGTGAAAAGAATATAAAGTTTTAGCGTCGTGTTTCGCGACGTTATTCTCAAATCTGGGAAAAATATTAGTTATTCCTGGATTAATCGGGGTTATTCCGTTTACTTTTTATATATTCTGCAAAACGTCTAATTTCTGTAAGTTCTTCGTCTGTATATTCGTTTCCGTCAAAGTGCGTTGCGCGAATTCCTAAAGGTGGATAACTCCCATATTTTTCAAGTATTTCTTCTTGCTCTTTAGTTAGGGGCTCCGCTGTATAAGCTGGAGCGATTTTTCCAGAAACTAATTCATTTGTATCTATATTAAGTTCCTCGGTGATTTTTGTTATATTGGTGACTTTAGCATTAGAAATACCTCTTTGAAAGATACTAGCAAGCGTAGTATAAGGAATCTTGGTTATATCTGAAAAACTTTTTAGGCTGCCGTAGCGTTTAATTATTAATTTTCGTAATTCGTCTTCGATGTATCCCATTTTCTACCTCCTTGTATGAATAATATTAACACGCAAGAAAAACATTATCAAACAAAAATACGAAAAATCATAAAAAATTATTGACAAATACGAAAATTAGTATATCATAATAACCAATACGAAAAATCGTATTGAAAAGAGGTGATACAGAATGAAAATCGACAGGAAAAAATATTTACTTGCTCGCGCCAATGCGTGCATGAGTATTAAAGACCTTGTTGCCGCTGGTATTCCACGGGATACGCTTTACAGAGCAGAGCGGAAGAATGTCCGACCAGAGACAGCCGGAAAGATTGCTGAGGCTCTGGGCGTTGATGTAACTGAAATCATTGAAAACTAATCACAACGGGCAAGGCGTGAGAAGTGAAAAGAAGCAAAGGAGGAATAACAGTGAAAAGCGTATTTTATTCAGCGCAGGAAGTGGCTGAGTTGATCGGCTGCAGTCCTTCCAAGGCATACGAAATCATTAGGAAAATGAACGCAGATCTTGAAAAAGGCGGCTACGTTGTAATGCGTGGCAGAGTTCCAATAGCATACTTCAATGAGAAGTGCTACGGAGGTTCAGCCAATGCCGGAGAATAATCGAGATTCGTTCCTTGCTCAGTTCAGAGATCCGGAGCGCCTGACTCTGACAAGGCGAACATTTGTTAAAATGTACGGCTACGAGCTGAGTTATCCGGGAACGACAGCGGAAGCGATTGCCTTACTGAAAGAAGCAGGCTGCAGCAGGGCAGAGGAGTATTACAACGCCACTGTAGCAGAACAGGAACAGAAGCAAAATGAAATGTATAAAAGCGTGGCCGTATGGCTTAAGGCGCGGAAAGATGAGGGAGTGAATAAGTGGAAGAAAAAGAAACAGAAAAAGCAAGAAGCGGAACCGGTGCAGACGTCCGGGGACTGGATACAGGGGATGTATTAGAAAAATTTACGGAGTATCCGTTGACAGATATTGGAAGCTCTAAACTATACGCGGATATGTTCAAGAATAAGTTGCGTTTTGTCCGTGAATTGGGAGTGTTTTACTACTATAACGGTAAAGTCTGGATAAAGGACGTGAACGGAGTTTATGCGAAAAGATTAGCAAAGAAGTTTGCAATCAATTTGATCGAGAAAGCGAATAGGATAACTGATGATGAAATGCGCGAAAAGTATGTGAAGTATTACAACAAATTCAACGGATACAATCCACGGGAAAAACTGGTAAAAGATGCGCAATCTGTATATTTTATAGAGTTTTCAGAGTTTGATAAAAAATCATATCTGTACAACTGTCAGAATGGAACTTTCAACTTGAAGACGGGAAAGCTTCAGGAGCACAACGCAGACGATCTACTAACGCAGATCTCCAATGTTGCATATGATCCAAAAGCAAAGTGTGAACGATGGGAACGGTTTATTGATGAAGTCATGAAAGAAGACCGGGCAAGCAAGAACCTCCTGCAGATGATTTCCGGGTACTGCCTTTCTGGTACGACACAATTTGAATGTTTTTTCATGCTTTACGGAAAGAGCACAAGGAACGGAAAAGGAACTTTTAACAGTACCATGATGAAAATGCACGGAGATTATGCAAAGGTTCTAAACCCTGAATCCCTGACAGCAAAGAGCTTTTATAGCAATAGCGAAGCACCTAATGAGTCAATCGCAAACCTTGCCGGTGCGCGTTATGTGTGCGTATCCGAACCCGGTGAAAATATGGTGTTGAACTCTGATCTTGTGAAAACGCTGACTGGCGGCGATCCGATCAAGGCGCGTTTCCTCCGGCAGAACTCTTTTACATATATACCGGCGTTTAAGATTGTGATCAACACAAATTTTTTACCAAAGATATTGGATGACACAATTTTTTCAAGTGATCGCTTGATCCTATTGAATTTCAACGCACACTTTGACCAGGACAGCCGGGATAATACCTTAAAAAGCAAGCTGATAAAGCCGGGAGCGTTGAGCGGTATATTCAATTGGTGCTACGAAGGTTATAGGATGTTAGATAACGCTGGGAAGTTTGAAATTCCTGCAAAATCAAAGGCTTTATTTGATAAGTACCGGGACGAAAGCGATTTAATAAATGAATTTATTAGGGAGTGCCTTATTAAGTCTGAAGGCGCAAGAACAAAGTTCAAAAGCGTATTTGATGAGTATAAAAACTGGACGAGAGATAACGGGTATAAACATTGTGGACGCCGTAAATTTAAAGAAAAGCTTGAAAATAGAAATATTAAAATAAAAGACTATATAGGTCAAGATAACGTTTTTGAGTATGAACTTAAAGAGCACCTGTGGTAATGGAAAATGGAAAAATAACACCTATTTTTTAATAACGCCTATAAAGAAATGAAAAAAAATATTAATGAAAAAATGCCTTTATTTTTCCATATCCCATATGAGTGAATGATGAAAGGAGTGAAAACATGAAAGGAGTTTTACCATGTAATGCGGAAATATATGCAGTTTTTGACTGTGCCCCGGAAGAATGTATAAGAGAGCGAGTAGTAGCGTTTGGCTTTGATAATTTTGATAAGTCAGGCTATCCAGCAGCTTTCATTTTTGATGATGAACTAGGATTGTGCGAAGCGGGCACAATAGAGAATTTTAAATGTTTTGAATATAAAGAAAATGATCGAATAGCGGACGCCTTGGAGCGGATCGCTGATAAACTGGACATGCTGGCAGAGACAGGCGCGGAGATCGAGCAAGATCTTAATACCCTGGCAGAATGTACCGGATACATAGCACCGCCAGTATATGCGCCGGCAGAAGCCAAGGGAGCGCATTACTTGCGCATTGGTGGAAGTGTAGACGCGGGATAGTAGGAAGGAGAAAAAAATGATGTATAGAATTGTAAACAAAGAATTGGGAATTGCAAGTTGTAGTCTGGCAGAGCTGACAATAAAGCAAGTACAGCGCTTTCTTGGACAATGGGAACCGGGATCTAATATAGGAAGTCTTATTTTATTCTATGATGAAAAAGCCGATATGATCGTATTGAACAGCTCCAACAAGAAATATGATGCTTGGGTAGATATTGTAGAAGCTTATTTAATCGCAACAGGAGAAAACAGGAAGAAACTTCAAGAGATGCTATTTGAATACTCGAAAGATGCGGGAGAAGTTTTAAATAATTGTATTAGATGCAGGGCTTACAAAGAAAAGAACTTTCAAGCGTGCAAAAATATAACAGATGATGCGCAAAGAGATTACATTAATTACATTTTCAGCAAGTATGATCCTTATGCAGCTGTATGTATTGCGTATCGCGCCGGCGTTATTTATGGTAAGCGAGCAGAACGGAAGAAGAGAAGAGCGGTGTAGGACGGTCTTAAGAATACTATACATAACATACCTGAGCCGCGAGCCCCGGCGTTACAGGGGTATATAACCGCCCTTCCGGGAACGGTGCTACCAACACCAGAACCGGACGGCGGGAACAAAAAAGAAAGGAAGATAATAATCATGTGGTTTAGTCAATTATTTTTAAAAGTAGATAGCGGAGTAAGTATTGAGTTATACAAGGAAGACAACAGCGGGAAAGGGCTGTTCCTGGGAGAAGTACGCAGGGCAAACAGAGTCCCGGACGCGATCTGGAATAGTAAAGTATACCGGATATTCCCGGTAGACGCTCGCACTATGTGCGCTTTTATTGAGGAGTGCGCCGATGATTAAGATCAGAATATCTTATGAACAGGATCAGGAGCTTGAAGCGGTTAAAGAGCTTCTTACTCCGGTGGTGGAAAGGGTCAAGATTCAGCCGGCAAAAGGGAAATACAAGAGGGCTTATATTTGGGCGGGAACTATTGGAAATTTGAATGAATTTGAAGAATAGGGGGTGCATGCGTGCTAAATTCAAAACAGAAGAAATGCATTGAAATGATGGCATTAGGCGACCGGACACAAAAAGAGATAGCAGAGCAACTGAAAGTCACGGAAGCTACAATTTGTAACTGGAAGAAGAACGAAGACTTTCAGACGGAATACATAGAATTTATGCGGCAGAATTTGAGAGGGGCGGTAGCAAAAGCTTTTAACACGGAGCTACAGTTACTTAATGCAAGAAGTGAGATGGTGCGGCTGCTGGCGGCAAAGGATGTGCTTGACCGTGCAGGCTTCCGGCCGGATGACAATGTAAATGCTAATATCGATACAGACTTACACATCACGATTGACTACGGAGACTAAAGCGGGTATAATAATACTGCAATATGCAAGTACCGCACCTTAAAGGTGTAAGCTGATAACACGGCGTGGGAATAGTTTAAATACTGTTCCTGCGCCTTTTTTATTGGCGTGGCTGGTATTGCACATATTCTACTATTTCTCCTGAAGCGGTGGGCGTGCCTGGTAGGACGTACGTCCACCGGATAAAAGAGGGATAGAATATCGCGTGAGGTGCTACGGTAAAAGCATGAATGAGCCGGGAGGCATAAAATCGAAAGGGACTATGAACATGATGGAATTACTTAGAAAGCTGCAGATATTCGCAGACGAGGGCGCAGAAGGTGGCGCAGATGGTGCAGGGGCTTCCGCTGCAGAAGATCAGGAAGGAACACAGGGCGACCAGAGCGGATCCGGAGAAGGCGAACCGGGACAGGAACCGGAGAAGAAGTACACGGATAAAGACCTTGACAGGATCATAGCAAAAAAGATCGCTGCTGAACGAAAAAGAATGACGAAGTTGTTTAATGATGATCAACAGGAAAGCGATTTAGATAAAAGAGAAAGGGACGTGCTGAGGCGGGAACTCAGAGCAGACGCAAAAGAGCGTCTTGCAAGTGAGGGCTTACCGGTTGCGCTGGCTGATCTGATCAACTACAGTGACAAGGAAGAAAGCGAGAAGAGTTTAGACGAAGTTACAGCCACTTTCAGAGCGGCAGTTGCGCAGGGCGTAAAGGACGCGCTAAAGGGCAATGCTCCAAGGGTGAGCACTGGAGGCAGAGCAACAGAGTCGGACTTGATCCGGTCAGCATTTGCCAGGAACGCACGTTAGAGGTAAAT
>NZ_JACOOY010000007.1:0-177463 GCF_014287705.1 Dorea hominis | reverse complement strand
ATTTACCTCTAACGTGCGTTCCTGGCAAATGCTGACCGGATCAAGTCCGACTCTGTTGCTCTGCCTCCAGTGCTCACCCTTGGAGCATTGCCCTTTAGCGCGTCCTTTACGCCCTGCGCGACTGCCGCTCTGAAAGTGGCTGTAACTTCGTCTAAACTCTTCTCGCTTTCTTCCTTGTCACTGTAGTTGATCAGATCAGCCAGCGCAACCGGTAAGCCCTCACTTGCAAGACGTTCTTTTGCGTCTGCTCTGAGTTCCCGCCTCAGCACGTCCCTTTCTCTTTTATCTAAATCGCTTTCCTGTTGATCATCATTAAACAACTTCGTCATTCTTTTTCGTTCAGCGGCGATCTTTTTTGCTATGATCCTGTCAAGGTCTTTATCCGTGTACTTCTTTTCCGGTTCCTGTCCCGGTTCGCCTTCTCCGGATCCGCTCTGGTCGCCCTGTGTTCCTTCCTGATCTTCTGCAGCGGAAGCTCCTGCACCATCTGCGCCACCTTCTGCGCCCTCGTCTGCGAATATCTGCAGCTTTCTAAGTAATTCCATCATGTTCATAGTCCCTTTCGATTTTATGCCTCCCGGCTCATTCATGCTTTTACCGTAGCACCTCACGCGATATTCTATCCCTCTTTTATCCGGTGGACGTACGTCCTACCAGGCACGCCCACCGCTTCAGGAGAAATAGTAGAATATGTGCAATACCAGCCACGCCAATAAAAAAAAGGCGCAGGAACAGTATTTAAACTATTCCCACGCCGTGTTATCAGCTTACACCTTTAAAGTGCGGTACTTGCATATTGCAGTATTATTATACCCGCTTTAGTCTCCGTAGTCAATCGTGATGTGTAAGTCTGTATCGATATTAGCATTTATATTGTCATCCGGCCGGAAGCCTGCACGGTCAAGCACATCCTTTGCCGCCAGCAGCCGCACCATCTCACTCCTTGCATTAAGTAACTGTAGCTCCGTGTTAAAAGCTTTTGCCACCGCGCCTTTCAAATTCTGCCGCATAAATTCTATGTATTCCGTCTGAAAGTCTTCATTCTTCTTCCAGTTACAAATTGTAGCTTCCGTGACTTTTAGTCGCTCTGCTATCTCTTTTTGTGTCCGGTCGCCTAATGCCATCATTTCAATGCATTTCTTCTGTTTTGAATTTAGCACGCATGCACCCCCTATTCTTCAAATTCATTCAAATTTCCAATAGTTCCCGCCCAAATATAAGCCCTCTTGTATTTCCCTTTTGCCGGCTGAATCTTGACCCTTTCCACCACCGGAGCAAGAAGCTCCTTGACCGCTTCAAGCTCCTGATCCTGTTCATAAGATATTCTGATCTTAATCATCGGCGCACTCCTCAATAAAAGCGCACATGGTGCGACCGTCCACCGGGAATATTCGATATACTTTGCTATTCCAGATTGCGTCCGGAACTCTGTTTGCCCTGCGTACCTCTCCCAGGAACAGCCCTTTTCCGCTGTTGTCTTCCTTGTATAACTCAATACTTACTCCGTTATCTACTTTTAAAAATAATTGACTAAACCACATGATTATTATCTTCCTTTCTTTTTTTGTTCCCGCCGTCCGGTTCTGGTGTTGGTAGCACCGTTCCCGGAAGGGCGGTTATATACCCCTGTAACGCCGGGGCTCGCGGCTCAAGTATGTTATGTATAGTATTCTTAAGACCGTCCTACTGCTGCTGTTGGAAGTCCAGCTTTCCGGCTTTAGCTGCTCGATAAGCCTGTTCAAAGCCTAACTTCCAGGCATCAACGATGCAATCATAAAGCAAGCCGCTATTTTCCTTGTAGATTTGTTCAATCTCACTACCGTACGCGCAATACCCCTTCGGAACATGGTTAAACGTCTCCTCTGTATATTTGTACACATTAATCATCCTTACGCCCTCCTATAAGATCAAATGCCATTCTTGCACCGGCCAGAAACGCCTCTCTTTGCATTTCCGTTGATAAATTCAAATAATTATCCACCTGATCGGCTGGTGCATTCTCATAACAAAACTGATACCATTCGGTATATGTCCGGTCCATATCCTCACACACGCCTTTTTCTTCCACTGCTATGTCAAACAATGTATCTAAAACTCTTTCCTGAATATTAATGCTCATAATATCTCTTGTCCTCTCTTCTGATATTACATAAAAAACTTATATTATTTGTTCTATAAATTTCGAACGTCTTTTCTCTGCCCTTAATCTCCTGATGCTCTCTTCCGGCATATGAATTTTATAGCTCAACTCAAATATCCTATCCTTTGCCCTCTCGTCACATTTAAGCTTGTCAATTTCAATATTGCTTGTGTAAATGGTCGGTAAGATATGCGTATACCTGTAATCAACCAACCGAAAGATTGTATTCGATATCCAGTCTCTGCTCTCTTCTATAGCCCCAATCTCATCAAAAATCAACAATCCTGCATCCAATATGCTATTGATCCTTTCCCGGACATTGTCACTATTACCGCTTTTGGTCAACTCAATGTACTCTGACACCGAAATGAATTTTACTGATATGTCTCTTTTCTTCAGGATCTCATTTGCAATGCAGCATGAAAGCAAGGTTTTTCCACTTCCTTTGGTGTCTGAATATATGTATAAGCCATAACCCGACTTTTGAAATTGTGGAAAATTACAAATAAATTTGTTGATCATTGCCTTTGCTTCTCCTGTTTCTTGATTGTAGAAGTTCCATTTAAAGTCGTTTGCCGTCTTACTCATATATTCTTTAGGCATTCCACTCCTAGACCGTCTATCGTCAACCTGTGCTGTTGTAGTGGCATTCCCAGGCATCAGGAAAGTTATATCTTTCTCATAATTCTCCACATCGTAATCAATCAATGCTTCATTCCTGCCAATCTGTGCAAGTCCATGTACGCCCGTTACAGTTCCGGCTCCATCATATGTTGCTGTTGCAATTTTGTGTCTGTCTCCAATTTTAATCAATTTTGTTTTCATCTTCTCACCTTCTTTCTACTGAAACGGATGCTCTGGATCGTAGACATATTCCTCTTTCAATGCCCTTTCAATCCGATTAAGAGCCTCTTGCTCTTCCCTTTTCTCTCTTTCTATCTCTTCCGGCGTTTTCTCCGGTATTTGTGACTCTGATTGTCTGTCTTGATAATTCCCGTCTAATATCTTCGCCATATTCGCATCTTTAACCATCCAGTCAAATGTAGCTGACCAATTTCGGTTATTTGCTCCTTTTAAGAAGCTGCTGCCTTCTGCCATTTCAAACATTCTTTGAAAGTCTTCAACCGAATACGTTTGCAATCTTGCTTTAATTGCCTTCTTTCTGCTCTCAGAGAGTTTATACAGCCGAGGGAACGACACGCAAGTGTTGTTATACATATCAGCTATTTGCTGATACTCTGCCCTATCTCTATCCTTACCTATACTATCCTTACCTATACTATCCTCGGTATGGCACTCGGTTGGCATTTGGTTGGCACTTGGTTGGCATTTGGTTGGCACTTGGTTGGCGTCTAATATATATATATCATTGCTGATGCTTAATAAACTTTTCTCTTGTTCAAACCTTGTTGCGTGTTTCCTGTCTGCCCTAATCCAGTTGTTGACATTCCAATCAGATATAACAACAACGCCACTTTCAAACGGAATTAGATAGCCTTTTGCAAGCAATAACTTTAAATCATCATTCCCACAATTCACAAACTGCGTGATTTTTTTTGGAGAAGACACAAAACCATCATCGTCCGCTCTCATACCTAAATGAAAATATAACGCTTGTGTGCTCGGTGGCATTTCAAGAAATTTGTCTGTATCTACCACGTCCTTGCTAAACATCCTTCTATTCGCCAAGGCTGACACCTCCATAGAAACGATCGTTAAAGTATGCGATTGGTACTCTTCCACGCTGTACTAAATAGCCTTTTTCTTTCAATTCGCTATTCATTTGCGCAATGATCTGATACGCCTTAGAGACGCTCACGCCGATTAGATCGGCTACATCCTGAGCAGAATAAAATATTTTCGTCATGCTTTCTCCTTTCTTGTGCGACATCGCACATTCTCTGCACCTCTCACGCCCTCGCCCTGGCTGATTAGTTTTCAATAATTTCTGTTACGTCTACGCCCAGACCGCGTGCAACCTTGCCGATTGCCTGTGCCGTTGCTCTTTTGCTGTTTAGAACCATGTAGAATCTCTGTCGAGACATTCCGGCACGTTCTGCAGCTTCTCCAATTGTTAAACCACTGTTTGCAAGTGCTATCGAAAACTTGCGGTCGTCAATTGTTAAACTCATGCTATCACCTCACTTTATTTCAATTAGAAATATTTCATTTTGCAATATTACTATAATTTCATTTTGTAATATTGTCAAGGACTATTGCTAAAATTATTACATTTTGTTATTATTATTTTGTAGGAGGTTCTGTATGAATAATCCAAATTTAGAAATAGGTACTCGAATAAAAAACGCTCGCGCGCAATTACACATCACGCAAACGGATTTAGCGCGTAAATTAAGTGTATCCCAAACCGCAATTGCATTATGGGAAAGTGGAAAGCGTGAAGTTTCTATAGATATGATTGGCAGAATAGCTGATATTTTAAAATGCACTCCTGCCGAGTTAATATGGGGTAAGGAAACTACGAAGCAATGGGAAGAATTACAAAATGAAAAAAAATTCATTGCTCAAGACTTTAGCGCTTCACTTGCAGCACTTAAAGAGCTCTTACTGGAAAACGAATCCGCCGGTATATTTTCAAACGATCCCGAAGAAGATTTATTATACTATTTTTGGAATCTAAACAAAGAGGGTCAAAATAAAGCTATTGAGCAAGTAGAACTCTTAACTAAGATACCAGAGTACCAGGCCAAGATTGAGAAATCAGAAGAAGTTATACAAAAGCTAAATAACGACGGTAATTTAACGGAATAACCCTGATCAATCCGGGAATAACTAACATTCTTCCCAGATTTGAGAATAACGTCGCGAAACACGACCTTTTAATTTATATTCTCTTTACCTCTCACGCCCTCGCCCGGTTTAAGAGAAAAAGGAGAATATAGAAAAAATGCCAAGCTATAAGGACGCAAAGACAAACACGTACTATTGCAAATTCTATTACACGGATTGGACAGGAAAGAAGCGCCAGAAGCTTAAACGAGGGTTTAAGCTTCAGCGAGAGGCTAAAGAGTGGGAACGGAATTTCCTAGAGCAATACGCAACAAGCCCGGATATTACTTTTAAAGCAATGTATGAGAAGTATATAAGATTTAAAGAAAACAGGGTAAGAGCTTCAACGCTTGCCAGCCAAAGGAACGCTATAGAGCTGCATATACTGCCGTTCTTCTCTGATCGTATCGTGTCAGAAATCACTCCGGCAGATGTTTCGGAATGGCAAAGTCAATTATTAGATAAAGGTTTCTCGGCATCGCACACGCGCCAAATATACGCTTATTTGCGCATGATATTCAAATATGCTGTTGATTACCTAGGACTAAGTAAAAGCCCGGCTATAGCGCAAATATGCAAGCCTGAGCGCAAACGGGTAGACTTTTGGACACCGGAAGAATACGAAGCCTTTTCTGATCAGATCAAAGACGTTCCGGAGCTGTTCACGGCTTTCGAGATCCTGTTTTATACCGGGATGCGGAAAGGTGAACTATTAGCACTTACATTGCACGATATAGATTTTAAAGCTAAAACTATCTCAATAAATAAAACGCTTGTATATGTTGATGGCGTGTATTCCATGCAGCCACCAAAGACGGAACGAAGCAAACGAACCGTAGATGTGCCGGAGTTCCTACTGGAAGAAATTAGAGCGTATACAAGAAAGTTCTATGCTATAGATCTGGAGCAACGCTTGTTTCCTTATTCCCGTGTTTGGCTCGGTCAAGCAATGACTAGAATATGTCAAGCGCACAACCTTAAGCCCATTAGAATACACGACCTGAGACATTCGCACGCTTCTCTGCTAATCAACCTAGGCGCGAACCCTTTAATGATTGCGGAACGCTTAGGGCATGAAAACGTGACAGAAACCATGGATACATATTCACATCTATTCAAGTCGCACCAAAAGGAAATTATAGAAAAACTGGAAAAAATAAAATTTTAGTATCAAACAAGTATCACAAAAAAGAGCGTTTCCCATAACTGCATGGGTTGCGCTCTTTTTCATTCAATAAAAGATTTATGAAAAGATTGTAAACTTCCCATATCCTGTAGTATACTTGGATAGAAAATAGTTCATACAGAAATTTACACTTTTATGAAATATTTTTAATATAACGTTATTAAGAGGATTGAATAATGAACATAGGATTTGACAACGAAAAATACTTACAGATGCAGTCCGCTCATATCCGGGAACGTATCGCCCAGTTCGACAACAAACTTTACCTGGAATTTGGCGGCAAATTATTTGATGACTTTCACGCATCCCGTGTACTTCCGGGATTCCGGCCGGACTCCAAGATGCGTATGCTGATGCAGCTAAGCGATCAGGCAGAGATCGTCATTGTCATCAGTGCCGAAGACATTGAGAAAAACAAAGTCCGCGGAGACCTTGGCATTACTTATGATGTAGATGTTATGCGCCTCATGTCTATTTTCAAAGACCACGGACTGTATGTCGGCAGTGTCGTAATTACCAAATACAGTGGACAGCAGAGTGCTGCTTTATTTAAGAACAAACTGGAAAAACTCGGCATCAAAGTTTACAACCACTATCCGATCGAAGGCTATCCTTCCAACATTCCACACATTGTAAGTGACGAAGGCTATGGCAAAAATGATTATATCGAAACTTCCCGCCCGCTGATCGTCGTAACAGCGCCGGGACCTGGAAGCGGCAAGATGGCTGTCTGCCTGTCACAGCTCTACCATGAACACAAACGCGGGATCTGTGCCGGTTATGCCAAATTTGAAACATTTCCAATCTGGAATATCCCGCTCAAGCATCCGGTCAACCTCGCTTACGAGGCGGCAACAGCCGATCTCAACGACATCAATATGATTGATCCGTTCCATCTGGAAGCATATGGAAAGACAACCGTCAACTACAACCGTGACGTGGAGATCTTCCCTGTCCTGAATGCGATGTTTGAACGAATCTATGGAAAGAGTCCATACAAATCACCGACAGATATGGGCGTCAACATGGCAGGTAACTGTATCTGTGATGATGAGGCATGCAAAGAAGCTTCCAATCAGGAGATCATCCGCCGTTACTATGATTCCAGAAGACGTGCACTTGCCGGTGCATGTTCGGATGAAGAAGTATACAAGATCGAGATGCTGATGAACCAGGCAGGCATCACCGTTCATGACCGTCCGGTTGTTGACGCTGCAATGAAACGTGCCGAAGAAACAGGTGCTCCGGCTGCTGCAATGGAACTGCATGATGGTCGTATGGTCACAGGCAAGACTTCCGATCTGCTCGGCGCATGCGCTGCTCTTCTTTTAAATGCTTTAAAAGAGCTTGCCGGCATTCCACATGATCGTCCGGTTATTTCTCCGGCAGCAATTGAACCGATCCAGACTTTAAAGACTCAGTATCTTGGAAGCAAGAACCCACGTCTTCACACAGACGAAGTGCTTATTGCGCTGTCTGTCAGTGCAGCTTCCGATCCGAATGCACAGAAAGCACTGGAACAGCTTCCGAATCTGAAGGGCTGCCAGGCTCATACTTCCGTAATGGTAGGTGATGTTGACCGCAAGCAGTTTATGAAACTTTCGGTTCAAGCAACTTTTGAAGCAAAATATGAAAATAATTCTGTATTTTTTCCGAAAAAGGGTGTATAATTTTTAAGTATTTTTTTGGAGCATACTTATTTATTTGAACGTGAAGGAGGAAATTATGGCAGTAAAATATGTATTTGTAACAGGTGGCGTAGTATCAGGACTTGGAAAAGGAATTACAGCCGCATCACTCGGAAGACTTCTGAAAGCACGCGGCTACACAGTGACTATGCAGAAATTCGATCCTTATATCAATATTGATCCGGGTACTATGAATCCGGTACAGCACGGAGAAGTTTTCGTCACAGACGATGGTGCTGAGACAGACCTTGACCTTGGTCACTACGAGCGTTTTATCGACGAAAGTCTGACAAAGAATTCCAACGTCACAACCGGTAAGATCTATTGGTCCGTATTGCAGAAAGAACGTCGTGGAGATTTCGGCGGAGGAACTGTACAGGTTATCCCGCACATCACAAACGAGATCAAGTCCCGTTTCTATCGCAATCCATCTGCTGAAAATACAGAAATTGCCATTATTGAAGTAGGCGGAACCGTCGGAGATATCGAAAGCCAGCCTTTCCTTGAGGCGATTCGTCAGTTCCAGCACGAGAAAGGACGCGAGAACGTTGTTCTGATCCATGTAACTTTAATTCCTTACCTTCGCGCTTCACAGGAGATGAAAACAAAGCCAACACAGGCAAGTGTCAAAGATTTACAGGGAATGGGAATCCAGCCGGATATCCTCGTATGTCGTTCTGAGCATCCTCTGGATGACGGCATCAAAGACAAGATCGCACTTTTCTGTAATGTACCATCTAACCATGTACTCCAGAATCTGGATGTGGAATATCTTTATGAAGCACCGCTTGCAATGGAGAAAGAACATCTTGCAGAAGTAGTATGTGAGTCACTTCATCTGGACTGCCCGACACCGGATCTCAAAGACTGGACAGAGATGGTTGACTATCTGAAGACACCAAATACAGAAGTAACTGTTGCTATTGTCGGTAAATATATCCAGCTTCATGATGCTTACATCAGTGTCGTAGAAGCATTAAAACATGGTGGTATCTTCAGCCGTGCTACTGTAAATATCAAATGGATCGATTCCGAGACGGTTACTGCTGAAAATGTAGATGAGCAGTTGAAAGATGTCAGCGGTATCTTGGTTCCGGGCGGATTCGGACAGCGTGGTATTGACGGAAAACTGCAAGCTATCAAATACGCACGTACCAATAAGATTCCGTTCCTCGGTCTGTGCCTGGGCATGCAGCTTGCAATCGTTGAATTTGCAAGAAATGTCATCGGTTACCGTGATGCACACAGTGCAGAACTTGATCCGGATACAACACATCCAGTTATCCATATCATGCCGGAACAGCTTGGCATTGAGGACATCGGTGGTACTTTAAGACTTGGATCTTATCCATGTGTTCTTGATAAGACTTCTACAGCATACAAATTATATGGCACAGAAGAGATTCATGAACGTCATCGTCATCGTTATGAAGTCAACAATGACTATCGTGATGCTCTGACAGCCAACGGCATGAAATTATCCGGTCTCTCACCGGACGGACGTATTGTCGAGATGATCGAGATTCCGGAACATCCTTGGTTTGTCGCAACACAGGCGCATCCGGAATTAAAGTCCAGACCGAACAGACCGCATCCGTTATTCCGTGGCTTCGTAGAAGCAGCTTTAAAATATCAGGATGATAAGGCTGCAAAATAATCCTGTTTCTTCAAGCGTTTCATAAATAAGTAAATATATAAAGAATATAATTTCATATTCTGATATAGTAAAAATGTGTAAGTTTCTATGCTCAGAAACTTACACATTTTTTTATTTACTCATTTCTTAATTATTTCTTTTCTATTATCTTATCTCTATTATCTTATCTCTATGCCCAGTCGATCCTGCTTCCTTTCGCCGTTTTCTTTACGACAAGCTTCGTATCAATCTGTTCTTTTAATTCATTGACATGAGAAATAATTCCCACAAGCCGGTTTTCCCCAGCCAGTTCTACCAGCACACGAACCGCCTGCTCTCTTGTACTGTCATCGAGAGAGCCAAATCCCTCATCAATAAACATTGTATCCAGGCGAATTCCTCCGACACTACTTTGTATTGTATCTGCAAGCCCCAACGCCATCGATAACGCTGCCATAAAGGATTCTCCACCGGATAGCGTACGCACATCCCTCACTGCGTCATTTACCATGCTGTACACGTCCAGATCCAATCCTGACTGTCCCTGGCTTCCCATATGCGACAAATCTTTGCACTGCAGGATAAAAGAGCCATCCGTCATCTTAATCAAACGTCGATTCGCCGCCTGAATAATCTGTTTAAAATACTGCCGCTGTACATATGTTTCAAAATCCATCTTCACATTGCCGGTCAATGTACCATTCGCAGTCTTGCTCAGATTTGAAATCCACTCGTATTTCTTCTGCTGCTCACCGATTTTTTCAAAAAAATGTTCCAGACGCTTTTTCGTTTCCTCGTGACTCTGCACAAGATTCGTTATCAATATCTGTTCTTTTGTAAGCTTTTCTTCTTCACTGCGTCTGCTTTCCAGTTTTTTCAAAAGTTCAGAAATATCCGGGCGCTCTTCCCCCTCCAGACGTTCCCGCAGACTCTTTAATACCCCTGTATTTTCACTGACTTGTTTTTCGTATTCCCGCAGCTTGTTCTCCAAGCCCGGAAGCCTTTCTATTTGCGTACAAAACTCTGAAAACTGCTCTTCTGTCAAACTGTATTTTTCCAATATCTCTCTATATGATTTTTCATTTTCCAGACATTGCGCTTCCTGCTCTTTCTCATTTTGAAGTTCGCTTTCCAGCTTTCCTTCCCGCTGTTTCTGGTTCGCGATCTCTTCCAGAAGCATTTTCTCTGTTCTGTCGGCTTCTTCCTGCAATCTGTTTTTCCGGTCTGTCTTTTTCTTAAGTTCCTCTTTTGCAGTTTCTCCGGACTCCCACGGCAAAACATCTTTTCTCGTCTCATACTCCGCTTTCAAGCTTTGTCTCCCAAGCTCCAGTGCTGCTTTTTCCTTCTCTGTTTCTTCCAGTTCCCTGCTTTTTTTTCTCAGCTCCTCCTGCTTTGCCGGGAGCCTTTCCACCAGTGCTTTTGCATGTGTAAGCTGTTCTTTATTCTGCTCTGCATTCTGTTCCAGTTTCTTTCGTTCTTCCCGGACTCCGGCCAGTTTCTCTTTTAACATTTTTTCCGTTTCCACCAGATCAACTACATCGGTTTCCGGGAACTCATCTTCTCCAAGAAGTTTTCTGCAGTTATCCCAGAATACCGACCAGCTGCTTTCAAATGCATTCCATTTCTCCCGATACAGATCTGCCGCCTGATCTCTGGCTTTTTCTGCTTTGTCACGCATCTTCTTTGCACTCTCAACTTCCTGTTCCGATACTGCATGCAATGATAACTGCCTTGGATGCGGATGCTCTGTAGATCCACAGACCGGACATGGTCTTCCTGTCTCAAGTCCTGCTGCCAGGATTCCTGCCTGCTCTTCAAAAAACAGGCTGTATTTCTGTTCATAATCCTCAAAAGCAGATCGGTAATTTTTCACTGCACTCTCCATCTTTTTCTGCAGTTCTTCACAGGCTTTCTTTTGAGTATCCAGCTTAGGGATCTGTGCCGTAAGGGTTATCACCCAGGATTCTTCTTCCTTTTTCTGCTCTTTTAACTGCCCGAGAAGCCTTCCGTTTTCTTCCCATCCTGCAATAGATTTCTCTGCTTTCTCCGTATTCTCTATCCATTTCTTCAATTCCGTATGAACAGCTTCTGCCTTTTCTTTCCGCACTTCGTTCTTACGGATTTCCGCTTCTGTCTCTTCCATCTTTTTCTTAAGGGCTTCCAACATTTCGTACTGTTTCAGTCCTTCTGTAAGCTTCACAATCTCTCCCGATAATACAGGTTCTTCTCTCTTCAGACATTCCAGGGCAGATCTGGCGGTCTCTGTCTTCTCAGACACCCTATCCATGCCGGTTTCCAGCTCCTTTTTCAGCATTTCTATCGTCTGTCTGATCTTTAAAAGTCTCTTCGTTCCATTTGCCATATTTTCAAAAATCGGTCTGACATTTGCCGCCGCACGAATGTGCTCCGTCTGTTCTTTTTCTTCCTGATACAGTACTTTTCCCGCTTCTAATTCTTCTGACTTTTTTTTCGCTTTCTCACAGTCATCAAAAAGCGCAAGCAGAAATTTGGCATTCTTCACTTCACTGTTTAACCGCTCCACTGCTTTTCTTTCCTCAGCCGCCAATTTCGTATAACTTTGCTTCTTTTCCTGCTCTGCGGAAATAATCTCCTTTAACACCTGTAACGTCTCATCCTGCGCCGGAAATTCCTGTCCTTTTAACAGTTTCCAGTGACTGAAAAGTTCTTTCCCTGCCAGATCTGCAAGAGACTCTTCTTTCACACGTTCCATTTCCATTTGCAGATTTCTCCGGCTCTCCTGCATATCCTGCTGCATTTTCAACGCTCTCTGTCTTAAAATTTCCTGTACCTGTGCATATATTTTCGTATGGAAAATACGGGAAAAGATTTTCTTACGGTCTTTGGAATCGGCAAGCAGTAACTTCAGGAAATCGCCCTGCGCGATCATCGCCATCTGCGTAAACTGTCCGGCATCCATCCCCATGATCTCTGTGATCTTCTGCTCTGTCTCACGCTTTCTTCCCGGGAATACACTGCCATCCGGCATTGTAAGTTCTACTTTTGCGCTTTCTTTTACAAGACGTACAGAACCGTCCGATGCCTTTCTCTTTCCTGCACGCATATACTCCGGATTCCGGCGCACTTCATACCTCTCTCCATGATAATCAAACACCAGTTTGACATAAGTTTCCACGTCTTCGGATGCATACTGGCTGCGCATCATATTTCCTTCCCTGTTGCCACCGCTGGTCTGGCCGTAAAGCGCATACACAATAGCATCAAACACCGTCGTCTTTCCTGCTCCTGTATCTCCTGTGATCAAAAATAAACCTTGTCTTACACCTGTAAAATCAACCACTGTCTTACCTGCATAGGAGCCAAACGCTGACATTTCTATTGTAATCGGACGCATCTTACTCATCCTCCCTTGCTTCTTCTAATATCTGCAGGATCAATGTTTCCTCTTCCGGATCCATCGTTCTTCCCTGCATTTTTTCAAAGAAATCTGCAAAATTTTCTTCCGGTGTTTTCAGGACCAGCTCTTCAGCTTCCATCCATTTCGTTCGGGTTCTTGTATTATCAATCCTCACTTCCAGTATTTTGGAAAATACGGTTTCTAACTGTTCTTTCGGATGATAGGGATCTGTCTCATCAGTCAATGTAATACTGACATAATCTTCCGGGCTGCGTTCTTCTTTTAAAATCTCCTTAAGTTTCCCTGTGATCTTACGGACATCCCTGAGAGGATGCAGCGGATACTCTTCTATTTTCACAGATTCCCCTTTTTCTCCGAGCGTTACAACTGTCAAAGCTTTCGTATGAGAGGCTTCACTGACCGAATATTTTAAAGGTGTTCCACAATAACGGATATGCTCATCTTTTACTTTCTGCTTTCCATGCAAATGTCCCAGTGCAACATAATCAAACGGCTCCACGCCTGTTATGTCTATCTGATCAAGCCCGCCAATCGAAATCGTTTCCGAATCACAGGTTTCCGGCAGGTAGCTTCCCATATAAAACTGGTGGGATACCAATACATTTCTCTCATCCTTAAAATTAATATTTTCCCTCTTGATCAGACGGTTCAACGCATCACTGTATGTCTCCGGTGGATTCTCTTCAAATAATCTGCGCACATATGCCGGTTTTAAAAAAGGGAGCAGGAAGAAGTTCACTTCTCCCCACTCATCCTTCAATGCAACCTTTTCTATATGCTCTTCTTCCTTCTGCGGCACACTGCCGGCCAGGTAAATCTTCTCTTTTTTCAAAATACCTGCTGCATACCTCAGACGATCCGCAGAATCATGATTTCCACTGATAATCATAACCGGAATCTGCGGACGTATCTTTGCTAATCTTGTAAGGAAATCATCAAATAATGTTACTGCCTCTGCAGACGGCACCGGCTTATCGTAGATATCTCCAGCGATCACAACCGCATCCGGATGTAATTTTCCGGCATATTCAATAATCTCTCCAAGAATGTGTTCCTGATCTTCCTTTAAGCTGTAATGATGTAACTGTTTGCCGATATGAAGATCGGACAAATGAAAAAATCGCATATCGTCTTACACCCCTTTACATGGAAATCCATCCAAATGCATTTGCAACCGAACTTGCCAGAATGATCATAGTGAAAATCGGGCATAAGTATTTGATCATCACAACAAAAATCTTCTTCCTGCGGAAACTGTTTTCCCCATGTCTGATCTCTTCCTCGATCCGGTCAATTCCAACGACTCTTGAAACTAATAAACTTGTCATCAGCGCTGCAATCGGCATCATGACTGAATTTGTCAGAAAATCAAAGAAATCCAGGAACTGCATACCGATGATCTTTACGAACGCGAGCGGTCCATATCCCAGACAGGATAAAGTACCCAGTAAGAGCATAATTACACCTACAACCACTGTTGCTTTCTTTCTGCTCCATCCAATCTCATCCTCGAATGTCGACACTGCACTTTCCGTCAGCGCAATCGAACTTGTAACAGCAGCAAAAAGCACCAGTAAAAAGAACAGGATACCGATAGCTGTTCCAAATCCCATATTCTGGAAAACCTTTGGAATGGTAATAAACATCAGCGACGGTCCTGCCTGAAGCGTATTCGGATCCCCGCCGGAAAATGCAAAGACTGCCGGAATAATCATAAGTCCCGCCATCATTGCGATTGCTGTATCAAAAATCTCAACATTTCTTGTAGAGTCTTCGATTGATGTTTCTTTCTTCATATAAGAACCAAATGTAACCAAAATACCCATCGCAATTGACAGGGAATAGAACATCTGTCCCATAGCTGCAACAACTGACATCCATGAGAAATTCTTAAAATTCGGTATCAGGAAATACTTCACTCCTGCCATTGCTCCCGGTCTTGTCACGGAATAAATGGCGATAATTACCGATAATACAATCAGTACCGGCATCATCAACTTGGATACACGTTCAATTCCGTTCCGCACTCCTGCATAAATAATCACCAGCGTAAACATACAGAAAACTACAAAACAGATCTCTGTAGATACTCCATTTGAAATAAAGCCGGAAAAGTACCCATCGGCTGCCAAATCTTTTCCATTTCCCATAATATATTCTTTCAGATACTTGAGTACCCATCCACCAATTACAGAATAATATGGCACGATCAGTATCGGAATGATCGCATTGATCCAGCCACCAAAAGACAACCAACCTGCTTTTTCAAATGACTTGAATGCCCCAACCGGACTTTTTCTTGTCATGCGTCCGAGTGCCGATTCTGCAACGATCATCGTATACCCGAATGTTAACGCAAGTATAACATAAATGAGAAGGAACATTCCTCCTCCGTACTTTGCTGCCAGATATGGAAATCTCCATATATTTCCCAGACCGACAGAGGCACCTGCCGCTGCCAGTACATACCCCAGTTTCCCTGAAAATGAACTTCTGTGTTTCTTCATGACTTTTCCTCTCTTTTCCATTCGTTTTGCACATCGTAACATTCATTCTATCATTTTTCTCATCAAAAGTCACTACAGAGTTCCAAATATGAAAGAATCACAAATCAAAATTTCATCTTTTCATTTTATCGGTCAATCCCAGATTAGATCGCCAGCAGATTTTTCAAAGCTTCCATATACATCAGCACTGCCTCTTCCATATCTGAAATGCGGATAAACTCATCTGCACCATGAATACGATAATCGATCTCCGTCTTTTCCGGTCCAAATGCAATTACATTCTTCAGATATTTTGCATATGTTCCACCTCCGATTACGATCGGCTGATTCTTTGTATCACCTGTCACATCTACATACGATCTATAGATCGCTTCTACAAGCGGAGACTTTCTTGGATAGAACAACGGCTCACCGAGCTTCTCAATCTCCATCCTGCCGTTTTCATCTTCTAATTTACCTTCACACATTTTGCGAACATCCTCCGGATGTAACGTCACAGGCACACGCACATCAATAGTACAAATAATCGTGCCATTTTCTGTCCGGACGGTTCCGTTGCACAAAGTCAGCACTCCGAATTCATCTTCAAATTTCAGACCAATCCCGGAGCCATCGCATGCTGTACCGATATGGGAATTATAATATGTAACAAAATCATCTTCGAATCCCGCTTCTGCAAGGCACGCACATGTAACACCTGCCGCATTTACTCCTAATGTTGGCATGCTTGCATGTGCCGGTACTCCTTTCGCGTAAATATGAAGTTCTCCATTTTCTTCCGTTACTTTGTACTCCGGAAGTCCAGATTCTGAAAACGCTTTTTCTAGACATTCTTTCAGGCCTTCCTCTGCCGGAACTAGCGTTGTACAAGTGTCACATACTGCATTGAATACAAATCCACCATTCATAGAAATGATCTTTGTATGTTTGGAGTAGGCATTTAACGCCATCTGTCCCATCTCTCCGTGAATACATGGGAAATCTGCGTCCGGGGTAAATCCATAGGACAGCTCTTCTGCGACTTTGTTGTAGTGTTTCATACACTCGGAGCCATTTTCCTCATTGCATCCCATAATCAGGCGCACTCTTTTATTCAGTTTTACACCGGAATCACGGAGCAGCTTCATAGCATACAATCCTTCTACAACCGGTCCTTTATCATCTGTTGTTCCACGCCCGTATACATAATCGCCATCCCTTGTAAGCGCAAACGGCTCATATGTCCATCCGTCTCCTTCCGGTACAACATCCAGGTGTGCCGCAATACCTATGATTTCTTCGCCTTCACCCATCTCGGCATAACCGCAATAATTATCCAGATTCACGGTCTTAAAGCCAAGCTCGTCTGCGATCCGAAGTCCCTCTTCCAATGCTTTCGCCGGTGCTTCACCAAATGGTTTCCCTTCCAATGGTTCGCCTTCTACGGACGGAATAACTACCAGTCTTTCTAATTTTTCCAGCATTTCATCTGATAATGCGTGAATTTCTTCTTTTATATTCATTTCTCTGCCTCCTCTTCCTGCCTAGTTTCTATTATACTGCGACTCATTTTCCTAATCAATGCGCAGAATATCTCCTATCATATTCATCTTATCTTTTTTTCAGACACATATTCATATAATTGTAAAACAGAATCAACAAAATTACAAATCCCAGATATCCGATAACCGGATACAACACGCTGACAATTACAGAAAAACCAAAGTGGCTTCCGGCAAGCCCGACAAGCGACATCACCAGTACGCGGAACCAGTTCGTATTCACAATTGATTTTTTCTGCACTTTCCACTCTTCTGCTCTGGAAAGAACCGCATACATACAACCACATGCCGCTGCCCAGATGCAGATTACCATCATAATTGCATAAACCGTACCGGCAGCCGGATGCAGCTTACGCGCCATCACAAGCGTCGGAAGTTCAGCCTGATAAACATTTCCATAATTACGGATAATCGCGATCACACAGACACATATCATTGCCGCAAGTGCTCCCGCACCGAGGATTCCTCCTCGGATAATCTTCCGATTGTCTTTCGCTTTCTGCCCTAACGGAACTACAACTGCAATTCCCACCGTTGTATTATAAGAGAAATATAAAAGTGCCGCCAGAAACCAGTTTTTCATCAATCCGTTTGTCACCTGCAGACTCTGGAAATCAATTGCTTTTGCCTGCGGCTGCATACATACGCAGAGGCAGATCACAACTCCTGCAATTACAACAAATGGGATAAAAGCTGACATGGATTTTGTAAATCCTTCGGTTCCAAATAATACCGGAACTGCCACAAAACAGGTATAAACAATCGCTGCAACCTGAAAATTCATTCCGAACTGCTGTTCCAGAACCGTTGCTCCGACTGCTGTCATTGCCGGTATACATGCGATCATAAATCCAAGTGTGACAACCATGGAGAAAAGCCGGAGAAGTTTACTAAAGAAACCATCTCCCATTGGAGAAACCACTTTATCAAAATAAGGTGTATCCATTTTCTGCGCCAAACGCATCGCCATAATCACTGTAACCGCAACCAGTGTTTCACAGACAAGAACGCCTGCAACTCCAATATATCCGAAATTTCCAAAAAACTGCATTAATTCATTGCCGGATGAAAATCCCGGTCCAACCATACTCCCGATTAAAGCTGTCGCAATTCCGAGAGTTGTAATCCTGACAAATTCATTTTTTTCTTTTGTTTTCATGTTATTCTCCTAAAATTGCTTTAATATCCGCAAGATTTTCCACGAAATAAATCTGTTTCTGCCGTTCTTCTGTCGATAATCCCATCTCAATCATATGGAAAAGCAATGCTTTCAATCCATCATAATAACCGTTCAGATTATATAAAATACATGGTGCATCCAACTGCTTCAGTGCTGTCTGCGATATCACTTCTGCGATTTCTTCCAGTGTACCGGTCCCACCGGGAAATGCAATAAATGCATCGCCAAGCTCGATCATCTTACGCTTCCGCTCCGGGAAATCTTTTGTAACGATCAGCTCGGTCACGCCATCATACTGTACTTCACTTTGTATGAACATCTCCGGCTCTACACCGGTCACTTTTCCACCGGATTCCACTGCGCTTTCCGCCAGAATCCCCATAAGTCCGGTTTTTGATCCTCCATAGACGAGTGCATGTCCACTGTCGCCAATCCACTGCCCCAGTTCTTTTGCGGCTCTCTCCAAAGAATCGTCATTTCCTTTGTTCGCTCCTAAGTATACTGTAATATTCATCCTTATGTTCCTGCCTTTTCTATTTATCTGTCAGTTTTCATACATTCAGCTAATAATTTTCTTCTCCTGTTGCTTTGTATTTTAATCTTATTATATACAACCAGCCGGCACATGAACAGCTTTTATAGCAATAAAATATGCAGATAGCCTGTTTCCAGACTGTCTGCATGTGTCATATCAAAATTTCTTCTGTTCTTATTTTGTTTTAACAGACTTCTTTGCTGACCAGGAAGAATATACTTTATGATCTAAATAGTTATTGTATGCACGAACTCTTACATAGTATCTCTTCTTTGCTTTTAATCCTTTGACTGTATAAGAAGTTGAACCAAATGTCTTTGTCTTGCTTCCTTTGAAGTTGCTCTTCTCTGAATACTGTACCTGATAACCTTTTGCGGTTACTTTCTTTGCAGTTACTTTAAAGCTCTTTTTGCCGCTGCTCAGTTTTGTAACAGAAGTAGCTTTCGGTCTTGCAGCTTTTTCATCACTAATCCGGAAATTGTATCCGCCATGTCCCTTTCCGGAGATTTTTATGTAGTAAGTACCTTTCCCAAGGGAATCCAGCCACCAATTATCGATATGATCTCCATTGCTGTTATAAACATCCTTAGACGCCTCGCCGGAATATACCAATGCTCCTTTGGATACTACCGTAAATTTAAACCAGTCTACATCGGATCCGATTCCATTAAATCCATAATATGTCTTATTCAGACCAACTGTTCTGGCATCATATTTTTCCTCTACCTGATTTACGAAGTTTTCCGGAAAAGTCTCTTTATATCCTTTAAACTGGAAAGTAACGTTATACGGATTACTGCTTGTATCTGAGACACTGTTCTTTACCTCGATCAGATAGGTTGCTCCTTTACTCAGAGAATAGGTTTGCGTGTATTCCTGGCTTGTACTCCACCGGTCTGCCCACTTACTCAGTACATCATCAGAAAACTCTTCTACCAAACGTATATTTACATCTGCTTTCCCCGCTTTTACAATTGTTTTTAAATCGCCTGCTGTTTTCGGTGTGAAACGATAACAATGTACTGCATCCTTAATGAGATTTTTATTTGAATATTTTGCTCTTCCATTCGGATCCAGTTTGATGGTTCCCTGTGTACTTTCCGTTGCATAGGTTGCGATAGAATTATCTGCCGCCTGTACGGTTGCCGGTGACAAAGCAGCAAATCCCATTGCCGCTGTTAATAAGAATGTGATCATTTTCTTTTTCATAGTATGTCTCCTTTTCTTTTGCCTTCGGGTAATTAAAAAATTACGCTTACATTTTTGTATTATACTATATAGACAGGTCTAGTTTGAAAAAAGTTTTAAGAATTTGAAAAAAATTTTTATTTTTTTATCTTTACTTCAAAACCTGCAATCCGCTTTGATCTGTAATGCTTTTCCAGGATACTTCCTGATTGCTGTTTTCAAACTCAGAAGTCGCCGTGTCATCGATACGGAATGTCTGTTCTGCTGAACCATATACCAGTATTTTGTTCCTTACTGTAATCCGGTGAACCTCACACATTCCAGTTCCCTGTGTGATCAGATTCATGAGCAGTCCATTGCCATCTGCCGCTATATGCAGATCTTCCACATTCTCTTCACCCTGAATTGTCACCAGCTCATACCCGTTCGCTGTCTGTTCACAGGAAAACAAGCGCAGATCATAGATTGTCATCGGTGCCGCGTCCTGTTTCGGACCGACTCCCAGTTCCGGGATCTGGTCTCCATCGATATCAGTGACAAAATAATAATAGTCTGTATTATTCTCCATCTGCGTAAATTCGTATTTTCCATTCTGCACATCAGTCAGCACCTGCTCGTATAAATTCCGTATCTCTGTCTGATCTGATTGTTTTTTATCTTGTTTCTTATCCTGTTGCTGTTTGTTTTCTTTCTTTTGATGACTTTTTGTATCTGTTGTTGTATCTGTATCTTCTGTCATCTGTGCGGTTGTCGCTGCCTTGGAAAGCCGGTCTGCCATGTGATTTTCGTTATTCAACTGATACACTCCGTAACTGCCTGCTCCGACTATGCACGTTGCAACAACTGCCGCTGCGATTTTACCGGCTGCGATCTTTCCTGCAGTGGATGCAGTGCCTTTCGCTGCTGTTTTTCCTGCCGCAGATGCAGTGCCTTTCGCTGCTGCTTTTCCTGCCGCCGAGGTACTGCTCTTCGCTGCTGTATTTCCTGCGATCGTAGAAGCTTTAGCCGTAGCTTTTTTCAAAACAACTGCTTCTACTTTTTCTCCTGCCATACGAAATGCCGGCTCTGCTGCCATGACCTTCTGATCGGTACTCAGTAAATATAACAAAAGCGGAATCGGCGCCACACTGTACAGCCGGTATCCTTTTTTCTGCATTTCCTCTGCTTTACTCTTCAGATTTTTTCTTCCATAATTTAATCTGGATTTGACTGTATTCTCTGAACAGTCCATTGTCCGGGCAATCTCGGAAATGGATATATTTTCAATATGAAACATCAGAATACACATCCGCTGTTCTTCCGAAAGCGTATCCATCATCTCATGCACCAGTTCTTTCGTCTCTTCCTGTGTATAGGCAAGTTCCGGCTGATTTTCTGGATTGTCATCCTCTACATCATACACATATTCTTCGCCTTCCCCATCCACAGCAAGCTCTGAAAACAACATCGGATTCTTCTTTGCCAGCATATTTTTCGCCGTATTTGCCACGATCATTCCAAGCCAGCCTTCAAATGCTTCTGGGTTCTGAAGCGTTGGCAGTTTCTGAAATGCTTTCAAATACGCTTCCTGCAGCACATCTTCTGCTGCCTCTTTGTTCTTCATATACTGTAAGGCCAGATAATATTTTTTCTGACAGGTCTGTTCATATAGATAGGCGAATCCTCTCTCATCGCCTTTTACTGCCTGTGCAATTGCTGTCTTAAGATCCATATTTACCCTCTTCTTAGTCGTAATTTCCTTTTATTTCGCAGATTTTAAATATTCTTCCGTCAGCTCTACTGCATCTGCGATACACTGCGGGCAGCTGCACAGGACTTTCCCTGTATCCACACCTTTTAATTCACGACAGATGCAGGAACCATTTTTCTCTTTAAACTTCTGGACATAAGTTTTAATTTTCTTATAGGTATCTCCTTTTGACGGGGAACCTTCTTCTACATTCCCTTTACTGTTATCCAGACCAATGATCATTGCCATTCCGGAAAGCGCACCGCACACCTCCATCACGCCCATGCCAAGTCCAAAACCTTCCGCGATCCGGAACATTTCCTGCTCGACAATCCCAAATTCTTTGCAAAATGTGCAGGCTACTGCCTGTGCACAGTTGCATCCATTTTTATGTAATTTTACTGCATATTCTGTTTTTGCGCTCATTTTGTCTTCCTCCTGGTCTTTGTTGTATTTGATGATACTTATTGCTTTTTCACTGTGTCTTATTATACTCATTCCCCGCTTTCTTCGCAATAATTGCAAGATGACTGAACCAGCTGTCCGGAGCTGCTCCGTGCCAGTCATTTCGACATGCCGGCTCGAATGTAACATTAAACATTCCAACCTGCATTTTTATCGTCCTCCTACAGTGATTTTGCCCATTTTTCAATTTCCTGTTTATTTGCACGGTTCAGAAGCAACTCTCTTTGTTGTTCCACTTGCACTGAAATATGCAACCAGTTTCTTTGCCATTGTAATTACCTTCTTAAATTTTACATTAAAAAATGTGTAAGACTTTCTTTTTATCGTACACATTTATTATAGTTCTCTTTTTGTATTATGACTAATACTTATATTAGTATGTATGACAATCTTGACTCTTGGATAATTCTTTCCTTTGTGTCACTACTTTATTTTCATTTATCTGTATTGGCCATTTTAGTTATATACGATTAAATCATCTGCATTTTTCTCACATATATACACCATAACGAATTACTTTTCACAAGTCAATTCGTTTTTTCCTTTTCTTCCAATCAAAAACGCTGCTATAAACGCCGTAACCGGCACTGTCAGAATAACTCCAAGGCTTCCGGACAAGCTCTGCATGATCTCGATTCCAATCACATAAGAATTTGCCAGCTGCAAATAACTCAGATCATATGCGTAATTAAGAACAAGTGTTGTCATTGCGCCACCGACATATGCAAAGATCAGTGTGTTCGTCATTGTTCCCATCATGTCCCGTCCGACATTGATGCCGGAAAGGAACAACTGCTTCATCGATAATGTCTTATCTGTCTCATATATTTCCTGTATGGTTGATGCGATAGACATTCCAACGTCCATGACTGCTCCCAGTGCTGAAATAATAATACCGGCGAAAAGCAATTCTCCAATTTTAATTTTCGTATTTTGTCCGACATAATTGAGTGCCTCTATATCTGATACATTAAAGCCTGTAATTCCTGCCGCTTTTCCAAAGATGATCGCCGCCACTGCCGCAATAATCACTCCAATGGCTGTACCTAGAATTGCCGCCACTGTTTTCTCTGAAATTCCTCCAAGTAACCCCAATGTTATGATTGTCGTAAGCACCGCAACAATGATTGTCAGGAAAATCGGAGAAATTCCTTGATACATAAGCGGGAACATCAGCCAGATAATACATACAAATGCAAATACAAGACTTAACACAGCGTAAATTCCTTTTTTTCCTCCGATCAGACACACCACTACAGCAAAAATAAATGCAAATACATAGATTGGTATCGTACGATCCTGACTGTATACTGTAAATCCCGCATTATCCCCACTCTTATTTACAATTACAATAATTTTCATTCCTACTTTACATTCTGCCCCAAATAAAGTTCCACTCGGATTGATGGCTTCTTTTTTCTGTCCCTTGAATGTCCCGGATATCATTTTCACCTGGACTTTCTGCGTTCCATAACGATTTCCATCCTCTGCAAGATTATCTTCCACAATTTTTGTGACAACACCTCTTTCATAAGTCTGTCCTTTATAAGATGCCAGAGTCGCTTTTTGAAAATCATTACATTTATATAGAATCATTCCAAATATAAGAACTGTAATCCCAAGGATTACAAGTTTTTTCCATGTCATTGTTTTTTTCATTTTCTATTTTTTCATCCTTTTCTATGTAGCAAAGAAAACCCATACTTGAATCCGGTTCAAGTACAGGCTCCCTTTTTTGTAATGTTATTTGATTGTTGCTTTCTTGACTGAGCTGAATGCTCCGTAGATTTGTTTTCCAGCCACTGTCTTATAAGCACGTGCTTTTACATAATAGGTTTTTCCTGTTTTCAGTTTCTTCACTGTATAAGTTGTCGCATTTGATTTTCTTACTGTTTTTGCTTTTTTGAAGTTTTTGTTATCAGCATATACGAATTCGTATCCGGAAACCTTTTTATTTTTATTCCATTTTACGGTCAGCTGTGCTGCCTTTTTATTGTTCAGAGCAATCCTCTGTTTCTTCGGTGCAACAGTAATTGTGATTTTCTTCGTTGCTGTCTTATAAGTATCTGTTGCAGCTGCCTTCACTGTGATGGTTGTCTTACCAGGAGCTTTCACGGTTACTTTTCCATTTGCATCGACTGCTGCTACAGATTTATTAGATGTCTGGTAAGTCAGTTTACCATTTCCATTTGTCTTTGCGTTTAACTTGAATGCTTTTGAAGTCTCTGTTTTTGTATAAGAAGCTGTTGCAGTAATCTTCTGGTCTTTTGCTTCCACAACGTCTTTTTTTACAATTTTGTAAGAAGATGATCCATCCAGTTTATTTCCTGTATCTGCATCATAGACTTCTACTTCAAATGTATCATCTGTTACATTTACTACTGAATAACTTGGTGTCCATGTCTGGCTTCTCTCAGAGATGTAATCCTGTTTTGCTGTGATCAGATTGTAATATTTAGATCCGGTTGCTGAATTTGCTTCCAGATAAACCGTTCCTTCTGGATTTACAACTGTACCGCTCTGGGTTTTGTTTACAATCTCATAGCAGTTATTTTCTTTTGAATAATTTGCCGTATCTTCTGTCTTAAAGAATTTGTCGTGTGTTTTTCCATCACCCTGTAACTGATAAGTTCTGGAATAAGTATGGTCATGTCCCTGCATTACTACATCGATGTCATATTTATCCATAAGCGGTGTAAGCTGTGTTCTGAGAACCATACCGTCAGAATCAGAGTGATCATATCCTGATCCGTAAATATCATGGTGGAACATTACTACTTTCCATTTCACATCTGGATTTTCCTTAATCGCTTTGCGCATTACATTTTCATGTGTTGCACAGTTGTAATTGTTTGTGTCCAGCACGATGAATAATGTATTTCCATATGTATAGTAATAATCTGTTCCCGCTGCCGTGTGTCCTTCTGTGTACTGGGTTTTGTTTTTATAACCACTTGTATCAAATGCATTCGGGTTATTATAATGCATGCTGTACTGAGCAGAAGCAGAATCATGGTTACCGATAGTTGTTGCTACCGGAAGTGACCGGAGTGCGTCTGCGCCAAGATATGCCGCATATTGTACTTCATTATTGTTGGTATTCACCTGATCACCTGCGGAAGCGACAAAACTTAACTGTGGATTACGTTTTACTGCATTATTTAACACATTGTTCCAGTTGTATCCGTCATTTCTTGCAGCAAGATTATTATTTTTCATAACTTCGCCATCTGTACTTGTCTGTCCGGAAGAAGCTCCGATCTGTGGATCTCCTACATATAAGAAGGAATACTTTTGGAAAGACTTCGTTGCATACTTTTGTGCGTCCTGATATTTGCCATCCTGAAATACCTGATAATAATAAGTTGTATTCTCTTTTAATCCTTCTACCGTTGCTTTATTAGAATAATACTGCTCTCCATCGATCTGCACTGCCTCTGTCTGAGCGCCTTCCACTTCTTTCGCATCAGTCATATCTTTATTTGTGGCAATTTTTACTTTTGGTGTTTCTGCTGTTTTGCTATAGTAAGCAAAATTGAGCTGTGTCTCATCTGCACCAGGTGTTAAAGATACATTCTCATAATTTTTACTATATTTATCCCAGTTTTCTTTCCATAAATTCCAACTTTCAGATTTAGGAGCTGATGCATCGTTCCAGTGTTCGGTTGCCGCCTGTACGTTTGATAATGTGGATGGACATGCCATCATAACTCCACCTGCCAGCATCATAGCTGAAACTGCTGCCTTCATTGCACGTTTTTTTGCGTTTCTCTCTACGCTTCTTCGAATCTTTCTCACAATAGATTCCTCCTTTATAGTTGATCATTTTCGATGTCGAGATTCACTATAAAGGAGGATTGTAAAAATTTGATATTGAAAATCGGGAAATTTAAGTTAAAAGATTGTAAGTTTACGATATTAAAACAGATCCAGCATATTGTCCAGATAAATTTCTTCCCTGACCTTAAGCTGGTATTCCGGCTTTGTCATGTAATACAGCAGGAATTCCAGGATCAGGGCACTGCCAAGGCTTCGTCCTTCAATTTTAAAATTAGAAAATCCCATTGGCAGATATCTCTTCTGAATATCCTGGATACCAATAAATCCCTGATTCTTCATGGCTTTTGAAAATCGATACCCGCCTTCTGAATCCGGTGCATTGCAATGGAAATCGCTGCAGTCTTCCCCCAAATTTCTGCGGCTGACCGTTTCATAACACTCTTTTCTGTCTTTGCAGCCAAAATAGCAACATTCATTACAGAGAAATTCTATTTTATCCTTCTGTCCGGCAGACAGCGTATCTAACTTATCAAATGCTTTATTCAGCCGGAAATCCGGCACAACAAACTGAAATTCATCTCTTATTACTTCCTCATGCAGCTGTATGAAATCTTTCAGAACCTTTGTTGTCGAAGATACCAGATAAAGGTCCGGATAATTTCTGCGCAGATGATCCACCAGCAAGTCTGCGTAAACGATCACTCCATTTTTCACCGCGCTGTCATGTGCAAACAATGCACAGAGTGCATTACATTTTTTATCTGTAAGATGCTCTTCTTTAAGCAGGGAATTGCTAAATGTCAAACGGGCGGATATTCCGTATTCCTTCATCAACGCCAGTACATCCTGTGGACTCCCATCTCCGAATCCGGCACGTCCACCACCCCAGAGACAGTCAGCAGGTGCCCCGTAGATGGAACCAATCTCGCACCAGTTGTAAAAATATTCTCTGTGTTCACGAAATAACGGCAGAAATACACGATAAAATTCATAAAACTCGAACAATCCCGGAAGATGATAATATGCTGTATCTTTTTTCATTTTATATGTTCCTCAAATCACTTATTTATCTGCTATTCCAACATTGTTTTTTCTGTTCATGCAGATATAGTAGACCGCACTCATAACAACTCCCACCGTTGTATATACTGGTACAGCCAGTCCAATCATTGTCAGGCTTGCATTTGGTGGATACTCATCACATATGCAAACGGCAGACATATTTCACGGCAACTTCTTTTATTTGTTCTTCATCTGACTTTCTTCTGCAAGTTTTTTTCCCTGTGCCAGCATTTATATCTATATGTTCTAACTCAAGCAGTGCAATTTTCTTATCAATTCCTCCGGCATATCCTGTCAGACTGCCATTTGTTCCCACTACACGGTGACAGGGAATGATAACAGAAATTTCATTATGTCCGACTGCACCGCCTACTGCCTGTGCAGACATATAGGAAGTATTTTTCATCTCAGCCACTTTACGGGCAATTTCTCCGTATGTGATTGTCTGTCCATATGGAATCTGCAATAAGATCTGCCATACATTATGTCTGAATTCTGTTCCTTCTGGATTAAGAGGCGGTGTAAATTCTGGTTCTTTCCCGGAAAAATAGATATCCAGCCATTTTTTTGCCTCTGTAAGAATCTTCGTTTCCTGTGAAATATGCTCATCCGAAAGTGTATTTGCAAAATGTTTCTGCCCTTCAAACCACAAACCGGTAAGACCGATTTCATCAGCTGCTAAAAGGATGTTGCCAATTGGTGATTTATATTTGCAAGTATATATCATATCAATGCTTCTCCTTTTTCGTTATAAAGATTCCTTCATAATGCGCCACACCCTTTCAAACATTTGATTCCCTGCATCCAGTTGCCCGGAATTAAATTTTATATTCGGAAATTTACTTTTACATTTTACGTCCACTAAATTTTTTCTTGACTTCGTGTTGCACGAACTTGTTAGGATAAATATAGCACAGAGAGTTACTCCGAGTAAATACAATAGTGGAGGATTGAACATGGAATATTTAGCTTTAAATAACGGCATTCAAATGCCACTTGCAGGTTTCGGTACATTTATGCTTAACAAAGAAACCTGTACAAATGCAGTCACAGCAACCATCGAAACTGGCTATCGGATGACCGACACTGCTGAACAGACGGTCATGCAATCGCTTTCAAATCTTCAGACAGACTATATTGACCTGCGCTCCTACACTGGCCACATCACCTTTTCAACTCTGCGGAATATACTATACATCATAGAACTTATTTCATAGGGAGGAATATATGAAAAAGCATATTTCCGCATTTCTTCTGCTTCTTGCAGTATCTGTCACTACCATTTTCGGATGTGCTTCCACAAAAGAAACAACTTCAGATTCAACCAAAAGCGAAAAAACATCAACAGAAATGACTCCGGTTACTTTAAACGAAGTTGCTCATTCCATCTTTTACGCACCGATGTATGTTGCCATCGAGAAAGGTTATTTCAAAGATGAAGGAATTGCCCTTACACTCCAGACCGGTTTTGGTGCTGACAAGACAATGACTGCTGTCATTTCCGGAAGTGCTGATATCGGATTCATGGGATCTGAAGCTTCCATCTATACCTACAACGAAGGAGCAAATGATTATGTTGTCAACTTTGCACAGTTGACACAGCGCGCAGGAAATTTCCTTGTAGCCAGAGAAAAACTGGATAATTTTAAATGGGAAGACTTAAAAGGCAAGAAAGTACTTGGCGGAAGAAAAGGTGGAATGCCGGAAATGGTATTTGAGTATACCTTAAAGAAAAATGGCATTGATCCGTCCAAAGATCTGTCCATCAATCAGAACATTGATTTTGGTTCAACTGCTGCCGCTTTCGCTGAAAAAAAGACACCGGCTGACTTTACTGTAGAATTTGAACCAGGTGCAACCAATCTCGAAAAAGAAGGCAAAGGTTACGTTGTCGCTTCTCTTGGCACTGACAGCGGCTATGTTCCATATACTGCATTCTGTGCAAAACAGTCTTATATCAAAAAGAACGCCTCTGTCATCCAAAACTTTACAAACGCACTGCAAAAAGGTATGGATTATGTACAGTCACATTCCCCGGAAGAAATCGCAAGCGTTATCGCCCCTCAATTTAAAGAAACAGATCATGGCACCATCACTACAATCCTTACCCGCTACTATAATCAGGATACATGGAAAGATAATCTGATTTTTGAAAAGAAAAGCTTTGACCTCTTACAGGATATCCTGGAAAGCTCCGGTGAGCTCACAAAACGCGCTCCATATGATGACCTTGTAACAACCACTTATGCCGAAAAAGCAGCTGAAAGATAAAATTTGTTGTCAAATACTGCATGTAAGCGTAGCGCATTTTTCTCTCTGCCATAATTTGCATAACCTGCCATTGGATTTTATGACAACAGAGGCAAAATAAGCAGGAACAGTCAGAAATACTCTACTCCTTCTGACCGTTCCTGCTCTTTGAAATTATAATCATCCCCATATAAATACCAATTACAATTCTTCTCGAATTATGCTCCCTTCATCTGGCTGCTTAAGTATCCTTTCACCTCTTCACGACTCATCTCCAGCGCCACCGCCAGCTCGCCGCAGAGAAATTTCTCCGCAATTCCAAGATACCTGTCATCCACATGTGTAACTTTCTTTCCTCTGGAAAGCCGCTCCATCTTTCTTTCATAAGAGGTTTTAATAATAACGATCCATTCTCTGCACTGATTTTTCAGCATTGCTTCTTTGTAAAGTCCTTCACGTTTCTTCTCATCTGTCACAGTCAGTTGTTCAATATCACCCAGCTGTGCGATCAACGTCTCCGCTTCCTGTTTTGTAATAACTTCCCGAATCTGGTTCTTCTTGTTCTCCACCGGGGTATATACCGTTCCGTCTTTATCATAAATTGGCTTTAACGTATAATACTCTTTCTCGTTGTCAGAACAACTCAAACTGATTTTTCCAATATCTACAACCTGACACACACCTTCTTTATAATGTGCTACATAATCACCTATTTTAAACATATCTTCCTCCATCTCATCATCTGACAAACTACAGCACATTTTCCCTCTTATAATACAATTATAGCAATTTTTTTCATATTATGTAAGATTTTTTTACTATTATTCATAAAATTTCTGTCTATGGCATATATCTTAATAATCAATCGGACTTTTGGAGACTCTCTATGAAAAAAACACTTTTGAAATTTGCCGGAATCGGACTCTTATTTGTCTACTCCTTCTTCTCCGGAAGATATCTCGCTTCTCTTTTCTCTCTTCCTTCTTCATCTACCGAAACTGCTGCATCATCCGAAGCTGTAGAAAACTGGGGTCTCGGATTCCAGAAAGATGGAACCCGACCCACTGCAAATGCAACTATCGATGAACTGAAAAAATATAATGCCCACTACGCAGCAGACACCAATAAAAAGAAAATCTATCTGACTTTTGATTGTGGTTATGAAAATGGAAATACAGGCAAGATCCTTGATACACTGAAAACCCATCACGCCAAAGCAACCTTCTTTGTTGTCGGTAACTTTATTACTTCCAATCCGGAGCTTGTAAAAAGAATCCATAAAGAAGGACATATTGTCGGCAATCACACGTATCACCATCCCGATATGTCTAAAATTGCCACAAAAGAGGCTTTTGAAAAAGAATTAAAAGATGTGGAAACTGCTTATAAGCAGCTCACCGGTGAGAAAATGACTCGCTTCTACCGGCCACCACAGGGCAAATACAGCATCTCTAATCTTAAGATGGCAAAGGAAACAGGTTATCATACTTTCTTCTGGAGTCTTGCCTATGTGGACTGGTATGCCGATAAACAGCCAACAAAAGAAGAAGCTTTTAAAAAGCTTCTTCCTCGTATTCATCCCGGTGCTATTGTTTTATTACATAATACTTCTTCTACCAACGGTTCCATTCTTGACGAACTGCTTACACGCTGGGAAGATATGGGATATCATTTTTATTCTTTAGAAGAATTTGCCGCTTCCTGAATCTGTTCATTCAGATCATTTAGATAAACCCACCGGTCCATTTTCTCGTCCAGCTGCTGGCTCACTTCTTCCTTTTTCTCGAGAAGTTCATTTAACTTCACAGAATTGGAGGCGTTTTCCAGCATCTGGGCATCCAGAACTTCAATCTTCTCTTCCAGTGCAGTGATCTCCTCATCGATCGTCTCAAATTCCCGCTGTTCTTTGTAGGAGAATTTTAATTTCTTATCATGTTTTTTCCATGTTACACGACTATCCTCAGCGCTATTCTCACTTCCGGACTTCTCCGTCTGTGCTGCGGAACCGACTCCCATACTTTTAACTGTCATATCCGGCAGTCCTTCCAGTTCTTTACGAATCAGATAGTCAGAATATCCTCCTTCATACTGGCGGATCGCCCCTTCTCCCTCAAATGCAAAGATTCTTCTTACTGTCCGGTCAAGGAAGTAGCGGTCATGCGATACGACAATGATGATTCCATCAAAACCGTCCAGATAATTTTCAAGAATTGTAAGTGTCTGGATATCCAGATCGTTGGTCGGCTCATCCAGGATCAGCACATTCGGCGCACTCATCAGAATCCGCAGAAGATACAGTCTCCTCTTCTCACCACCAGAAAGCTTCTCAATCTTTGACCACTGGATCGCTCCCTCAAACAGGAAACGCTCTAGCATCTGTGATGCTGTGATTCTTCCATCCGAAGTCTGAATGTACTCTCCCGCTTCTTTCACATAGTCGATGACTTTCATTGAATCATCCATGTATTCATTCTCCTGAGAAAAATAGCCGATCCGTATTGTCTGCCCGATTTCTATCGTTCCGGTATCCGGTTTCACAATTCCATTGATGATCTTAAGTAACGTTGTCTTTCCACATCCGTTCGGTCCGATAATTCCAATCCGGTCATTTTTCAGAAAAATATAATTATAATCCCGGATCAGCAGATGATTCCCATAGGATTTGGAAATATCAGAAAGCTCAATTGTTTTATTTCCCATCCGTGATGCGGTAGACGTAAGCAGTACCTGCTTTTCTTCCTGAATATCCTTCATCTCCTGCATTGCCTGAATACGGTCAATATGTGCTTTCTGTTTCGTGCTTCGTGCACGTGCGCCACGGTGCAGCCATTCAAGCTCTGTCCGAAGCAGGCTTTTTCTCTTGCGTTCTGTTGCAAGTGCCATATTCTGACGCTCTTCTTTCAGTTCCACAAACTTCGCATAATTTCCCGGATAACTGTATAGCTTTCCTTTGTCCACTTCTACGATCCTGGTTGCGATACGGTCAAGGAAATAGCGATCATGTGTAACCATCAGAACCGCACCGCGAAATGAGATCAGATAATTTTCCAGCCACTCTGACATCGCATTGTCCAAATGGTTGGTCGGCTCATCCAAGATCAGAATGTCCGCAGGCGTCAGAAGCGCGTTGACTAACGCAACACGCTTCTTCTGTCCGCCGGACATATGCTCTACTTTTTCTTCATAATCCGCAAAACCGAGCTGGTTCAGCATGGATCTTGCATCCGCTTCTATCGTCCAGCGGTTCCATTCTTCCATATTTCCGCCGACCGCAGCCTGCAAAATCGTTGTTCCAGGTGTAAATACCGGTGTCTGCGGAAGATAGCAGATTTTCACCTGATTACCCATACTGATCTTTCCGGCATCTGCTTCTTCAATCCCTGCAACCACTTTCAACAGAGTTGATTTTCCCATTCCGTTTACACCGATCACACCGATTTTTTCATTTTCATTAATACTAAATCCTACATCATCCAGAAGTATCCGGTCTGTGTATGATTTTGTAATATTTTCCATTGTAAATAAATTCATGCTAAATCCAGCCTTTCTTTTACAGGAAGATATATTTTAATACAAATAAAACTGCAAGCACATACATCAGTGCACTGATTTTCTTCTCTTTTGCCTTACCTGTCAGAAGATTTAATACTACATATGTGATAACCCCCATAGAGATTCCTTCGGAAATGCTGTAGAAGAACGGCATAGCTCCGATACAGATGTAACATGGAATTGCTTCAGAAACATCTGAGAAATCAATATTTACAACGTTTGTCAGCATATAGAATCCAACGATGACAAGTGCCGGTGCTGTTGCAAAGGACGGGATGGCAAGGAAGATCGGTGACAGAAACAGTGACAGTCCGAAAAGGATCGCTGTTGTAACTGCTGTGAGTCCGGTTCTTCCGCCTTCTGTAACACCGGATGCACTTTCAACGAAAGTTGTTGTTGTAGAAGTACCAAGAACAGCTCCTGCTGTTGTTGCTACCGCATCTGCCATTAATGCCCCTTTGATATGTGGCAGTTTTCCATCTTCATCCAGCATGTTTGCTTTGGAAGATACACCAATCAGAGTTCCGATCGTATCAAACATATCTACAAACAGGAAGGCAAATACAACCACAATAAAGTTCAGTGAAAACATAGAATGGAAATCCAGCTTTGCAAATACCGGAGCAATACTTGGAATAGAAAGTCCGTTGCTGAAATCAGGAAGCAGACTGTAGAATCCAACATCCGGATTCGGTACATAGATTCCTGCGAACTGACATCCGATTCCTAACAGCCATGTGATCAAGATTCCCCATAAAATATTTCCCTTGATATTTCTTATAACTAAGATTCCTGTGATCAGAATACCGATAATTGCAAGAAGTACTGTGATTCCTACATCATGGAAAGTAGCTTTTACGCCATTTGCCGCATTGTAGTTATCCAGTGAATATAACTGAAGCAGTGTAGATCCTCCGATTACAATCTTAGCATTTTGTAAACCGATAAATGCGATGAACAGACCGATACCTACGCTGACTGCAGCTTTTAAGTTCTTCGGAATTGCATTGAAAATTGCTTCACGGACATTTGTTGCAGACAGAATAATAAAGATAATACCTTCTGCAAATACTGCTGTTAATGCAACTTTCCAGCTGTATCCGTAGACGCCTACAACTGTATATGCAAAATATGCATTCAGTCCCATACCTGGTGCAAGTGCAAACGGATAGTTTGCAAATACCGCCATCAGGACTGTGCCAAGTAATGCTGCCAGTGCTGTTGCTGTAAAGACTGCACCTGAATCCATACCTGCTGCTGACATAATACTTGGATTAACTGCAAGAATATATGCCATTGTCATAAATGTTGTGATTCCGGCAATAACTTCTGTCTTCACATCTGTGCCGTTCTCACGTAGTTTGAAAACTTTTTCTAACATGTGTTTTCCTCCTTGTCCTCTCATTAATTTAGAAACATAGTTTCCCAGGTAACAATAACAGTTTCATTCTAACAAAATAGAGCCATAAAGTAAATGGCTCTATTTCTTGAAAACACTTTTTCATCTATATTATTTTTAGGAGGGGTTTATATTTTTTTATTTTGCTTCTAATCTGCTTCTCTTATTCGTTTGCGGAGCGGGAGAATCATTCCCGGTGCAACGGATAATTCATCAATTCCCATCTCAAGGAATGTCTCTGTCAGACTTAAGTCTGCTCCGAGTTCTCCGCAGATTCCAATCCATTTTCCTTCTGCATGTGCATTTTCTGCTGCCATACGGATCATAGATAATACTGCCGGATGATGGGAATCATAAAACGGTTCCAGCTTCTGATTCTGACGGTCGATCGCCAATGTATACTGTGTCAGGTCATTTGTTCCGACACTAAAGAAATCCACTTCTTTTGCAAGGTCACGACTTACCATGACTGCTGCCGGTGTCTCGATCATAACACCAAGTTCAACATTCTCGCGGAAATCAATTCCTTCTTCCCTAAGTTCCTGCTTTACTTCCTCAATAATCTTTTTGATCTGCTTTACTTCATCTACAGATATGATCATTGGGAACATGATTGCAATCTGACCGTAAGCCGATGCACGATACAGCGCACGGAGTTGTGTCTTAAAAATCTCCTGTCTTGTCAGGCAGATACGAATCGCACGATATCCAAGTGCCGGATTTTCTTCTTTATCCAGTCCGAAATAATCTACCTGCTTGTCGGCTCCTATATCAAGCGTACGGATAATGACACGTTTTCCTGCCATATTTTCCGCAACCTGTTTGTATACCTTAAACTGCTCTTCCTCAGTCGGGAAAGTTTCACTTTCCAGATATAAGAACTCACTTCGGAACAGCCCAATACCGCCTGCATCGTTTTTAAGAACAGCACCAACATCTGAAAGATTTCCGATATTGGCATATACCATTACTTTCTGACCGCTTTTCGTAATATTTTCTTTACCCTTAAGCTGCTCCAACAGTGTTTTCTGCTCCTGATCTTCTTTTTGTTTCTCGCGCATACGCGTAAATGTCTCTTTATCCGGATCGATGTAGATTACACCTTCCATTCCGTCTACGATTGCTTCTTTTCCGTCATATTCCTTTTTCAGGTCTTCTCCGATGCCAATCACTGCCGGAATGTTCATCGTTCTTGCCAAAATCGCGGTATGTGAATTTGCAGAACCGTACATTGTAATAAAAGAAAGAACTTTTTCTTTATCCAGCTGTACTGTCTCGCTTGGGACAAGATCATCTGCTGCAATGATCACCGGTTCATTCATTTCCATGGATGCACTGTTCTGGTCACTTAAAACCTGGATCAGACGTTCGGATACATCTTTTACATCCGCTGCACGTCCCTGCATATATGCATCATCCATCGCCGCAAACATTGCCGCAAAATTATCGGCTGTTGTCGCAACTGCATATTCTGCATTCACTTCCTGGGAAGTAATAATATTTACAATAGACTCTACATAGTCTAGATCTTCCAGCATCATCTGGTGAATTTCAAAAATCATGGCATTTGTCTCGCCAACGTCATCCAGGGCCTTGTCATGTAATTCCTGAAGCTGTGAGACTGCTTTTTCTTTTGCAGCCTCAAAACGCTTCACTTCCTGTTCGGTATCTTCTACACGGCTCCGCTTGATCTGGATTTCATTTCTTTTGTAAAATGCGATTTTTCCAATCGCAATTCCTCCAAATACACTTTTTCCTGATAAAGTAATCATAGCCTTCTACCTCTTCTTACAGGTTCTCTTTGAAAAACTGTTCCATTCCTTCGATTGCTTCTGCTTCGTCAGCACCTTCTGCTGTCATGAAGATTTCTTCTCCGTTTTTCACTCCAAGTCCCATAACACCGAAGATTCTCTTAGCGTCTGCGCTCTTTTCACCTTTGCCGATCATAATTGTTGATGCATAGGAGGCTGCCTTCTTTACTAAAAGTCCTGCCGGTCTTGCATGGATTCCTTCTGGATCTGTGATTACATACTTAAATTCTTTCATTTTTTTGTTCTCCTTTTCTCTTTATTATAATTTTTTGTTACTTACAACTAAAATACTTCTATATCAATTAATTAACTTATTTTGTCTGATCTGTCAATGGCTTCTTCAACAGTACAATTCCTGCCATCGTTATAATAGAGCCAATAACAAGTGCCAGTAAAAACATCGGTGCATGTTCCATAATACCAACTACGAAAATTCCTCCGTGAGGTGCTCGGGAACCGCATCCAAATGCCATAGATAATGCTCCTGCTACAGCAGAACCGACTACGCAAGGTGGGATGATACGAAGCGGATCGGATGCTGCAAATGGAATGGCACCTTCTGTAATAAAGGATAATCCCATGATGTAGTTTGTAATACTTGTCTGCTGTTCGCTCTTTGTAAATCTGCTCTTGAAAAATGTTGTTGCAAGTGCGATTCCGATTGGCGGAGTCATTCCTCCGATCATAACCGCTGCCATAATATCAAACTGTCCGCTTCCGATCGCCGCAGTACCAAATACATACGCTGCTTTGTTAAACGGCCCTCCGAAATCAATGGACATCATTCCTCCGAGAAGTGCTCCCAAAAGAACTTTGCTGGATTCTCCCATTCCTGCCAGTCCGTTGTAAAGCCATGTGTTAAATGCTCCAACCGGCGGATTTACGAGAAAGATCATGATTGCACCCATTGCCAGAATTCCAAAGAATGGATATAACAGAACCGGTTTGGTCCCTTCCAGTGCTTTTGGAAGTTTCTCCAGCAGTTTTTTAATCAGCAACATCAGATATCCTGCTACAAAACCTGCGATCAGTGCTCCGAAAAATCCGGATGAGATCCATTTCTCTTCCGGAAGGAAGATAGAGGTTCCTGCTTTTGCGAGCAGACCACCGACAATACCAGGCATTAGTGCCGGTCTGTCTCCGATCGCCATTGCGATATATCCCGCAAGTACCGGGAACATCATTCCAAAGGATGTATTTCCTACTGTATTCAGGAAATGTGCCAATGGGGTCCCGTTACCAAAAGTATCTGTTCCGGCGTTTCCGGCATCTACCAGGAAAGAAAGCGCGATCAGAATACCGCCGCCGATGACGAACGGAAGCATATGGGATACACCATTCATCAAACTCTTGTAGATCTTACGTCCAAGGCTCTCACCTTCACTGCTCATGGAAGCTTCTTCGCCACCTTTGTTGTGATAAACCGGAACTTCGCCACTCATTGCCTTTGTGATAAGCTCTTCTGCTTTGCTGATTCCGTTTGCTACCTTCGTCATGATCACCGGTTTACCATCGAATCTTGCCATTCTGACATCTTTATCTGCTGCAATGATGATACAGTCACATGCTGCGATTTCTTCTGCAGTCAGCACGTTCTTATCTCCACCGGAACCATTTGTCTCAACTTTGATCGTATAACCCATCTCTTTTGCTTTATTTTCCAGACTCTCCGCTGCCATGTATGTGTGTGCGATTCCAGTCGGACATGCCGTAACTGCAAGGATCTGGTAGCCTGTTTTTTCTGCCGGTTTTTCTTCCCGCTTTTCTTCCTGTTCTGCTTCATCCGGAAATTTTGC
Organism: Dorea hominis; assembly: GCF_014287705.1. Lineage (NCBI taxonomy): Bacteria > Bacillati > Bacillota > Clostridia > Lachnospirales > Lachnospiraceae > Dorea > Dorea hominis. Next base: position 139,831 of record NZ_JACOOY010000007.1, on the reverse strand, counting down.
TTTTTCTGCTGCATCAATATATCCAAGAAATTCCTCTACTGACTCTGCACTCTGCAGATTCGCGCGGAAGTCATCATCCATCAAAAGCATGGACAGACGACTCAGTACTTCCAGATGTACATTATCTTCTGTGTTCGGTGCCGCGATCAGGAAAATAAGATGTACCGGTTCTCCGTCCAGCGAATCATAATCCACACCATCTTTTACAACCATTGCTGCAAGTCCGGGCTTCGCTACTGCATCTGTCTTCGCATGCGGAATCGCAATTCCTTCACCGATACCAGTTGTTCCTTCTTCTTCTCTTAAGAAAACTCCTTCCTTATAACGCTCCACATCTGTGATGTTTCCTCCGGCAGCCATCAGAGAAACCATTTTCTCAATCGTCTCTTTCTTATCTGAGACAGTTCCGTTCAGATCAATACTTTCTTTTTTCAGCAAGTCTACGATCTTCATCTTTCTTCCTCCTATAATCCATAAGTTTCTGGTTTATCTTCCATCAATGCAACGATATCTTCTTTTGTCGCCAGCCAGTATTGAAAAGCTGTCGCACTTCCAGTCACAACACCAAGCCGGAATGCTTTTTCATATTCTCCGGTATTCAAATATCCGGTCAGAAATCCTGCCACCATAGAATCTCCTGCTCCCACTGAGTTCAGAACTTTTCCTTTTGGTGGTTTTGCTTTATATATAATGCCATCTTCTGTCAAGAGAATGGCGCCGTCACCTGCCATGGATACGAGTACATTTTTCGCTCCCATCTCCTGCAGTTTCTTCGCATAAGTCACAATCTCGTCCCTGGTCTTTAATGTCACTCCGAACATTTCGCCAAGTTCATGATTGTTTGGCTTGATCAGGAACGGATGATACTTTAATACTTTCAGGAGAAGTTCCTTCGTCGCATCCACAACAAAATGAATTCCTCTTCCCTGTAAATGTTCCAGAATCCGTTCATAAATATCAGACGGAAGTGTATTCGGAATACTTCCTGCAAGTACGAGTATATCTTCTTTTTTTAATGCATCCAACTGTTCAAATAATGCCTGCTGTGCTTCTTCTGTGATCACCGGCCCCTGTCCGTTGATCTCTGTCTCTTCGCCTGCATTAATCTTCACATTGATTCTTGTGGAACCTTCCGGGAGTCTTATAAATGCAGTATCACATCCAAATTCCTTCAGCATATTTTCTAATGCCTCTCCTGTAAAACCAGCGGTAAAGCCAAGCGCTTTACTGGAGTGTCCCAGATTCGACAGGATTACGGAAACATTATTTCCTTTGCCCCCCGGATAAACAGCCTCATGTGTTGTCCGGTTGATCTCACCCGGCACAAGCTTATCCACCTGGATCACATAATCCAGAGAGGGGTTAAAAGTAACTGTGTAAATCATGCCTCAACCTCCATAACATTTTTATATTTTTTATATTTTTCATCTGCTATTCCTATTGTGAGCAGCTTTGCGTCTTCAAATGCAGAAAAAGTAACCGATGAGATCTGATTGATCTTCGTCGCGTCCGCAAGAACAAAACATTCACGGCACTGCTCCATTGCTTTTTCTTTTACCATTGCTTCAGCAATATCCGGTGTGGTATATCCTGCATCCGGATGTACACCGTTTGTTCCGAAGAAACCTTTCGTAAAATTATATTTACGAAGTCCGGAAATGGCATCGGCTCCGACGATTGCTTCTGTTATCGCTTTCAGCTCTCCACCGATCAGAATGACACGAAAGCCTTTCTGCAGCAGCTTTTGTGCATGGCCAATGGAATTCGTTACATAGACTGCATCTGCCTGTGTCAGATAATCAATCATTATATCCACGCTACTTCCGGCATCCAGATATACAAAATCATCTGCCTGAACAAGTGTCGCCGCATATTTGCCAATTTTCTGCTTTACTTCACGGTTCAGGTCTCTTCGTACAGACAACGCCGCATCCTTTGTTGTATATCCAGATTCTACTGCGGTTGCGCCACCATGTACTTTCACCAGCTCGCCCCGTTTATGAAGTGTTGTCAGATCTCTTCGTATTGTAGATTCCGAAGTGTCCAGAAGTTCTGTCAGTTCCTGGACTGTAACCGCATGTTCTTCATTTACAACACGAAGGATTTCGCTATATCTTTCTTCTGCAAGCATTCCCTTCATCCTTTCATTTTCAATCACTTTCATTCATCTTCATTCATCTTTATGTTTATACTACAATCATTTTCAGTCAAAGTCAATCATTTTCAATCAAAAATAATCATCAAAAAAGGACCTTTATCTTCGTACAAACTGCACAAAAAACAAAAATCCTTTTATAACATCTATATATTTTTAACTGCAACACTCCTGGCAATCATAAACTACTGGATCTCGCGGATCTTCTTACGAAGCGCCAGTACCTGCCCCGGTGCTACTGATAATTCATCAATGCCAATCTGCAGGAAAAATTCTGTCAATGACAGATCTGCCGCCATATCTCCGCAGATACTGATTGGCTTTTCTTCCAGATGAACGTTATTAGCTACAATACGCAGCATCTTAAGTATCGCCGGATGGTGCGGATCAAAATATTTCTCCATCCGCTCATTCTCACGATCCATTCCGAGTGTGAATTGCAGCAGATCATTCGTTCCGATACTGAAGAAATCAACCTCTCTTGCAAGTTCTCCGCTAATCATGACTGCCGCCGGTGTCTCTATCATTACGCCGACCTGGATTTCTTTATTATAAGCGGTCTTCTCGGCACTCAGCTCTTTTTTCGCTCTCTCTAACAGAAGCTTTGCACTTCTTACTTCTTCCACAGTAGAGATCATTGGAAACATAATTGCAACATTACCATATACAGAAGCTCTTAAAATTGCACGGAGCTGCGTCTTAAACATATCTTCTTTCTCCAGCGATACTCTGATTCCACGGTAACCCATGGACGGATTCTTCTCCGGTCCGATTTCAAAGCATGCCGCCTGCTTCTCTCCGCCAAGATCTGCTGTACGGATCACAACTCGCTTGATCCCCATTGATTCTGCTGCCAGCTTATATGTCTGGAACTGCTGCTCTTCTGTTGGCAGCTTTCCACCATTCTCCATATACAGGAACTCACTTCTGAACAGCCCGATTCCACCGGCGTCACTTCGGATTACATTCTCAATATCCTCTCTGTTACCGATATTCGCACAGATATCAATTTTCTGACCGCTCTGTGTAATATTCTCTTTTCCTTTCAGCCGTTCCAGATTCCGCGTCTTCTCATGGTTAGCGTCCTGTCGCTTCTTCATCTGCGTGATCGTTGTATAATCCGGCTCGATGTAAACCTTTCCTTCAAATCCGTCAATGATGATCGTCTTTCCATCGTACTCTTTCTTCAGCGCATCACCCAGTCCGATGACTGCCGGGATTCCTTTTGTACGGGCAATCACTGCCGTATGGGAATTGATCGTTCCATAACGCGTCACAAAACCAAGTACCTTGGACTTCTCTAACTGCATTGCCTCACTTGGATAAAGCTCTGATGCAGCCAGAATAAATGGTTCATCTGAAAGCAGACGATCCTTCCAGCTTCTGGACAGGATCCGGATCAGGCGGATCGCCACATCGCGAATATCTGCATCATGCCCTTTCAGGTAATTCTTATCTTCTTCCGGTCCGTTCTTGATCAGTTCTTCAGCTGCATGGGAGACTGCAAATTCTGCATTCAGCTTCTCTTCCAGAATGATATTCGTAATCTTTCCGACAAATTCCTCGTCCTCTAAAATCTGCTGCTGCATTTCGAAAATAGCTGCATTCGCCTCTCCCACTTCTTTGATAGAAGAAGTATGCATCACTTTCAGTTCCATAAATGCCTTATCTTTGGCTTTTTGAAAACGGGCAACTTCTTTTTCAATATCTTTTACATAAATCCGTTTGATTTCTTTAATATCACGTTTATATAAAGAAAGCTTTCCGATTGCGATCCCTTCTGAAATTTTCTTCCCCGTTAATGTAATCATACTATTATATCCTCACTTCTTCGAAATATTTGCGTAAAATCTCCTAAATATACTTTACACGTTCCATACTCTTTCGTCAAGGAAAGGATACCGGCAAATGTCGAAACGCGCTGTTGCTTTTGTGTAAAATCGCCAAAAGCCCTTTCGTTTTTGTTGACTTCTTTATCAAAACATGTTAAAGTAACGGAGTGTAATCTTGGCTGACATCAGATTACACTGGATCTATTATTTTTCATTTTATGGAGGTATCATCATGAAAGGTACAGTAAAATGGTTTAACAACCAAAAAGGCTATGGTTTCATCTCTGATGAATCCGGCAAAGACGTTTTCGTACACTACTCAGGACTGAATATGGAAGGCTTCAAGTCTCTTGAAGAAGGACAGGAAGTTGAGTTTGATGTAACAGAAGGCGCCAAGGGACCTCAGGCAGTGAACGTAACGAAGCTCTAAGAGCCAGATTTAATCGAAATTTAGATGTACCTTTTAACTATATAAAGTAACTGGATTTTAGATATTTAAAAGTAATACACGAAAAATGAGATTAAGACAGCGAAGGCGGACAGTTTCTACTGTCCGCCTTTTTGTTGCCATAGCATCCGAAAGAATCTGCCAATGGCAGGTTCTGTAGGTTATATCATCATTTATTCTTCTTCACTTGCTGTAGATTTTGAAATATCAAGCAGCACATTTACTCCAAATGGATTGATCGCTACACCTTCCATCCCATCCGGGAGCTGCTTTGCTACCGTCTCTGCATCCATGATCAATGCTCTGTATTTCTGTTCCTTATCAAACTTTACAAATTCCATCAGATCTGTAAAGATTGGCTGATATACTTTTCCACTTGTTCTGCGAAGTGCCGGAATCTGATTGTCTTCCTGTACTGCAACCAGATATTTTCCTTCATAGAAATGCGCCATCATCTCTTCATTCAACGCATCCATCTCTTCTGTCATCTCTTCCGGATTTCGGCGAAGCTCCTGTACAAAATAAAGCGCTGTCAGGTGAAGTTCCGGATTCTCAATTCTCGGTTCATCCTCCGGAAGATCCTCTTCTGCTGTTCTTATAACCAGATCATTTAACTGTACCTGCACTTTCTCTTCACCGGTACAAACCAGAATACAGTTTACTCCCATCGGAAACAGACCTGTGAAAAATTCCAGTCTGTGTTCCTTCTTCACATTTACAAGTCTTACCGGAATTTTGGCATCCAACATTCTGTCTGCCTGTTTTTTTGCTTCTTCTTCACTGTCAAATAGGATCACTTCATCATCATAAGTCTCCGGATCACAGTAGACAAATGGCATATTCGTACAAGCCGAATATATGACATATATATCTTCTGCTTCTCTTAACATCTCCAGCACGTCCATCTTTTCCATTTTTTATTTCCTCTTCCTTTCTTCCGCCTCTTTTAAAACGATCTGACTTTCGGTCGATAGCGCATATCTGCCACTGTGTAAACCGTAACAAAAGCTTCCGGATCTTTGTGGATAATGTAATTCATTAGTTTCTGATACTCGTTTTTATCCACAATTGTAATGATTTCTCTGTATTTTTCCATATTATATGCACCGATTGCTTCATAGAATGTCGCACCACTGTGCAATTCATGCAGGATAAACTCCCGCACTTCCTGTTCATATTTTGTAATGATGCAAACACGACGTTTCACATTCTGTCCAAATATAAAATGATCCAGCACAATTCCGTTGAAGTATGTACCCAGTATACTCAAAACAACTGCTTTCTTATCATAAATCAGCGCTGAAGAAAGCGCTACACACATCCCGGAAATGGACATTGCCTTTCCCAGTTCAATATGCAGATACTTGTTCATCATCTTCGCTACGATATCCAATCCACCGGAAGATGCATTCATATTGAACAAAATGCCGAGTCCGATACTTACAACTAAAATATAACATAACACATCCAGTTCCGTACTTTCTGTCAGAGACTGAAAATCCGGAAAAATTTTCTCAAAGACTGCCAGATAAAGCGGCAGTAAAATACTGGTATATACTGTCTTCGCGCCAAATTCTTTCCCACAGGTCAGAAATCCGATCACCAGCAGAACTACATTCAGGATCATGGTAACACTCGATACCGGAAGCGACACATAATGTGCAAGAATGATTGCCAGCGCCGATACACTGCTGATTGATGTCTGGCTCGGAATCAGGAAAAAGTAAACAGCCGATGCAATGATCCCCACGGCAACCGACATAACTGCAACTTCTTTCACATTCTCAAACGTACAGCATATTTTCTTTTTTTCGTTCATACTCTTATCCCCACTTTTTTGAAAACTCCTCATCAAGCATACAAAAAAACAGAGAAGAAAGCAATCCTTTTACCGAAAATATTTTGTCAACCCATTGTCCTTAAAAAACACGACAACTTCTTTGTCATGAAGTCCGGTTCCTTTATCAACATAAATCTTATTTCCGTCTATGTTAATATTGATATCCAGATTCTGTCCAAAAGACTCTTCATAAATAACAGTTATTGACACCACATCCGAAGATTCTCCGTTCTTCCGGTAATTCTTCTCAAGCTTTCTCTGCTCGTTTTCAGAAACCGGTTTTAACTGTTTACATAAGCGGATGATCTCTTTCGTTTCATTTTCATCGTATTTTTCATTTAATTTTTCATCGGATGTTTTATAGAAAAAATGATCCAGCACCGCTCTGTCTTCCATGGCAGATGCCGTAAAATTACAATTTACAAAATATCCTGCAACAATCAAAGCCGTAAGGCATCCCCCTACAGCCAGCGCTGATACTGTTTTCTTAAAATCTGTTCTTTTAATAAGAAGCCGAATCGTTATCACCAGAGTCAGTACCAACACCGTGAAAGCAAGATTCATATAACTGACCGGCTGATTTGCCGAACTGACAAACGGATTTCCATATCTCAGCATAAAACGTCCAAAAGTATCCGATAACAGATAGGAACAACTATATACAACCAAAAATGTAAGCGTCAAAAAAGTAATCTGCTCTTTTTTATTCTCTCTTTCTCGTATCATACTTTCTCCTACAGTTTCCGGAATTCCGGAATATCACCGGATATCTTATACTGTTTTACATAGTTTGCAAATTTCTTATCTACATGATAAATTGTAATGTCATTTATCACAATATAACATTTTTGCGGATTTACATAAGCATCTGTAAATCTTGTCTTATTCCCCATAATAAGCCCGATTTCTATCTCATCCTCATAATTTCTTGTGATTCTCGGATCCTTTTTCAGACCTTTCTGTAAACTATCTTTCAAAGTTTGCGCTGATTTTCCCGAAAATTCCTCACTGATCATCTGGGAACTCTGAAATACAAATGTATTGATGCCTTTCAGCTCTCCACAATCACTGACTGCCTTTTTATTAATGCCATAAGTCAGACAGATCAGCATTGCGATCACAATAATATTTCCATAAAGAAAGTGTGTATATCTCTGCAACGTAAATATTTTCTTATCTCCTGTAAAATACGCAAAGGACCCCACCAGAAATAAACCAATCAGCATAGGTGTGATCCATCTTGCCATCCCTGTGGCAATCAGACTGTGTGGAAAAAAATCCGTATTCAGATTCGCCAGAGTCTCTTCTGCGTCTGCCGCATCTGTTCCAATCATAAACTGATAGATTGCTTCACTGATCTTGTATGGAAGCCCCAGTATTCCTTTTGTTATAAAAAATGTATCTTTCTCATAAAGGTGGCTGAATAATCCGATCAGAACTCCTGCTGTACAGAAAAGCGCTACTCGGTTCGATCCCTTTTTGCCACTTATTATCTGCTGCATCTTTTCTCCCTTCTTTATGTATCCATTTTACTGGATAAACATCGCATCTCCAAACGAAAAAAATCGATATCTCTCTTTCACTGCCTCTTCATATGCCGCAAGGACATGCTCTCTTCCGGCAAGTGCTGATACAAGCATTACCAGCGTAGACTCCGGCAAATGGAAATTCGTGATCAGGCAGTCTAAAACCTTGAACTTATATCCCGGATAGATAAAAATCTCTGTCCAGCCGCTACATGCTTTTAAATGCCCGTCTTCATCTGCCGCGGATTCGATCGTACGGCAACTTGTCGTTCCGACACAAATTACTCTTCCGCCGTTTTCTTTTGCATGATTGATCTTCTGTGCTGCTTCTTCTGTAATCTGGAAAAATTCCGAATGCATATGATGTTCTGTGATCTCATCTACCTTCACCGGTCGGAAAGTTCCAAGCCCGACATGCAATGTCACACTTGCGATATCCACGCCTTTCTTCTTAATCGCTTCCAGAAGCTCCGGTGTAAAATGCAGTCCTGCTGTCGGCGCTGCTGCCGAGCCGTTATGCTTCGCATAAACAGTCTGATAACGATTCTTATCCTCCAGTTGATGTGTGATGTAAGGAGGAAGCGGCATCTGGCCAAGCTGGTCAAGGATCTCTTCAAAAATCCCGTCATAAGTAAACCGGATCAGACGATTTCCCTCCTCTACAATATCTACAACTTCTCCGATCAAAAGTCCGTCACCGAAGCTGATCTTCGCTCCGACTTTTGCCTTTTTCCCCGGTTTTACAAGTGTCTCCCAGGTGTTGTCGCTTTTTCTTTTTAATAATAAAATCTCAATCTTTGCATTTGTTCCTACTTTGGAACCAATCAGCCTTGCCGGAATTACCTTCGTGTCATTGATAACCAGACAGTCTCCCTCATGCAGATAGTCAATAATCTCTTTAAATACATGATGGGAAACAGCCCCAGACTTCTTGTCAAGGACAAGCAGCCTGGAGCTGGAACGATCCTCAAGCGGATCCTGTGCAATCAATTCTTCCGGCAGATCATAATAAAAATCCTGTGTTTTCATTTTCTATATGAATCTCCTTTATTTTCTTTGCATATACAACTCTCGTATCACTGAGTCTGTCATGCAGTCCACATTTCTGCTGATCCAATCCTGCCAGCAGATAGCCAAATCCTAACGATACGTGGCACAGAAATCGTCCTATGGTCTCTCTGTACACAATATCGAACAGACCTAATCTTTCTTCTTTTGCACTTACAACCTTAAGATGGAATACGCGCTTTCCAAAAGTTGTTCCGGTTTCGTAAGTACATATAATAAAATATAACACCTGACAAATATAAAGTGCAACATCTTTTAAGGAATATTGAAACAAAACATTCGTATTCAATATGTTAATCTCAAGAAGCCCTAATACAAATGAAGCAAGCGCCAATACCAGACGGACTCCGATAAGTCCAAAAAAGATAATCATATGATCCAGCACATATGCAGCAAACCTTACCCAGAATCCTGCGTATTCCAGATTTTCACTATTGCAATCCCTCTGCATAATACATCAGTCCTCCGCTTTTACATTCTTCGGCAGTCTCTTTCAATACCTGTGCCTCTGACTTTGGAACCAGACTTCCTGCTTTCGCAAATAGTTCATCCAGCAGGCTCGTCTTACGCTCCGGCTCATAGAATTCATCCGTCTTAAGTTTGTCACTCATTTCATCCTGCATCTCATCATAACTGCTGATTTTATCGATCAGACCATTATTTTTTGCCTGCGTTGCTGTGTAAGTTCTTCCATCAGCCAGCTTTTTCACCTGTTCTTTGGATATTTTTCTTCCGTCAGCTACTTTGGATACAAACGCTTCGTAACACTCATCTACCTGTGACTGGTATATCTTCACCTGCTCTTTTGTCAGTCTGCTGGAATCTTTATTTTTACCGCTCGTAATACTCACATAGCGGATGCCCAGTTTCTTGTATAAGCCTGTCAGGTCATAACCGGACATAATAACTCCGATGGAACCGGTCACTGTATTCTTATTTGCATAGATTTTATCTGATGATACAGAAGCCATATAACCTCCCGAAGCAGCATAATGTGCCATATAAGTCCAGATTGGCTGTTTGGTTATCTTCTTGTATTCCATCAGTTTGTCATACAATTCTTCCGATTCGTAGACTGCTCCACCCGGCGAATCTACATAAAGCAAAATTCCTTTATTATTTTCGTCATCCATAAGTTCATCCAGATACTCCATTGTCGTATCATGCTGATAACCACTGTTCTGTCCGCTCAGAATATCTGTCGTGTCTGATGCCTGTTCCTGAATCGTTCCCTGCACTTTCACAACTGCAATGTAATCGTCATCCGGTGGATCAAAATTACTGCCACCTGCAAGGATCTCTTCTGCTGCATCCCCTATAATACTTTCTGCCGCTGTATTTACAAATACACTGATCACTCCGATCACAGCGAACAGAAGACCTGCTATAAGCAGGCCTATGATCTGTTTCTTTTTCATTTTGGAAATTACCTTTCCTTTCTGTGAATGAACTGTTTATTTACGAAGTTCGATTCCAAGCGCTTCCAGTCCTTCCAAAATCTTGTTCATAGCACTTGTAATCTCTGCCTCTTCCAGTGTCTTATCCTTTGCACGGAATACGATAGAATATGCTACGGACTTAAAGCCTTTCTTAATCTGTTCTCCTTCGTAAATATCAAACAGTGCATAGCTCTCCAAATAAGCGCCACCCTTCTTCTCGATGACTTCTTCTACCTGTCCGACAAGAATCTCTTTCGGCATTACCATACTAATATCTCTGGTAACTGCCGGGAATTTGGCAATTCCCGTATATTTTCTGTCAAAGGTTGCCTTCTTCACAATCTCCGGCATATCAATAACAGCAATGTAAGCTCTTGTTCCGATTCCGTAATTGTCTGCAACATCCGGATGTACTTCTCCTAAATATCCGACAACTGTTCCATCATAAATGATATTTGCCTGACGTCCCGGATGCAGATATGTCTTTCCGGCATTCGGATCGTAAGTTTCTTTTTTATGAAGTCCTACTTTTTCAAAGAACTCTTCTACAACACCTTTCATACTGAAGAAATCTCCGTCTCCATACATTCCAAGTGTAAACTGCATACGCTCTTCCGGCAGTTCTGTAAGTGGCAGAGCCTTTGGCAGATATACATTACCAAGCTCATATAATCTTACATTTTTATTTCTTCTGTTGTAGTTTGTTGCAAGAGAAGTCAGCATACCATTTAAGGATGTTGTTCTCATTACGCTGTAATCTTCTCCCAGCGGATTCACAATGTCAACTGTTTGGCGAAGCGGTGAATCCTCCGGCAACAGTAATTTATCAAATACCTTCGGGCTTTCAAATGAATAAGTCATTCCCTGGCTGAATCCACAGAACTCCGCGATATCACGCGCAATCTCTTCCACTCTCAGCTTGAATGATAATTTACCTGTTGTTGCCTCTCCTCTCGGAAGTGTTGTCGGGATATTATCATATCCATAGAATCTTGCAACTTCTTCTGCAAGGTCAGCCATGCGGAACAGGTCATGACGGAAAGTCGGAGCGATCACTTCTCTCTTCTCTTTGTCATATTCCAGATCAATCTTCTTGAAGTATCCGAGCATATCTTCTTCTGCGATCTCTGTTCCAAGCAGATTGTTGATTGCTTCCGAATCAAATGGCACACGTACCGGCTCTTTCTTCTTTCCATATACATCTACCATACCGCCGACAACTTCTCCGGCTCCCATCTCTTCAATGAGCTGGCATGCACGGTCGATTGCAGCCTGTGCATTGTTCGGATCCAGACCTTTTTCGAATTTACCGGAAGCATCTGTACGAAGTCCGACTCTCTTGCTTGATTTACGGATGTTTGTTCCGTCAAAACATGCTGCTTCAAAAAGCATTGTCTTTACATTGTCTGTGATCATGGAGTTCTCACCACCCATGATTCCGGCAATACCGATAGATTTCTCGCCGTCGCAAATCATCAGAACGTCTTCATCCATCTGTCTTTCCTGTCCATCCAGTGTTGTAAATTTCTCATCTGCTTCTGCAGTACGGACAATAATCTCATGATTGGCAATCGTGTCCAGATCATAAGCATGCATTGGCTGTCCGTATTCTTCCATTACATAGTTTGTAATATCTACGAGGTTATTGATCGGACGGATTCCTACGGAAGCCAGTCTTCTCTGCATCCATTCCGGTGACGGTGCAATCTTGATATTCTTTACAATTCTTGCACAGTATCTCGGGCAGAGGTCTGTATTTTTTACAGTAACTTTGATGTAATCATTGACATCTTCGTCATTTCCTGTTGTTGTTACAACCGGCGGGCAAAATTCTTTGTGGAAAGTTGCTGCCGCCTCTCTTGCAATACCAACAACACTGTAGCAGTCTACACGGTTTGATGTGATCTCATATTCAAATACAACATCGTGCAGTCCCAGTACTTCAATGGCATCTGCTCCGACTTCTGTATCTTCCGGGAAAATATAGATTCCGTATTCCGGTGCATCCGGATACATGTCACGGTTTGATCCCAGCTCTTCGATCGAGCACATCATACCGTTACTCTCTACTCCACGTAATTTTCCTTTTTTGATCTTGATTCCACCGGCAACTCTCTGTCCCGGCTCATGTCCGCCTGCAACACGTCCGCCGTCCAGAACAACCGGTACTTTGTCACCTTCTTTTACATTCGGTGCACCCGTTACGATCTGAATGGATTCTGTTCCGATATTTACCTGACAGATAATCAGCTTGTCAGCATCCGGATGCTTCTCGATCTTATCAATCTGTCCGACTACGATCTTGTCCAGATCTGCATCCATCTTTTCAAATCCTTCTACTTTTGTTCCGGTCAGTGTCATTGCATCGGTATATTCCTGTGCTGTCACGTCAAGATCCGGAACATATGCTTTTATCCATGATAATGATGTATTCATCTTATTACTCCTTTCGCGTCCTTCATCTATCGTTTAAAACTGTTTTAAAAATCGGATATCATTTTCATATAACAGTCTCATGTCATCAATTTCGTATTTTAACAGTGCAATACGTTCCAGACCTACACCAAATGCAAATCCTGTATATTCATCCGGATCAATTCCACACATTTCCAGTACATGTGGATGTACCATACCACAGCCAAGAATCTCAATCCATCCGGATCCTTTACAGAAACGGCATCCTTTTCCGCCGCATTTGAAGCAGGTAACATCAACTTCTGCACTTGGCTCTGTAAATGGAAAATGATGCGGACGGAATTTCGTCTTTGTCTCTGGTCCGAATAACTCTTTTGCAAATACTTCCAGTGTACCTTTCAGGTCTGCGAAAGAAATGTTTTTGTCAATAACAAGTCCTTCGATCTGATGGAAAGAAGGAGAATGTGTTGCATCTACTTCGTCAGAACGGAATACACGTCCCGGTGCGATCATACGGATTGGGAGTTTTCCCTGTTCCATTACTCGTGCCTGTACCGGCGATGTCTGGGTACGAAGTACGATATCTTTATTAATATAGAACGTATCCTGCTCATCTTTTGCCGGATGATCTGCCGGAATATTCAGTTTTTCAAAGTTGTACAGATCGTATTCTACTTCCGGTCCTTCTACAACTTCATATCCCATACCAACGAAAATTCTCTCTACTTCTTCCAGTGCAATCGTGTTCGGATGTCTGTGTCCGACCATATTCTTCTTGGACGGCAGTGTTACATCGATTACTTCCTGTTTCATCTTCTCTTCACGGATCGCACGCTCCATTTTGCTCTTGCTTTCCTCTAATATCTTCTCAATTGCTTCTCTTGTCTCATTGACCATCTGACCAACCTTCGGTCTGTCTTCTTTGGCAACATCTTTCATACTCTTTAATACGGCTGTCAGCTCTCCCTTTTTACCAAGGAATTTTACGCGGACATCATTCAGTTTTTCAGGCATATCTGCCTGTTCGATTGCTTTTAATGCTTCTTCTCTGATGGCTTTAAGCTTCTCCTGCATCTCTTTTCTCCCTTTCTTCATCAATATATCTGTCCATATTCAGACACCTGCAGAACCTGCCGACGGCAACTTCATCCAGATGCTGTGGCAATAAAAAAAGAACTTCATCCCCTAGGGACGAGGTTCTACCCGTGGTACCACCCTGATTCCTGCAGCATATTACTTGCGGCAGGCACTTATCTTCTGCGTAACGTGCAGGTTACGTTTTCTCTTACTTACAGATTATCTCCGTTTCAAAGAAACAGCTTACGTGGGAAATTCAATCCTTATCTGAACCGAAGAAGACTTCCAGCCTGCGATCTTCTCTCTCTGTCGGAAAATAATTCTCTACTTACACGGTCATTGCTTTTTCCAAAAATAGATTGAGTTCTAATACTTCATTATTGTATCATACAGCCCGGAGATGTCAAGTTCTATTCTCCAAAAATCTCATCTGATACCATCACATTCACTACACCGCCAAGTAGAATCGTATACATACAGAAATACATCCAAAGCATGATCAACACGATTGTTGTCAGACTTCCGTACATATCCGAAAATCCCTGAAATACATCTACATACACAGAAAAAATCCAGGATATGATCATCCAGCCAATTGCTGCAAATACCGCACCCGGAATCTGTCTTTTTAATTTTGTCCTGCGGTTTGGCAGAAACTTATAGATCAAAAGGAAGAATATCATCAATGTGATAGGCGTAATGATCGTACGCGTTTTAATCAGCCAGTCAGCAATCTGTTTCATGATCGTTACATGATTTGTGATAAATATATTTATTGTATTACCAAACACAGACAACAGCAGCAGGAATATGATCACGATCAAGAACATCACTGTATAGATCGTTGCCCGCAGACGGAGATAAAAATAGTTACGTGTCTCATGGCATTTGTAAATGCAGTTCAGTCCGGAAGACATCGCAAGTACACCTTTTCCTGCTGACCAGAGCGCTACAACTACCGTGATCGGGATGATGCTCATTGACTGGTTGTAAACCTGATTCACGATCGATGTGATCAGTGTCTCCACAGATGACGGGAACACCTGGATCACTGCCGCCATAACATCTGCTTTCGTCACTGGTGTATAACGCACCAGTGTCAGAAGAAGCAGAATGATCGGAATCAGACACAGCATAAAAAAGTATGCCGACTGTGCAGCATACGCACCTACATGATCATGGGATATGTCTGTTGTTATCTGTATTATTTTTGAACTGATTTCTTTTATTTTCTTCATAGTTCTCTCCTGACATTCGCACCCCATTTTAACTGATTTCATGCGCTTTGTCTACGATTATCTGTCTTTTATCGTACCGGCAGACATTTTCTTAGATGTTTTTCTTCATATTATTAATTTTCTACCGTAATGTCAGAATAAAACAGTTTCAATATTTCTTTGTAAGTTTTCCCCTGTTTTGCCATTTCATTGGCTCCTGTCTGGCTCATTCCGATTCCATGTCCGAATCCGCCTCCCCGGATGTGGATCTGGCTCTTTTTTTTCGTAATTGTAATAAACGCACTTGGAAGCAATGTTCGAAACTTCACTTTACTTCCGTCCTGTTTCCGGATATCATAATCTCCCGCAAGCGCTGACCGGATTTTATTCTCTGTTTTTATAGTCAGATTTCCTTTGTCTCCCTTTACTTTAAGTTCCAGCGCTACTTTTCCCGGACCTCTTTTTGAAATATATATCTTGCGGATACTTCCGACATCTTTTCCGGTATTTTTACAAAGAATCGTTGACAATCTTGCTGCCGTTACGTCCACTGTCCACCGGTACCATGGAAGATTTTTCTCATAATCCCCATTTTTTCCACTGACTCTGACGGATTTCAGATAGCCGGTAGCTGCTGATGAAGTGCTTCCCCACGCTGCAGTTGTCGTCGTTCTTCCGGAAGATGTCGAATAATAGTATGTTGTTGCAATTTTCCCTTTATACTTTGCAGTTTCTCCGGCTGTCTGCCTGACCGCTTTCACAGCAGAATCCGCCTGCTTTGAATTGCCATATACCTGATAATCTGTACTGTCATTGACATGCGCCCGGTATTTCGGATAAGCATAGTTCTCCATCTGCCGGTAAGCATAGCTTCTCGCGCAGACAGCCTGCGCTTTTAATGCTTCCAGTTTATATGACACCGGCATCTCGCTCGGAACAACCGCACAGAGATAATCTTCTACCGTAAGTTCATTGATCAGTGCGATCTTCTTTCCGGCAGACTTAAGTTCCAGTGTCCCGCTGTAAGACGGCGTTCCATAACCTCTTCGTATGCTCTTAACCTGTACCGTACCTTTTCTTGCACGAATTTTTATTGTATGTTTTTTCAGTCGCCGATTTGAAGCTTTTATCGTCACAGTTTTTCCGGCAGGTACGGAAACTTTTTTCGCTCCTATTCTTAATATCAAGCCTTCTTTTCCCGAAACTTTCACTTCCGTATGAAACGCCCGGGTATATCCTGTTGTCATCAGGAGAACACGGATCTTTGGATTCTTTTTCGCTATTTTCGTATTATCCGTCTGTTTTTTTGACACATCTATTTCATATGTATTGTTGTATGTCTGTTTCTGCCTGTCACTTTCACGTACTTGTCTTCTCCTCGCTACTTCCGGCAGTTTTCCACTGAGTAACACAATAAAAAAAGCGGCAATGAGAATACAGCCACACAAACGAATACTCTTTTGATGTTTTCTATTTTTCTGACATTTCAACTGAATCCCTCCATATACATTCGTAACATTCGTAAAGCCACACGTTTCTTGTACTTTTCGCTGCATTAACAGCTCTTTTTTGTTCACATATGGATAAAAAGAAGATGCCGCATCGGATTATCGCTAATCGTTCTGCGGCATCTGCCTTATCTTCTGTATTCCCCAAAATGCCGGTTTCTGTATTTTGACTCCTAGCCATCCGCTAGGTGGGTGTCCGCATCTGCTTTTCTGCCTTCCCCTGCATAAATGAGGGCTTGACATATTACAGAGATAATAAGAGTCCCGTTTAAAGTATTGTAGGTTCAAAATAACAGAAGTTATCGAACATTTCAGGTTTCCAACTGAGATTATTATACTCCAATAATCTCTATTTTACAACTGTTTTCTTATAACTGTGGTCCGGCAGATACAAGTGCCTTACCATCTTCGTTACCTTCATATTTAGCAAAGTTCTTAACAAATCTTCCTGCGAGGTCTTTTGCCTTTGTCTCCCACTCTGTTGCATCGACATAAGTATCTCTTGGATCAAGGATTCCTGTATCAACGCCCGGGAGCTCTGTCGGAACTTCGAAGTTGAAGTATGGAATTGTCTTTGTCGGTGCATTCTTAATATCTCCGCTTAAGATTGCATCAATGATTCCACGAGTATCTTTGATAGAGATACGTTTTCCTGTTCCATTCCATCCTGTATTAACAAGATATGCTTTTGCTCCGTTAGCTTTCATCTTTTTAACTAATTCGTGAGCATATTTTGTCGGATGTAACTCCAGGAATGCCTGTCCGAAACAAGCTGAGAATGTCGGTGTAGGCTCTGTGATTCCACGCTCTGTTCCTGCAAGTTTTGCTGTAAATCCTGACAGGAAGTAATATTCTGTCTGCTCCGGAGTTAATACAGATACCGGAGGAAGTACTCCAAATGCATCTGCTGACAGGAAGATTACATTCTTAGCTGCCGGTGCTGCTGATATCGGACGTACGATCTTCTCAATGTGATCGATTGGATAAGATACACGCGTATTCTCTGTCACGCTCTTATCTGCGAAATCAATCTTACCATCTTTGTCCAGTGTAACATTTTCAAGAAGTGCGTTACGTTTGATTGCATTATAAATATCCGGCTCAGACTCTTTATCCAGGTTGATAACTTTTGCGTAACATCCACCTTCAAAGTTAAATACTCCATTATCATCCCATCCGTGCTCGTCATCACCGATCAGAAGTCTCTTCGGATCAGTAGAAAGCGTTGTCTTACCTGTTCCGGAAAGTCCGAAGAAGATTGCTGTATTCTCTCCGTTCATATCTGTATTTGCTGAGCAGTGCATAGATGCAATACCTTTTAATGGCAGATAGTAGTTCATCATAGAGAACATACCTTTCTTCATCTCTCCACCATACCATGTATTGATGATTACCTGCTCACGGCTTGTGATGTTGAATACTACTGCTGTCTCAGAATTCAGTCCTAATTCTTTGTAGTTCTCAACTTTTGCTTTTGACGCATTGTAAACAACGAAGTCCGGCTCAAAATCCTTCAGTTCTTCTTCTGTTGGTTTGATAAACATATTTGTTACAAAGTGTGCCTGCCATGCAACTTCTACGATAAAGCGGATTGCCATACGTGTATCTTTGTTTGCACCGCAGAATGCATCTACAACATAAAGTTTCTTGTCGGAAAGTTCTTTCTGTGCAATCTCTTTTACAGCTTTCCATGTCTCTTCTGATGCCGGGTGGTTATCATTTTTATACTCATCAGAGGTCCACCATACCGTATCTTTGGAATTTTCATCCATTACGATATATTTATCTTTTGGCGAACGACCGGTATAGATACCTGTCATTACATTCACTGCTCCGAGTTCGCTCTCCTGTCCTT
The DNA here is from genome assembly GCF_014287705.1 of Dorea hominis. Lineage (NCBI taxonomy): Bacteria > Bacillati > Bacillota > Clostridia > Lachnospirales > Lachnospiraceae > Dorea > Dorea hominis. The sequence continues at coordinate 121,451 of NZ_JACOOY010000007.1, read as the reverse complement.
TTTCATAACCTTCAAGTTCAGGTTTTGTTTCTTCTTCAAATAACATCTCATAAGAAGGATTATAAACAATCTCTGTAGTTCCTGTAATTCCATACTTGCTTAAATCGATTTTTGCCATTTTACATTAACCTCTTTTCTTCATTATTTACATTGTCCTGTCTGTGCACGACAACATTTGCTCCTATTATCTCATTTATTCCAAAAAAAGTCAAGACTTTAACAATCTTTTTTCGAAAGTTTTAGACATTTTTTATGCATTTATCTTCCTTTTTTCGTTAAATCCTTGTCTATGGTATTTAAAAAATGCAAGATTGCATACGCAATCTTGCATTTCCTTATGCTTTAAAATATTTATTATTGATTTTTTTAATCATTACAGCGTAAATCACAAGCGCAACGATCGTAATGGTCATGAAAACATAAAATACCGTCTTCGCTTCTCCGATATAAGTGTTATACAGATCGGAAGCACCATATAAAGTTGCTGCAATACCAAGTATTAAAAGTGGCGGCAATGCCTCCTTACAGTATCCATCCAGATCTTTGCACTTTTTAATATTCACGTTTTTCGGAAGTAAGATCGTCCGGTTGATCTCATGTTTGAATCTCAGCATGTAACATCCATACAGGCAATACAATCCGAGTCCCAGACCTATTACTCCAAATACACCTTCCATTCTTCGTTATCCTCCGTATCTTCTGTATTTCTCTTCTTTTGACTAACGGTTCAGGATCTGTTTTACAGTCTCTTCCATCTGATCTACATCACATTCGATATTATGCAGGACATTTGCATCCAGAATGTCTTTGATTGCCTGCGGCATACCGACCTGTGAAAGCTCCTGCAATTTCGGAAGCAGTGCAAATTCATCTTCTTCTGCATATTTTGCATCAATTGCTGTCATAACGCTCTTCACGAATTTGTATGGGCTTGCTGTGGACGCGATCAGATATTTCTTGCCTGTCTTTTCTGACTGTTCATACCGGCTGCATACATAAGATGCAACTGCTGTATGTGTATCCATCACATAACCGGTCTTATCATAGACATCATGGATCTGCTCTGCCGTCTCGTCCTCTGTGGCATATCCTGCAGCAAAATCAGACAGTTTTGCTTTCATATCTTCCGAAACCGTATACGTTCCATCTTTTTTCAAAGCTTCCATCAGTTCTTTTGTCTTATCGCTGTCCTCGCCTGCAATTACATAGATCAGACGCTCCAGATTGCTGGAAATCAGGATATCCATAGATGGCGATGTTGTCAGCACAAATTCACGGTTCTTATCATAAGTTCCTGTCTGGAAGAAATCAAACAATACTTTATTTTCATTCGATGCACAGATCAGTTTACCAATCGGCACACCCATCTGTTTTGCATAGTAAGCTGCAAGAATATTTCCAAAATTACCTGTCGGAACGACAACTTGTAATTCTTCTCCGTTCGCAAGTTCTTCATTTTCCAGAAGTTTTGCATATGCATATACATAATAAACAACCTGCGGAACCAGGCGTCCGATATTAATAGAGTTGGCTGATGAAAACTGATATCCCTTGCCGGCAAGTTCTTCTGCAAGTTCTTTGTTTTCAAACATTGCTTTGACACCGCTCTGCGCATTGTCAAAATTGCCGTGGATCGCAACAACATCTACATTGCTTCCCTTCTGCGTTACCATCTGAAGTTCCTGTACTTTACTGACACCGTTCTTCGGATAGAACACGATGATCTGTGTTCCTTCCACATCTGCAAATCCTGCCATTGCAGCTTTTCCGGTATCTCCGGATGTCGCTGTCAGGATCACAATCTTATTCTCTACGTGATTCTTCTTCGCAGAAGTCGTAAGGAGATGTGGCAGAATGGAAAGTGCCATATCTTTAAATGCGATGGTTGCACCGTGGAATAACTCCAGATAGTAAGTATCCGATACCTTTACCAAAGATGCAATCTCTTCCGTATCAAACTTGCTGTCATATGCTTTCTCAATGCACCCTTTCAGTTCTCCCTCTGTAAAATCGGCCAGAAACAGCTTCATTACTTCATAAGCAATCTCCTGATAGCTCATACTTTTTAACTGCTCCATAGAAACATCCAGTTTTGGAATCTCTTCAGGTACAAATAAACCGCCATCCGGAGCAAGCCCTTTTAAAATTGCTTCAGATGCAGTTACCTTTAACTCGGAATTCCGGGTACTTTTGTAATGTAGACTCATAATTCCACCTTTCCTTTGGTCTTTCTTGCTATTATTTATTCTTGCTGTTTGTATATTTTACAAGACCGCCTGCCGCAATCAGTTTCTGCATGAATTCCGGGAATGGCTGTCCCTGGAATTCTGTTCCTTTTGTACGGTTGTAAATCTTACCACTGTCGAAATCTACTTCCACTTCATCGCCTGCTTCGATTCCTCTTGCAGCTTCCGGACATTCGATGATCGGCAGTCCGATATTAATAGAATTACGGTAAAAAATTCTTGCAAATGTCTCTGCAATCACACAGCTTACTCCTGCAGTCTTAAGACAGAGCGGTGCATGCTCTCTGGATGAGCCACATCCGAAGTTCTTATTTGCCACGATCAGATCTCCCGGTTTTACTTTATTCACAAAGTCCGGATCAATGTCTGCCATTGCATGACTTGCCAGCTCCTGCGCGTCAAATGAATTCAGGTATCTTGCCGGAATGATTACATCTGTGTCTACGTTGTCTCCATATTTAAATACATGTCCTAATGCCTTCATTATCTGTCACCCACTTTCTCCGGATTTGCAATACATCCTGCGATCGCACTTGCTGCTGCTACTTCCGGCGATGCAAGATAAATCAAGGAATCTACATGTCCCATTCTTCCTACAAAATTACGGTTTGTTGTAGATACACACTTCTCTCCTGCTGCCATAACGCCCATATGTCCGCCCATACACGGTCCACAGCTTGGTGTGTTCACGGCACAGCCCGCATCTACGAAAATATCAAGAAGTCCTTCTTTGATACACTGTTTGTAGATTTTCTGTGTTGCCGGAATTACCATTACACGCACATCTTCATGTACTTTATGTCCTTTTAAAATAGCTGCTGCCTTACGCATGTCTTCCATACGTCCATTTGTACAGGATCCGATTACAACCTGATCGATCTTGATCGGTTCCATTGCTTCAATCTCATCGATTGTCTTAGCATTACCCGGAAGGTGTGGGAATGCAACGGTCGGACGTACTTCGGAAAGATTGATCTCAATCACTTCGTCATACTCTGCATCCTCATCCGCTTCATAGACCTGATATGCTTTCTTCGTATGCTCATTAAGATAAGCTTTTGTCTGATCATCTACCGGGAAGATTCCGTTCTTTGCGCCTGCTTCAATCGCCATATTCGCCATTGTAAAACGATCATCCATGGAAAGAGCTGCAATTCCTTCACCTGTGAATTCCATAGATTTGTAAAGTGCTCCGTCCACACCGATCTTACCAATGATATGAATAATAATATCTTTACCGCTCACATAAGGTCCCGGCTGTCCTTTCAGGACAAATTTTAATGCACTTGGCACTTTGAACCAGAGTTCTCCGGTTGCCATACCTGTTGCAATATCCGTTGTTCCGACACCGGTAGAAAATGCACCCAGTGCTCCATATGTACAGGTATGTGAATCTGCACCGATAATACATTCACCTGCTGCTACAACACCTGCTTCCGGAAGAATCGCATGCTCTACACCGGATTTTCCCTGTTCAAAATACCAGGAAAGTCCTTGATCTTTTGCAAATTCGCGGATTGATTTTGAATTCTCTGCGGATTTAATATCTTTATTCGGCGTAAAATGATCCGGTACAAGTACTACCTTATCTTTGTCAAATACCTTCTCTGCCATCTGTCTGAAAATCGGCAGTGCCATTGGCCCGGTAATATCATTTGCCATAACTACGTCTAACTTTGCTTCTATCAACTGTCCTGCCACAACATGATCAAGACCTGCATGGGCAGCTAATATTTTCTGCGTCATTGTCATTCCCATCACGACAACCTCCTATTCTTCTACTTAGTCTTACGAGCTATTCTACCACAGGTAAATATTACAGTGCAAGAAAGAATACATAAGACCGTAAGAAGTATCAAATCTTGTTCGTCTCCGGTTTTTACAATCTCTTTCTTCTTCACTGACGGTTTTTCTGCCTTTTTCTCTACTTTCACAATCTCAGGTTTCTTCTTTTCTGCCGGTTTTTCCGGTTTCTCCGGTTTTTCTGGTTTCTCTGGTTTTTCCGATTCTTCCACAGTCACGATTTCCGTATCATCCACATCTTCCGCATTATCGGCACGGACGATTACTTCATTTTCAATCTCTTTTCCGATCAGTTTCTCATCCAGAATTTCCACCTGATAAGTCACTGTGTATTTGTCACCGGAATGAATACTTTCCAGAAAATGTTTTGTTTCAATTGTATATGTGTTCTCTTTTACAGAAATAACCGCGTCAGATACAACGCTTTGATCTTTGTCATACAGAATAATAGAATCCGGAAGAAGTCTCACTCCTTCCGTTAGAATCCGGTCTGTGATCGTAACACCTGAGGCAACCGCCTTCTCAATCTGCTGCGTCACATCAACCGTATATGTAATCCTGTCACCAACTTTATATTTTTTATCTTCCCGGTCAGCGCTCTTTTCCACTTTAAGTTCCGGCTTTTCAATCCATTGTACCGCAAGACTGGTTGGAATATTATCCGCACTTACCAGTTCCCCGACTCCCAGGTGCTGTCCGCCTGCTCCGGTATTAATCACCAGACTTCTCCAATTCTGTCTGTTTTTCCCATAAATGTTGCCTGTTTTCCACGTCTGGGCATTCCATTTTCCCACCGGACACTTCAAATAAAAACGATCGCCGCCGTAAACCGTCACATTTCCTGTCTTTTTTGTCCCTTTTGTTTCATTTACCAGTATTACATCCGCAGGCAGTTTCAGGACAATTGAATTATCTTCATCGCCCTTGCAGGTGATAGTTTTTGTCTTTTGCACTTTTTCATTTTTATCATAAACAGCCGTCAATGTCTTCTCTGAAAAAGCAATATCCGGATCCGGTATTTTCGGAAATGTCTTAATCTTCGCCGTACAGCTTTTCACTTTCTGCTTCATTGTGTCACTTAATCCCAGAAATGCATCACTTGAATCTTTGCATTCGTCATATACATAGGACAAAATACAATGCGACAGACTGTAAGCTTTTTTCTTCTCCTGCCAGTTTTCTCCAAATACAGGTTTCAAATACTTCTGATACCCCGGATTGCCATACGCATAATACAGTGTTTTACTTAAAAGCGTGTCATTCGTCAATTGTTTTGACGTATAGGTTCCGTCATGCGGAGAACTTCGTTTTGGTTCCAGACAATATCCAAGGGTTCCGTCAATATAATAGTAAAACGTTGAATACCCTTCATAAAATACTTCTTCGCCTCTTCTCAGCGACACATCTTTCGCCTCACTTTTTACTGCCGGCACGCAACAGAAAACCAGACAAAGCACCGCCAGAAACCGCACAAAAGGACTCCATGGGAAATTTCTTTTTTTCATAAGCACTACTCCTTCTTCAATTGTAAAATTAAATTGCTAAAACCAGTTACTGTAACTGCCCTCCTTTCCTTTTATGATTTCTCGTTTTGTGAAATTCGGGAAGATCATTTCCCTGTCGGGGGATTCCCCGTACGAATATTGATTATAAAGAATCATCAGAACTTCTTAAGACGAGTGTATTAATCATATAGACGTTTTACACATTTGTCAATACTTTTCAGATTGATATATTCTCTAAAAAATGATATTATAAAAGAATTATTATAGATAATATTTATCATTAACATTAGAGAGGAATACATACATGACATTAAAACAGGGAAACAGTAATACTTCCTATCAGGTTGTTTCCATTCAACTGGAAGAAAAACTGGAACGCCGTCTGGAAGCCTTGGGACTTACGGAAGGCAGTACTATCACAATAATGAATAATCAGAAAAAAGGCTCACTCACTGTGAAATTCCGCGGAACACGTTTTGCTCTCGGAAAAAGAATTGCCAATCATATTGAAGTAAAGGAGCAAAACTGACATGGGACTTGCAGACACAAGAGAAAAAAATAACCAGACTAATAACAACAGCAAAATTATCAATGTCGGATTCATCGGGAATCCAAACTGCGGAAAGACAACGCTTTTTAATGCGTACACAGGCGCGAATTTAAAAGTTGCAAACTGGCCCGGCGTAACTGTTGAAAAGAAAGAAGGAAAAACCTTTTACAAAGGGCAGGAATTTCGTCTGATCGATCTTCCCGGCATTTACAGTCTCTCATCTTATACGATGGAAGAAACCGTATCCAGAGACTGTATTTTAAGTGATGAAGTAGATGTCATTGTAGACGTCATTGATGCTTCCAGTCTTGAACGCAATCTCTATTTAACATTGCAGCTTCTTGAACTTGGCAAGCCGGTTGTACTGGCGCTCAATATGATGGATATCGTTGAAGAACGCGGGCTGGAATTAGATCTTCACCGGCTTCCGGAAATGCTCGGCATACCAGTCATTCCGGTTTCTGCACGCAAACGCACCGGACTATCTATCTTAATGCATGCTGTAGCACATCATAATGATCCTGATGTTCAGGATCCGTTGATTCATCATCACACCGGGAAGTCTTCTCATCACCGACATGATCACCATTCTGAATATGCAATGGTTTACAACGATGAAATCGAAGACAAAATTGATCTCCTGATCAGCCGTCTTTCAAAAAAATATCCGGATATGACAAACAAACGCTGGCATGCGATCAAACTTCTCGAAAACGATCCTGATATCCGCAAACGTCATCCAATTGACTGCGCCGATATTATTGAACGAAGCTACGAAAAAGATATGATCAATCAGAAATATGATTTTATCGAAGAAGTGATCGGTGAAGTCCTCGTTGGTAAATCAAAAAAAGAGGCAGCTACAGATAAGATAGATTCTTACCTGACGAATCGGTTTCTGGGACTTCCAATCTTCCTTGGCATTATGGCAATTGTATTTTTCCTGACATTTACAATCGGTGATTTTCTGAAAGGATATTTTGAAATTGCATTAGACTACTTGACATCCGGTGCATCTGCCCTTTTACAGGCACTACATGTACACCCGATGCTTTCATCGCTCATCACGGACGGAATCATTTCCGGTGTAGGCGGGATCTTAACTTTTTTGCCAAATATTTTTATTCTCTTCCTGGCACTGGCGTTTTTGGAGGACAGTGGCTATATGGCAAGAGTTGCTTTTGTAATGGATGATATTATGAGCCATCTCGGACTGTCCGGAAAAGCTTTTCTGCCATTACTTCTGGGATTTGGCTGTTCCGTTCCCGCTGTTATGGCATCCAGGGCTTTAGAGCATCCGAAAGACCGGTTCAAAACAATTTTGATCACACCATTTATGTCCTGCAGTGCAAGACTTCCGATTTACGTCCTGTTCTCATCCATGTTTTTTGGAGAACACGCAATGCTCGCCTGCTACTCTTTGTACATACTTGGAATTTTGATTGCGATCACAACCGCCTACATCCTTTCTCGTATAGACGGTTCAAAAGCCGATCATGCACTGTTGATCGAGCTTCCGGAATACAAGTCACCAAATGCACACACCATTGCAATTTATGTATGGGAAAAGATCAAAGACTACCTGACAAAAGCTGGAACCGTTATTTTCCTGGCATCTGTTCTGATGTGGATTATTTTAAATTTCGGTCCGACCGGATATGTAACAGATATCAGTCTGAGTTTCGGATCCTATATTGGGAAAGCAATCGTCCCGCTCTTTCGGCCTGTCGGTCTTGGATACTGGCAGATCATTGTCGCACTGATTGCCGGAATTGCCGCAAAAGAAGTGGTTGTGTCCAGTTGCAGTGTCCTTTTCGGGATACAGAATATTACAACCGCACATGGCATGACAACCATGTCTGCCACTTTGGGTACTCTTGGATTCGGTCCTGCAAACGCATACGCTCTTATGGTTTTTTGTTTGCTTTATGTACCATGCACTGCTACCATCGCAACGATTCATAGAGAATTGAACAGTTGGAAATCTACTATATCTATTCTTCTCTATCAATTAGTTACTGCATGGACATGCAGCTGCATTGCTTACCACGTCTGCTCTTTATTATTTTAATCTTGTCTGCGTAAGATTGAAATTTAAAATACTGCACTGACAGGCTTTCCATTAATAGTATTACAGTTGCAAAGGCACATATACGGATTCTTTAATCTTGTATATGTGCCTTTCTCTTTCTCTCAGAAATATCTAAGAATTATGCTCTTTTAAATATTGAATCTCGATTGGATCGATCGGATCCATTGGATTTTCAATCTTACCTTTTTTCCGTCTCTTTCTTCTCTTCAGCAATTCGCCGCCTTTGTTATAAAACCAGAATGAATATGCCAAAAGCTTGCTTGCTTTTCCAATCCTGTCTTTCGTTGTCTTATCGTACAGTTTCCCTCCTGCTTCTATCGGTACTTTCTTCCGTATCAGTGCAATCAACTCTGTCTCACAGGTGACACGCTCCGGAAGAATCGTATATCCCATGGAAACACAATTCAGCTTATGAGAATCACTTCCTCCGATCCCCGGTTTCTTATACTTCTGCGCCAGCTTCCTTGCACCTTCATTCGATGCTTCCGGTTCGCAGGCGTTAAATGCTTCAATAAAATCAAAACGCTTGATAATCTCCGGTGAACGATAATATCTCTTTGTATTCGTAAAGCTCATATATTTCTCGCCACACGGATGTGCCGGTCCTAAAATTCCGCCATGCCTATGCACAAAATCGATCAGCATAGCCACTGGCATTCCACGCATCTCAAGCAAACGCATCTTCACACCTTCCGGCATAATGCAGATGATATGTCCTGCATCACAAGTATCATACTCGATGCCTTTGAGTACAACAAAATCTTCGTACACCTTGCCTTTCATCTCGTTCTTCCAGTATCTGTATCCTTTATACGTATCATGGTCGGTGATCAACATTCCGTCAAATCCGTGTGCTTTCAGTTTTGTAATATATTCGTCCAGACTCACTCTGCTGTCAACAGAACCTTCCTTCACATGACAATGCATATCCAGCTTCATAAACAAGCCTCCTTTGCATGAACTTGATTTTATTATATCACATATCATGCAAAATACAACTGATCCAGACTTCTGCCTGTATTTCCCTCAAAACGCTTTTTTTGATTCTTTCGTTCCTGTCACACTACAGCAGAGAATAAGACCTGTACACCAGATCAGAAAATACAGATAGTTCGGCAGCTCAACTGCTGTGAAACCAAATAAAAAAGCTGCCATCATCTGAACAAGCACGCCTGTTATCATCTTGCTGTTTTGTAAAAATCTCCTTATAATTCTTCTCATAAAAAAGCACCTCTCCTTCTATAATTCAATACTATAGCAGAAGAGGTGTCTCATAAAACGGACTACTTACTCATCATCTTCATCCGTATCATCATCAAAATCATCCAGTATCATTCTTGCTTTCTCAACTTCTGACTCCACGGAATCCTGTTCTTTTATTTTTTCTGAGAATTTCTTCTCTTTTTTGCCAAGTTTTCTTGACTGCATCATAAACTGTACAATCATGCCGATAATTGCAACAACAACACCGATCACCAGTCTTGCCACTCCTGCAAACGGAAGATCCACAAGCATTACAACTGCTGTTCCAACACTCATTCCGCCGGCAAATGCTGTTACAACGATCATCAGTGGTTCCGTGAAAATCACCGCAAGTATTGCAAGTATCAGAGATACCACGACATAAATTCCGGCGATCAGTAAACTGTGTGGCATATTCGCCGTCACCGCAATCGCCATAGATACTATAAACACCGTGATAAATATACCCAGTTTATGTAGGAAAAACGCAAGCACAGCCATAACGACAGCACAGCCAAACAGAATAATCATCCCTGTCATCTGAGACGGATGCATAACCTGTACAACTCCGGCTCCGATTGCTGCACCAATGCCGAAGCCACAAAGCGCCGTAAATAATTTTACCAGTTTCAGTCCAAACAGTGCAAGCAGCACTCCAACAATGATCATTGCACCAATAATTCCCATATTCATCCGGCTGTTCGGTGCAAGATCGATAAATGCCTGTTTCATATCGGATGTTTTACTTAAAACGTTCTCTAATAATGTCTTTATTTCATCCATATTCGTCTCTCCTTTTGTCCCTTATCTTCTAATCCCCTGTCTTTCACAATTTAATATTCTACTGCGCCGGTCTCCTCACTGTTGATTACATAATAAACAGCGCCTTCTTCCGGTTTGACATATAGTTCCAGTGTCTTAATCTCCCCGACTCTCTTTCCCTTTTTCGTCCACGCCTTCTTGACTCTGGCGATCATTTCTTTTTCCTCGACCTGCTTGCCATAATATTCCACAAATGTACGGACTTTCATATCCTTCTTAGATGGTCTCTTTGCAGCAGTCTTCTTCACTGCTTCTTTGGCTCCCTTCACTTCTTTGGCTGCTGTCTTTTTTACAGTCTCTTTAGCTGCTTTCGCCTCTTTTACAGCTGTTCTGGCTGCTGTTTTTGCTGTTGCCTTTATTTCTTTCGCAGTATCGCTGACTTTCTCTGCTACTTTTTCTTCTGCAGACTGTGTCTTCTTCTCCTCTGTAAGCTGCGCTTTTTCTGCCGCTTTTTTTTCCTCTGTAAGCTGCGCTTTTTCTATTGCCGCTTTCATTGCTTCTTTTTTCTTTATTACTCGTTTTCTAGCCATGATATTCCTCCTTACATCGCTACACCAATTTTTTGGTCGCAACTATTATACCATAGCCAGTCATAATTGCAAATTTTTCCTTCGACACATTTCTCATATCTCTGTCTTAATCTGTCGGTTTCTGGTAGAAACGTCCGGATAGCTGCTCTGTCTTCATTACATTGACAAAAGCATGCGGATCGGCTTCTTTGATTGCTTTCATAACCTTTTTGATCTCAGCGCTTGATATAACAGAATAAACGACCTTACGTTCACGGTGTTCATAAGATCCTTCACCTTCCATGATCGTAGCACTGTGATTGCACACTCTTGCAATTGCTTCATAAACATCTCTTGCGTGATTCGTTACAACAAGCACTGTATTCTGCTGATATTTTTTATACAGCTCATGAAGCACCTGCGTTGACGCATACTGGAAAATAATCGAATACAGCGCTTTATCCCATCCGAACAGTACACCTGCTGCCGCAAGGATGATCACATTCAGTCCAAGAACCATATTCCAGGAATCGATTCCTTTCTTATCTGACAGATAAATTGCAATAAAGTCAGTTCCTCCACTGGTCGCATTGACCGCAAGACACAGGCTGATTGCCAGTCCATTGATCATTCCTCCAAAAATACTGATCAAAAGTGTATCATACGTGATCGCATATCCCGGCAACATATCTGTCAGCACACTGGTCAATACGATCATCAGACAGGAATACAATGTAAACTTTTTACCGATAAAGCGAAATCCGATATAGATCGGCACTGCATTCAGCAGCACATTGACAAGTGTATATGGAATCGCAATATGGAAAAACAGTTTTGCACTTCGCTGAACAAGAAGTGTAAGTCCTGTCGCACCGCCCGGATACAGTCCTCCGGCACGCACAAACGTCTTAATGTTTAATGCCATCATCAACGCCGCAAAACATACAACTACAATTCGCTTCAAATCTTTTTTTGCTTCAAATTTCATTTTCCCTCTTCCCCTTGAGGTACAACATCTGTCGATGTCTTTAGTCCTCAACTAAATATCCTTTCTCTCTTAACATATTTTCTATCATGTCCAGTGTCTCTTCACTATCTGCATGCACCTCATGGTAATGATAGTTTGATGTGATATTCTTAAGCGGACTGGATTTGCCACTCCTTATATCTTCCAAAAATTCCCACGCAAGTCTCCGAGACGTAATATGAAGCTTCGCCTCCATCCGTCCATATACTTTATGATTCACAATAACTGTCTCCACGCAGCCTCCCAGATCCACAATTGAATAGAGCTCATCTTCCATCTGTTCATCTGTATGCTGCACTTTAAAAATACGTTTTACACTCTTCGGACTGTTCAGAATATATCCTCTGTTCGTAGATATGATATCATATCCGGCTGCACGCATCAGAGCAATATCCTGAACGATCACCTGACGGCTTACATTGTAAAAGGACGCCAGTTCCTTCCCCGGAACCGGCATCCTGTTTTCCTGCATTGTGGCAATTATCTTATCTCTTCTTTCAGAACCGGTCATACTTTCGTGTTTTCCTCCCACTGCACTATGATAGTTCTATTATACTACAAATATTTTCTGATTCAAACCTTATTCTACATTTTTTAATGCTTCATCCATCGGAACCTTCTGAATCTTTCTGTATTCCAGCGCTGCAACTACTGCATAAGTTACTGCTCCGATTACGAACATTTCTACATAAATCTTCGGATCTATCCACAGTGTGATCCAGCCGGAAATGCTGGCTAGCATCATCTCCCGGAAGATTATTTTCATAAATGTTTCTTCTATCGGAAAACTGAACAAAAGGCAAAGTATTACAACGATCGATGTTGATAATATATATAACCTGCCAATCTCTCCATCTGTGTATCCAAGAATTTTCGCCATAGATATCGACTGTGCATTTTTCTCTATAATGATCTTGGACAGCAGATAAATGAGTACAAGGAAAATTGCAACTGCAAATCCGTTGACCAGTCCCATCATATTTCCCATCGACACATCCAATTGTCTGGATACTTTTGTAAGTGCACTCAAATCAATGACAGAACCGATATATTTTTCATCAATATCCGTAATCTTTGTTTTTGAAAAATAACCACTGTAATAATCGGTTCCCAGATCAAATGTTTTATTCAGCTTCTGCTGATCCATAAAGACACAGAGTGCACCGCTGTATTGGTAGATTCCTTTTACTTTAAAAGAATAAGTATCTTTTTCGTATTTCTCTTTTAACTTGATCATGTCACCTTTTTTAATCTGGAATTTATCCGCATAGGCGCTTGAAATATAAACGCCATCTTTCGTGTCAACTTTCACATAGTCACTGTCCGGATCCACACCATAAAGCATGATTTCTTCTGTTTTATATTTTCCCGGGAGTGTATCCAGACTGTAAGCACTGAATTCTTCCGCATCCGGATTGTCCGTCTTTGTTCCAGCTGAAAACTCCAGCATGGAAATCAGTCTGTCCAGTTCATTTCCACTTGCCGCTGACACCGGCGCTTCTAACAGATACTGATATTTTGCCAGAAGCCCGTTCTGGATCTCCACCTGATAATGACTCAGTACTGACGGAAGCAGCAGTCCGAAGAACAGCAAAAGATTTGCAAATAATATACCTGTAAATAATACCAGATAATTACTCTTGTTCTGGAAAATAATTCGCAGCCTGAAGCGATGGAAAATGCTTGTTTTCGGGCTTAAATACATCGCCTTTTTCTTCTTTTTACCAGACAGATCTCTTCTTAAAAACTGTAACGGAGATAATTTTAATTTGTGATGCAATACCATATAATTAATCAGCAACATGATCAACACCGGCACAACCGTTGTCAGCAGAAATGCTTCTCCGTTCCATACAGTTACATAAGTCGGCAGACTGTAACTGCCGTAATACATCCCTGCACATACATTTTTCAGCACCGTATATCCAAGTATATTTCCAATCAATGCGCCAGCCAGCGTCACGCATATCGGAAGAACCATATAATGATGTATCAGTTCTTTTCTTGTGTAGCCGGATGCCCTGAGCGTTCCGATGACAGCTGCTTCATTTCGTATCGTATTGCTGATCGTCACGCCAAATACAAATGCCATGATCACAATAACCATGTAGAGAAGTACGATGATCATCGCACGGTCACTTCCCATGTCCTCTCCGGTGAAATTAATCGCCTGATTCTGATATCTTGGAACGAAGCTCTCCAGCGTAACTTCTTTGCCAATGTTTTCCATCAGGTCTTCCGCTACCTCTTTTTCCGATTTCTCATTCTCTGGTTCTTTGTTGTAAGTCCATGAATAGTTGTATTGACATGCCTTTTTATCCAATGTCTGAAATCCTTTATCCGTCACTATCGCAACACCGAATTTCACTGCATCAAACATCGTATCACTGTTATTCTGGAACAGACAGCTATAATCAGAAAGTGCCACCAGCCCCGTAATCTTCCATATCTTGCCTTTACTCTTCATTGTATCGCCAACAGCGAGCTTATTGTTATCCGCATACATACGGTCGATTGCCATCTCGTCCGCCTTCTTTGGAAGACTTCCTTTCATAAGACAAACTTTGTTGACCTGTTTCCGATTTTTGAAGAAACGTATGGTGCTTTTGTTGGACATTGTCTGCTCGATATAATAATTTTCATAAAGCTTTATGTCATTTTTTTCTATTTCTTCTTTCTGTGCCTGGTAAATCTTTTCTTTGACACGGAAATTTCCATTTTCAATATTATATTTAGCGAATCCTTCATTATATGCTTTCAGCATACTTCCATCTGCTACAAGGAAGCCGGATACAAATCCGATCGTAGCTACCATCAGAAGGAATACAACCAGGTATTTTCCCAACTCTCCCTTTAATTCCCGCGGGAGTCTTTTACGCAAAGGACTCTTCATCTGTTCGTCCTCCTTACCATTCCAGTTCTGCTGCCGGAATCTTATTCTTATTTAATATATTGCTCCGGATACCACCATCTTTTAATTTTACAACACGGTCTGCCATATCCTTGATCGCATCATTGTGTGTTACCATGATAATGGTATTTCCGTATTTCAGATTCACCTTCTCAATCAGTTTCAATATCTCTTTTGACGTATGATAATCCAAAGCTCCGGTCGGCTCATCACAGAGCAGGATATCCGGATTTTTTACAATGGCACGACCGATCGCGGTACGCTGCTGCTGTCCGCCGGACAACTGATTCGGCAATTTCCTCTGGTGTTCTGTCAGTCCTAGTATATTTAAAAGATCATCCACCGGAAGCGGCTGATCGCTTAAGTACGCTCCTACTTCAATATTTTCCCGCACAGTCAGATTCGGGATCAGATTGTACATCTGGAAAATGTATCCAAGGTGCTTTCTGCGGTACAGCGATAATCGTTTCTCCGACATATCTTCCAAACGTTCGCCTTCAATTGTGATGCTTCCGTCATCTGCTCCGTCGATTCCTCCGATAATATTAAGAAGTGTGGACTTTCCAGAACCGGACGGTCCTAAAAGCACACAGAATTCGCCTCTCTCAATCTCCAGATTCAATCCTTTTAATACTTCTACCCGGTTCTCCCCGTAACCAAAAGATTTTTTTATTCCCTCTATTTTTAAAAACATCTCATTCCTCCCTGGATTTTGATTTTGTTTCTCATTTTCATGTTAGTTCACACTAACTTTTTTGTCAAGTATAAAGATTGTGTCTCGGCACAATCTTTTCCAGAAAGCTTTCTATGTCACAGGAACATTACGGAGTAATTTCCTATGGCATAGGAAAAGGTCTGTGAAAATATATATTTTCACAGACCTTTTCTTCTTATCCGATACCTCCAAGTGCAATTCCAAGAATCAACACAATGAAACACACCGGTACATATACATATTTACAAATTGTATAGAAAGAAGCGCGATAGTCCTTCTCTCTTCCAAGGTTCACCTGGGCTTCTACATATTTCTTACCGCATACCCAGAAGAACATGATGCCTGCAAGTCCTGCTCCGAGCGGACAGATATATACGGATAAAACGTCCATCCACTGTGACACAATTCCCTGGATTACCAGCGAAACAATCACACCGACCACTGCGATCACACCGCATGCCGGAACACGTGACAAATGCAGTTTCTCCTGCACGGTAGCAATCGGTGCTTCGTAGAGATTGATCAGCGATGTCATACCTGCAAGCAATACTGCCACGAAAAAAATAATTGCGATCACCGGTCCGCCCGGCATGGTCTTAATCAGATTCGGCAGGAAAATAAATAATAGTCCCGGTCCGCCTTGATTCAGCTGTGCACCTGTTGTTGCCATCGCCGGAATGATCACCAGCGCCGCAAGAATTGCCGCAATCGTATCAAAGAATGCTACTCTTCCCGCAGATGCCGGAATGTCTTCTTCATCTGACAGATACGATCCATAGATCAACGTTCCGTTTCCTGCTACAGACAGGGAAAAGAACGCCTGTCCCAATGCAAAGATCCATGTTGCCGGATCACTGAATGCTTTTGGATCGATCCGGAATATGTAATGGTATCCGGCTGATGCACCCGGCTGAAATGCTACATAAATCCCAAGTATCACAAACAATGCGAAGAATATTGGCATCATAACTTTGTTTGCTTTTTCAATTCCACTTCCGACGCCAAGCATCAGAATCAGCATACATGCAGCCAGTGCAATGATCTGCCATAAATTATTTCCAAATGCAGATGCCATCTGTCCAAACTTTGCACCAAATGCCTCTACATTTTCCGGCTCTAACGTTGCTCCGGTAAATGTTCCTACAGCGTATTTCAAAATCCAGCCCATAACAACCGTATATCCGATTGCCATAGCAAGAGATCCGATCACCGGGATCATTCCCAGTGCTTCTCCGCTCTTCCTTCTTCCTCTTTTCTCACATGCGATTCCAAATGCATCGATCGGTCCGGACTTTGCAGCCCTTCCAAAACTCATCTCACCGATCACGCCGGTAGAACCGATCAAAATCACAAATAGAAAATACGGAATCAGGAAAGATCCTCCACCGTACAGCGACACTCTGGTCGGAAACATCCAGATATTGCCCATTCCTACGGCAGAGCCAATGCAGGCGCAGATAAATCCCCACCTACTGCTAAACGACTCTCTCTTATTCATACCTCATTCCCTAATCCGTGCATTACTCTGCACGGAACATCTTTCCGGCATAAATTTTGTCATCCGGTGTTGCTGCACCGACTTCTTCATTCCATTTCTTCGGATCTACATCCTCTACAGAAACTGACAGGTTCTCTGCCGGAATCTGAAGTTCCTCTGCTGCAGTCTTTAATAACTTCTCTGCAAGATTCTTCTTAATTTCATCATTTCTTCCCGGAAACATTTTAACATCGATATGTGGCATAATATTATCCTCCTTGTTTTTTTATTCTTATACCCATTTTGCATGTAAGCAAACGATATCGTCTGCTTTCTATTGTGCCTAATTTTGCGAGGAATGTCAAGTTATGCTTAATTCCCGACATTTTCAACTTATAAGTGAAAATGTCGGGAATTAAGCATATAGTCCACTTCGCAAAGCATATGTATTCATTTTATTTTGTTTTTACAGTTTTTGACTTGCTCCATGCAGAATAATAATTCTTTCCGGCTACTTTCTTATATGTACGGATTCGGACACAATATTTCTTCTTTCCTGCAAGTTTCGTTACTGCCTTTGATGTTACAGTATTTTTCGTAACCATAATCGTCTTAGCATTTGCGAACTTCGCGCTGGTTGAATACTGGAGCTGATATCCTGTTGTCTGCGCCGTCTGTTTCGCCCATCTGACAGTCATCTTCTTCACACTAGCAGTTAATGACTTCAGGGAAGTTCCTTTGGGATTGATTGTAAATGTCTTGGATATCGTACCTTCGTAATTGCCTTTGAACGTTATCGTTGCTGTATATTTCCCGACATTTTTGCAGCCCTTTGCATATGTTACCGTATAATTTGATGGAGCAATGATATCTCCGTTTGCATCTACGATAATGTAATCCGGATTTTGAACTACACCGTTGTAAACCAGGCTTGTTTTGGAGAGCGTGGCCACAAAATCACTTTCTAATATTCTGAATCTGATTTAAGAACTTATTAATCTATTACCAACATTTTTTTGAACGTACATTAGACCAGGATCCATATACTGAAATTCCATTTACCTTTTTATAAGCACGAACTTTGAATTTAACTTTCTCAATATCAGATCCTTCTACACTGGCAGATCTATGCGATGTTGATCTTTTAACATACATGTTCCACCATTCACCAGCTAAAGCCGATACCTTACACTGATACCCTTTTGCTCCAGATACTTTACTCCATGTCACTGAATATATCACACCATCCCCATATGGATATGGACCTTTTTCTTTTATCGCTGATAATTTAGGAGCTTTGATTACATTATAAACTTTGTACACACCGTTGTATTTCTTCTGTGACTTTTTGGAAAACTTCGCTTTGATCTTATTAATCTTCCCTGATTTATAATAAATCTTAACTGTTTCTTCGCCATTTTTATCTTCCCACCACATATGACCTTGAAACCGTGTTCCGTATAGTTTTGTCTTCATAATATGAGAGCTGTTGCTTTTCCGGAAAGCTGCTGTCATTGTCCATCCATCTTTTGAAATATTCACAGCAGCGGTATTGCTTCCTTTCTTTAACGCAGCAGACTCTGCATGAACATTTAGTCCACATATCCCAAATATTCCAATCGCCAAACATAAAGTTGTTAAACACTTTACAACTTTTAAATGCATCTTCTTTTTCACTTTTCCTTCCTCCCATTTCTTGTAATATTATTTTTTGTGATTGCATTACCACGTAATAATTATAGAATGCACTTTTTAACTTGCATTCAAATTATATTTTTGATCATTCAATGCATAACACAATTGTCTAACCAGATGTATTGTGTCATCTGCAAAGCCATTTATCGCATGGACCTCAAAATTATTCTTATCTGTCCATACCATTCGAATAGTTTCTCCTGCATCAAGCTTAAAATCGACCGTTTTTGAATTTATTACATTTCCATAATACTCAAAATCATCATAGTCCGGAATATGAATATCAATTTTAACTTCTTTTTCTAAAGTAGGAGTCACTCTGATAGTTGTATGATCATTTTCTGTGTCCAGATTAAGATATTCTGTACTGTATTTTAAAATAAATCCATCCTGCTGTTGCTTCTGCTTAGCTGCAGCTTCCTTTCTTTGTTTTTCCTTTGCTTTTTCTTCAAGTGCTTCCTTATTTTGCGAGGTCTCACATGAAGAATTTTGATTATCGTTTACTTCCTTTTCCAAATCATCTTTTTTATCATCCGATTTATTACTTGTCTCATCCTTTTCTTCCGTAGAATAATCCGGTTTGTATTTGTTTAGATAATTATATAATTTATTCCATTTTTCACCTTCAAAATAATAATTATCCTCTTTATCAATATAAACCAGCAAATCTAAACAATGTTCTTTTTGTGAGGCCTGAAATACTGCATGCGTATCTTCGCCATCAATTGAACTACACATAATATATTCATTTCCCTTATCATCCGATGCAAATCCATCGATAAATGAATCTTTATTTTTATTCTTAATGGCATCAAACACTATTACATCTTTATTCTTTCGCATTGTGTAGGTGCTATATTTGTTATCTGATTCGGTATCAAATGGCCATTCCGCAGTTTTTATAAACTTTGTCAAATTTTCTCTTTCTTCAGCTTTTAATTTCTTCTTTTGAAAAAAAGTCAGACATACAAGAAGAATGATCCCCATAATAATTAAAATAAGGATAAATATCAACCTTCCTTTTTTTGTTGATTTTTTCCCAGTTTCTTTCTTTTCTACATTTTCACTGATACTATCTGCATCCTGTTTTGCTCCACATTTCGAGCAATACTTTTCTTCATCTTTTAATTGTGCTCCACAATTCGTACACCATTTCATTTTACTTTGTCTCCTTTTCTATCTTTGTTCCACAGAAGGTACAAAATGACGCATTCTCCAAAACTTTCTTTCCGCAATTAGGGCATACATTAGCGTCTATATATTCTTCAATCGGTGCACCACAATCTGAACAGAACTTATCTTTTGCTGTTGCCGGTTTTCCGCAACCGGAACATTTATATTTTTTTATCACTTTTTCTTCTACGGCCACTTTTTCTCCACAATTAGAGCAAAATTTTTTTCCACGAGGGATTTTATTTCCACACTTTTTACATTCAACAAATGCTGAAGACTGTATTGTAGCTCCGATTTCATGTGCAGCATTTGAAATACTTTCCATATTAATATTCTTCAAATTCACATTTTTTAAATTTACATTCGATTGCCCGGATGAACTTGCAGATTTATTTTGCAATAATGTTATGGCAAAAATTAAAACATTACAGATCAATGCTATCCAAAATCCCAATAATTTAGGAATATGAACGGATGCTGATACTGCTCCATCATAGGACGCTTCTGTTGATGCCAGCAAAGAACATGTAATAAACATACATAAAATTGACCAAATTGAAAGTACCAGATAAATTTTCTTCGCGTATTCTCGCAGGCTCTCAATAAAAGGTAACGCTACAATAAAAATAGGGACTACATAAAAAGCAATTCCTAAAACAGAATAAGATATCATCCCAAACCCTGTAACTTTAGTTGAACTACTGTATCCGGCAACCGATGCATCAAATGATACCCATGGCAGAAAGAAACTTATAAAGTTTACTATTGCAATAATTGACCTTGGTTCTTTTGTAATTTTTTTTATCATTTCCATTTTCTTTTCCCTCTCTTTTCTCTTTCGTGCATTACATACATCCGTCTCTGTATCTAATGTATACATTATATATCTTATACATAAGTTATTCAATAAAAAAATTTTTTATATAATTATAGAATAACAGGAGGAAAATCATGGTACAGTTACGCGTTTTAGATATATTAAAAGAACAAAATCACACAAAATACTGGCTTTATAAGCAAATGAACCTAAGTTATCAAAATTTTAATCGCATGGTAACAAATCAAACCAGCTCTATCCGTTTCGAAAATCTTGATGCGTTAAGCCGTATTCTTGATTGTCCGATCGGTGATTTATTTGAAAAGACAGATTTTCCTGAACAGAAACCTTAATTTCATCCACTTCTATTTTTTCTTATCATACCAGGTTACCCGGACAGTTTCTGTCTGATTAAAATTAAATGTGTTTTTTCCGGATACTAAGGCACCAAAAAAGGAGCTATACTTTTTGTATTATGCTCCTCTCTTTTTACAATATATTATTTATACATCTCATGCATCTTCTTAATTTCCAGCTTCATTTCTTCCACAAATTCGTCCGGCGCCAACACTTTCACCCATGCTCCCTGACTTAGCAAAAACATTTTTATTCCCGAACCGAATACTTCCGCTTCAATTATAGTTTTACCTGCATATTTATCTATTATTTTTGCAGTAGGTATCCGATCAAGAATTGCCTGCACTGACGGGCCTGAAAATTCGAAACGAATTTTTCGTGTCGGACCGGGCCACATAAATTGACTTTTTCTTCTAAGCATTCCTTCATCTATATTCTGCTCTTTTAACAGGACGTATTTTTCACGGTGAACTATTATGTCTACAATTCGATCAACTCGAAAATATATTGGCGTATTAGACACATCTGTTTCATACCGATATCCTATTAAATAAAAATAATATTCGCTAAACATAATGGAAACTGGTTTTATTTTTCTTTTAACCAAATCCCGGTTCATCTTGTAATATGTAATAGTAATCACATTTCTATTTTCTATACAATCAGTAACTTTCCAGAGATTATCTATAACACTGTGGCAGTCCGAACCAACTTCATCATATTGATATATTTCTTTGCAAATCAGTTGTTCCAGTTTTATTCTATCTGCAGAAGTCGTATTCACCTTTAATTTTTGAATAATTCCAAGCAACTCCTCGCTGCTAAATGCTCTGCTTCCTATCAACACTTTTGTAATTGCAAGTAATTCCTTATTGGATAGAAAATGATCCAT
The DNA here is from genome assembly GCF_014287705.1 of Dorea hominis. Taxonomy (NCBI): domain Bacteria; kingdom Bacillati; phylum Bacillota; class Clostridia; order Lachnospirales; family Lachnospiraceae; genus Dorea; species Dorea hominis. The sequence goes on along the minus strand of NZ_JACOOY010000007.1, from coordinate 99,618 downwards.
TTTCAATGAATAACAATGATTTGTACTTGAATATTCCAATTCTGCATATCCAAGAATATCTGCATGATCTGCAAGAAAAGCCTTTAGTGAATTAATATCTCTTGTAATGCTTCTAGTTGAAACATTATATTCAAAAGCCAACTGTTGAACAGACAGTGATTCGCCCTTCATTGCTCGAAAAAAAAGTTCCATCACTCGATCTAATTTAATTTCTTTCTCCACCTGACACACCTCAATTCTTTTGCAAACTATTCCGTTATTTCAGTATAATCATCATAACCAATCACTCCGACATATTATGACACATTATTATTTATTTGCAATATATTTCTCCAACTGATATCATGTATGATTTTTGTCTAACATCAAAGGGGACTATTCAAGTCGAGCAGACGCGAGACTTGGCGCGTGATTCTGGTCAGCATAAGCTGACAAATTCATTACAGAATCACTGCGCATCCTCGCGGAGCGTTTATCTCAGTCGGAGATTGGACTCCCACTGAGACAAATTTGTTATTACTCACCACCTGAAAGATGTGGGAGTCTTCTCGACTGAGATAAATCTTTCCTTTACAATTTTTCACCCAAAAGAATTATATCATATATATCACTCTGCGCCGATCAATAATTTCTTTGGTATATAACCATTTAAGAATTCAACTCTTCACAATTTCTTCTACCAGTATTTTCACCACTTGTATGTTTAATGGTTCGTCCTTTGTTTCATAAGTAAGAATCAACTGTTTTCCGGGTATAATCCCATCTTCTATATAGTCATTTACCTTTCTAACAAAGTCATTCGAATATATTTGGTCTCCCAACATTCCAATATGTTCCCAGTAATATATCTTTCCACTTTTCTTATTCAGAATCGTAAAATCCGGATGTACAATTCTATTTGCTTTCTTTAGATACAACTCTGCTTCATAACGATAACTTAGATTATCTGCTTTCTTGTTCAGCATATTGGCAATAATGATTTCTGATTTTGAGCGAACAATTTCTCCTCTGTCTGTCTCAAATCGTAATCCATCAGTGAACTTGTCATATTTTTTCCACTGCTGCTTTTCCCATTGTTCTGCACGTAATTCTTCTGGCAGATAAATTGCATCAACAAAGGATTTTCTTTCAGGTGACAGTTGTCTGTAAATATCCGTCTTTTTTTCAGGAAAGTAATGTTTTTCAAAGTTTTTCAACGCTTGTAATTCTTTTTCCACACAGGATAACATCTTATGATAGTATGACTTTTCCGCCAGCTTCTGTACCAATTGTTCATCGCCTGTAAAAGAATCCACTGTTTCATTATCCTTATTCATATATTTATGATAATATCTAGGTTTCCCTGCTGACGACCTGCTTATTCGAAGAGATCCTTCCGGTTCATTCTTGATTTTTCTTCTAATTCTAACTTGACCTGCTGTAATTCTTTAATATTCTTCTGTACTTCTTCTTTTATATTTGTCATAGCGTGTCCCTTTTCTCTTTCTTCTTATTGTGGGGATATCACCTCGTATCCCTTTTCTTCTTTTTCTCACCTCTGGGATGCCACTGCGTATCCCTTTTCTTCTTTTTCTCACCTCTGGGATACCACTGCGTATCCCTTTTCTTCCTTTTCTCATCTTCGGGATACCACTGCGTATCCCTTTTCTTCCTTTTCTCACCTCCGGGATACCACCTCGTATCCCTTTTCTTCTTTTTCTCACCTCCGGGATACCACTGCGCATCCCCTTTCTTCCTTTTCTCACCTCCGGGATACCACTGCGTATCCCTTTTCCCTTTCTTCTTATTATGGGGATACCACCTCGTATCCCTTTTCTTCTTTTTCTCACCTCCGGGATACCACTGCGTGTCTCAAGCCCCAACCAAGCTACAGCAAAACCCCATTGCACCATAACAAGCTACAGCAAGACCTCATCGCATCACAACAAGCCCCAACCAAGCTACAGCAAGACCTCATTGCATCACAGCAAGCCCCAACCAAGCCTTTTTCAATACGAATAAATCTCAATAAATCTCAATTTTCTTATAAACAAATACAAAATTGGAAAAATGTGCCGGAACCGGCACTTACTGAATAATAAAATATAGAATATATGCCTGGCCATAAAGGCCAGGCATATAAAGAATTATAAACATATCAATAGAACAAGTTCTATCTTTTCGTCATCTAATGCTTATCTAATGCTCAACTTTAATTACGCATTCTTCTGAGCGATAGCTGCCTGTGCTGCTGCAAGACGAGCGATCGGTACACGGAATGGTGAGCAAGATACATAGTCAAGACCAATCTTGTTGCAGAATTCAACTGAAGATGGATCTCCACCGTGCTCTCCACAGATACCAACGTGAAGGTTCGGATTAACCGGCTTACCTAATTCGATAGCCATGTTCATCAGTTTACCAACACCTGTCTGGTCAAGCTTAGCAAATGGATCGTTCTCGAAAATCTTAGCATCATAGTAAGCATCTAAGAACTTACCAGCGTCATCACGAGAGAATCCGTATGTCATCTGTGTTAAGTCGTTAGTACCGAAGCAGAAGAAGTCAGCTTCTTTAGCGATATCATCAGCTGTAAGAGCAGCTCTTGGGATCTCGATCATTGTACCAACTTCGTACTCAAGGTCGCTTCCTGCTGCTGCGATCTCAGCGTCTGCTGTCTCAACTACGAATTTCTTAACGTATTTCAGCTCTTTGATATCTCCAACAAGCGGGATCATGATCTCCGGTTTAACATTCCAATCCGGATGAGCTTTCTTAACATTGATTGCTGCACGGATAACAGCGCTTGTCTGCATCTTAGCAATCTCTGGATATGTAACTGCAAGACGGCATCCACGATGTCCCATCATTGGGTTGAACTCGTGAAGTCCATCGATGATAGCTTTGATCTGCTCAACAGTCTTGCCCTGAGCATCAGCTAATTTCTTAATGTCCTCTTCCTCTGTAGGAACGAACTCATGAAGCGGTGGATCAAGGAAACGGATAGTAACCGGGTTACCTTCCAGTGCCTCATATAATTTTTCGAAGTCTCCCTGCTGTTCCGGAAGGATCTTAGCAAGTGCTGCTTCTCTTTCTTCTACTGTCTCAGAACAGATCATCTCACGGAATGCATCAATTCTGTTGCCTTCGAAGAACATATGCTCTGTACGGCAAAGTCCGATACCTTCTGCACCAAGCTCGCGAGCTTTCTTAGCATCAGCCGGTGTATCAGCATTAGTACGAACTTTCATAGTTCTGTACTTATCAGCCCATCCCATGATTCTTCCGAACTCACCTGCGATTGTAGCGTCTACAGTCGGGATGATTCCGTCATAAATGTTACCAGTAGAACCATCAAGAGAGATGCAATCTCCTTCATGATATTCTTTACCGGCAAGTGTAAATTTCTTGTTTGCTTCGTCCATTGTGATGTCTCCACAACCAGATACACAGCAAGTACCCATTCCACGAGCAACTACGGCTGCGTGAGATGTCATACCACCACGAACTGTCAGGATACCCTGAGCAGATTTCATACCTGTAATATCTTCCGGTGAAGTCTCAAGACGTACAAGAACAACTTTCTCTCCTCTTGCAGCCCATTCTACAGCATCATCAGCTGTGAATACGATCTTACCACAAGCAGCTCCCGGAGATGCTCCAAGTGCTTTAGCCATCGGTGTTGCAGCTTTCAGTGCAGCAGCATCGAACTGTGGGTGAAGCAGAGAGTCAAGGTTACGAGGATCGATCATTGCAACAGCCTCTTCCTCTGTTCTCATTCCTTCATCAACAAGATCACAAGCAATTTTCAGAGCAGCTTTCGCTGTTCTCTTACCATTACGTGTCTGCAGCATGTATAATTTACCGTGCTCTACAGTAAACTCCATGTCCTGCATATCTCTATAGTGTTTTTCCAGTGTCTCACATACCTGTTTGAACTGTACGAATGCCTCTGGGAATTTTTCTTCCATCTCAGAAATGTGCATTGGTGTACGAACTCCGGCAACAACGTCCTCGCCCTGAGCGTTTGTCAGGAACTCACCGAACAGACCGTTCTCTCCTGTAGCAGGGTCACGAGTAAATGCAACACCTGTTCCACAGTCATCTCCCATGTTACCAAATGCCATCATCTGTACGTTAACAGCTGTTCCCCATGAATACGGGATATCATTGTCACGACGGTATACGTTAGCTCTTGGGTTATCCCATGAACGGAATACAGCTTTCACTGCTTCCATTAACTGTTCCTTCGGATCAGACGGGAAGTCTGCACCGATCTTCTCTTTGTATTCTGCTTTGAACTGGTTAGCAAGTTCTTTTAAATCTTCTGCTGTCAGTTCAACGTCCTGTTTAACACCTCTGTCAGCTTTCATCTTGTCGATCAGCTCTTCGAAGTATTTCTTACCAACTTCCATAACTACGTCAGAGAACATCTGAATGAATCTTCTGTAGCAGTCCCAAGCCCAACGTGGATTTCCAGAAGCTTTTGAAAGTGTCTCTACAACTTCTTCGTTCAATCCAAGGTTCAGGATTGTATCCATCATACCAGGCATAGAAGCTCTTGCTCCGGAACGAACAGATACAAGTAACGGATTCTCTTTGTCTCCGAATTTCTTACCTGTGATTCCTTCCATCTTGTCGATTGCTTCCATAATCTGGCCCATGATCTCATCGTTGATCTGTCTGCCATCTTCGTAGTACTGTGTACAAGCTTCTGTTGTTACTGTGAAGCCCTGTGGTACCGGAAGACCTAAGTTTGTCATTTCAGCAAGGTTCGCACCTTTTCCACCAAGAAGGTTTCTCATGGTTGCGTTACCTTCTGTAAACATATAAACCCATTTTGCCATTTTGTCATGACCTCCTAAAACTAATTTTTTCTAAGTCGCACATCTATTTTACTGGTTTTGCTATTATTCGTCAAGTGTCAGCATTAACTTTCACGACACAAAACTACATTTTTATAAGAAAGCTTTTATATCCTCTGTATGCTTCGTATACATCTGCCTTGCTTGTCACTTCCCATGGCGCATGCATACTGAGTACCGCAACACCACTGTCGATAACCTGCATTCCGTAGTTTGCCATAATGTATGCGATTGTTCCGCCGCCACCTTCATCTACTTTTCCAAGTTCAGCAAACTGGTATGCAACTTCTCCCGCATCCATTACCTGACGGATCTTTGCAAGATATTCTGCATTGGCATCATTGGATCCACTCTTTCCTCTTGCACCGGTAAATTTATTAAATACAAGCCCTTTTGCGAAAAATGCCGAACTTCTTTTTTCAAAGGCTTCTGCATACATCGGATCATATGCCGCACTTACATCAGAAGATAACATGCAGGAATTCTGCAGCGCTCTTCTCACTTTCAGATCGGATTCGCTACTTTCCAGTGTAACCAGCTCAGCAATTACATTTTCAAAAAATCTGGAATGCATACCTGTTGCACCCACACTTCCGATTTCTTCTTTATCTACCAGGATACAGCATGCCGTACGCTCTGTCTCTTCTACATCCAGCATTGCAAATAATGAAGTAAATGCACACACACGGTCATCCTGCCCATAAGAAAGGATCATACTTCTATCAATTCCACAGTCTCTTGCTTTCCCAGCCGGTACGATTTCCAGCTCTGCGGATACAAAATCCTCTTCTTCTACGTCATAATATTCATTTAAAAGCTGAAGTACATTTTCTTTTACTGTTTCTTTTTCTTCTGTGTCCAGATCCGGGGTTTCTTCTACCGGACAGCTTCCGAACAGCAAATCCAGTTTTTCACCTTCTACAACAGCGCTCGCTTTTTTCTCCATCTGTTTTCCTGCCAGATGGATCAGAAGATCTGTCACTACAAATACGGGATCGTCTTCCTTTTCACCGAGGCTGATTTCTACAACTGTTCCATCTTTTTTTGCTACAACACCGTGTAATGCCAGCGGAAGGGTTACCCACTGATATTTCTTAATCCCGCCATAATAATGGGTATCCAGATAAGCCAGCTCTTCATTTTCATACAGTGGATTCTGTTTTACGTCAATACGCGGTGAATCTATATGTGCACCGAGAATGTTCATTCCGTTTTCCAGCGGCTCTTTTCCAATCTGGAATGCTGCAATACTTTTTTCCATACATACTGCATAAATCTTATCACCGGTTTTCAGTTTATTATTTGCTGTCTTATATGTTTCCAGCGACTGATAGCCTTTTTCTTCAAGCATTTTTACTGCAAGTTTCACACATTCGCGCTCTGTTTTTCCGGCATTCAGACATGCTTTATATTTTTCATTGATCGTGTTTAATTCTTGTTTTTGGCTATCTGTATAAGATTTCCATGCATTTTTTCGTATCATAATTTTAAGCTCCTTCCACAAGTTGTTATTCTTCCTCTTTGAATTTCTGCACACCTTCACGGAGTGTATAATAGACAGGGAATCCTTCCCTGTTCTGTTCAGGGCTCGCTCTCGAGTCCTGGTGCGAAATTCGAGTCTGTCTTGCAGACATTTTCCTCTTCGAATTTCTGCACACCCTCACGGAGTGTATAATAGACAGGGAATCCTTCCCTGTTCTGTTCAGGGCTCGCTCTCGAGTCCTGGTGCGAAATTCGAGTCTGTCTTGCAGACATTTTCCTCTTCGAATTTCTGCACACCCTCACGGAGTGTATAATAGACAGGGAATCCTTCCCTGTCTATTATACACAAAAACCGGGCAGAGCAAACGTTAATTTTGCTCTGCCCGGTCTGATATATCGGATTATACCATATTATTTGTTCAATCCCATCTCTTCTCTTACTTCTTTGAAGCATTTTACGATGAAATCAATATCTTCTTTTGTATGGCTTGCGCATACCTGTGTACGGATTCTTGCTTTTCCCTTCGGAACAACCGGATAAGAGAATGCAACAACATAAACACCTTTTTCCATCATATGCTGTGCAAATTCTGCTGCAGTCTTCTCGTCGTATAACATAACCGGTACACATGGATGAGTTCCCGGAATAATATCAAAGCCATTATCTACAAGTTCTTTTCTGTAGTAAGCTGTAACTTCTTCCAGGTGATCTCTAAGCTCTGTACTCTCATCTAACATATCAAAAAGTTCAATACTTGCGCCTGCGATAGCCGGTGCAAGAGAGTTGGAGAACAGGTACGGACGGCTTCTCTGACGAAGCAGGTCAATAATCTCTTTACGTCCTGATGTATATCCGCCGGATGCTCCACCAAGTGCTTTTCCAAGAGTACCTGTGATAATATCTACACGTCCTTCCACTCCACAATGTTCAGCAGTTCCACGTCCTGTCTTTCCTACAAATCCTACAGCATGGCTGTCATCTACCATAACAAGTGCATTGTACTTGTCAGCCAGATCACATACGCCTTTCAGGTTACAGATAATTCCGTCCATTGAGAATACACCGTCTGTTGCGATCAGTTTGATTCTTGCTCCGGCTTCATCTGCCTCTTTTAACTTAGATTCCAGATCTTCCATGTTATTATTCTTATAGCGGAAACGTTTTGCTTTGCAAAGACGTACACCGTCAATGATAGATGCATGGTTCAGCTCATCACTGATAACTGCATCGTCTGCTGTCAGGATTGTCTCAAATAATCCACCATTTGCATCGAAACATGAAGAATATAAAATTGTATCATCTGTTCCTAAAAAATCAGAAATCTTCTTCTCCAGCTTTTTATGGATATCCTGTGTACCACAGATGAAACGAACAGATGCAACTCCGTATCCTTTCTCATCATAAGTACGCTTTGCAGCTTCGATCAGTCTTGGATTGTCTCCAAGTCCCAGATAGTTGTTCGCACACATACACAGAAGTTCTCTTCCATCTTCCATCGTCACACGTGCACCCTGCGGAGAAACAAACGGAGCTTCTCCTTTAAACAGTCCTGCCTCTTTGATGCCTTCTACTTCTTTTGTATAAATATTTAAAATATCATCTTTACGTGCCATCTTTCTTCTCTACCTCTCTTCTTAGTCATTCACATGTGCCCAGTCAAGAACTACTTTACCAGACTGTCCTGAAATCATTGCCTCAAAACCTTTTTCGTAGTCTTTGATATCGAAACGATGTGTGATAATTTCGGAAATGTCCAAACCTGCCTGTAACATCGTAGACATCTTATACCATGTATCCCATACTTTTCTTCCGTAGATTCCACGGATATTCAGTCCGTTGAAGATTACTGTCTCAAGGTCTACTGTTGCATCTGTTCTCTGTAATCCAAGCAGTGCTATGTTACCACCGTGCTTCATATTATGGATCATGTCATGAAGACCTGCCTGTGATCCGGACATCTCAAGTCCCACATCAAATCCTTCTGTCATGCCGATTTCTTTTAAAACATCGGATAATTTTTCTTCTTTTAAGTTTACTGTTCTGGTAGCACCCAGTTTCTTAGCCAGATCCAGACGATACTGGTTCATATCTGTTACAACAACATGTCTTGCACCTGCAAATTTGGCAATTGCTGCTGCCATGATACCAATTGGTCCTGCACCTGCAACCAGTACATCTTCACCAAGCATATCATAAGACAGCGCTGTATGTGTTGCATTACCAAACGGATCAAAAATTGCATACATCTCTTCCGGTATATTCGGATTGCACGGCCATACATTAGATGCAGGGATTACGAGATATTCTGCAAATGCTCCGTTTCTGTTCACGCCGACACCTTTGGCATCCTTGCAGTTCTCTTTGTGTCCTTCCAGACAGTTACGACATTTACCACATGTAATATGTCCTTCTCCGGATACCAGGTCACCGATCTTGAATCCTTTCACACCCGGTCCTACTTCTACAACTTCACCTACATATTCATGACCTGCAGTAAGTCCGACCGGAATTGTATGCTGTGCCCAGTCATTCCACTGATAAATATGTACGTCTGTTCCACAGATTGCTGTCTTGTGGATCTTAATCTTCACATCATTCGGTCCCACTTCCGGAATCGGAACTCTCTTCATCCATAATCCAACTTCTGGTTTTTCTTTTACAAGTGCCCACATCATTCCATCATTTTGTACGCTCACAGTATTAAACCTCCCGTTTTCTATTGTCCCCCCGACAATTTTTATTTTTGCTGTCTCATTATAACACCTCTTCTCTCTATATACAACTTTTTTCTTGCTTTTTTTGTGCACTTTGACATTTTTTTCACATTTTGTGTGTATTTTTTTGTCTTTTTCAACAGTTTTTTCCGTGAAATCTATTTACAAACCATAGTCTATTCTTTATAATAAAACCCGTTACAACAGGTTGAGCATGGAAAAGCACTACGGAAGAACCGCCTACTTCTCCATGCTCGATGTATCTATCGGGGAACATATTACAAAAGAAAGAGAGGATGCAGGTTTTTACCTGCAAAAGGAAGGGATCTATGAAAAACTTAATTCAGAAATGGAACAGCATAAGCCTTGTATTAAGAATCCTGTGCGGTCTGATCGTTGGTATCATTCTTGGGCTTTGCATTCCAAAAGTAACTGTTATTGCAATTCTTGGAGATTTATTTGTCGGAGCTTTAAAAGCGATTGCTCCGCTTCTTGTCTTCTTTCTTGTTATGAGCGCACTTGCTCACATGGGCGAGGGGCAGAAGACAAACATGGGCTTTATCGTAGCTCTTTATATGCTTGGTAACCTTTTCTCAGCACTTGTTGCAGTTATAGCCTGCCGTCTTTTCCCAGTTACTTTAACTCTTGGAAAAGCAGCCACAGAAGATGTTACTCCTCCGAGCGGAGTAGGCGAAGTATTAAAGAATCTTTTGCTCAATGTTGTGTCCAATCCGATTGCTTCTATCGTAAATGCGAATTATATCGGTATTCTTGCATGGGCATGTATCTTTGGTATCGCACTCAAAGCTGCATCTCCTGCAACAAAGAATCTGTTAGATGATTTTTCCAATGCTCTGTCAACCGCAGTAAAATGGGTAATCAGCTGTGCTCCGTTCGGAATCATGGGACTGATTTTCAATGTTATTTCCGAATCCGGACTCAAGGCATTATTATCTTACGGAAGGCTGATTCTTGTACTTGTTGGAAGTATGGCATTTGTAGCACTGATTATGAATCCACTGATCGTATTCTTCTGCTCACGCAAGAATCCATATCCGCTTGTATTCAAATGTCTGGTAAGAAGCTTTATCACTGCATTCTTCACCAGAAGTTCTGCAGCCAATATTCCGGTTAACATGGAGCTTTGTGAAGAGATGGAACTGGATGAGAATACATACTCCGTATCCATTCCTCTTGGTGCAACAATCAACATGGCTGGAGCTGCTATTACAATCTCTGTTATGGCATTATCCGCAGCCAATACAGTTGGTGTATCTGTAGACTTTGGAACTGCACTGATCATGTGTGTTCTTGCCGCACTCAGCGCTGCCGGAGCTTCCGGAGTTGCCGGTGGTTCTCTGCTTCTGATTCCTATGGCATGCAGCCTGTTTGGTATCTCTTCTGATATTGCAATGCAGGTTGTTGGTGTCGGCTTCATCGTTGGTGTAATCCAGGATTCCTGTGAGACAGGTCTGAACTCCTCTACAGACGTTCTGTTTACAGCCGCTGCTGAGCTCCGTGACAGAAGACTTCATCCAGAACGTTATAGTAAAGAAGCAAACATCTAAAACAATTACTTAGGTTTGATTATCAGTCGGGAAGGACTTGCACAGGTAAGTGCCTTCCCTTTATCATTAACAGTGCCAGAAAGGCTGTGGCATCTTATCAGATGCCACAGCCTTTCTATTAACGATTTTTTATGAAACCACGCATTCTCTTATTAAATCTTACCACTCAAACTTCTCTGCGAAATAAGCTTCCAGATCTTCGATCTTAATTCTCTCCTGTTCCATCGTATCACGATCACGAACAGTAACTGCTCCGTCTTCCTCAGAATCAAAATCGTAAGTTACACAGAATGGTGTTCCAATCTCATCCTGACGACGGTAGCGTTTACCGATATTTCCACGGTCATCATATTCGCAGTTATATTTCTTTCTTAAAATCTCATATACTTTCTCTGCGCCTTCATTCAGTTTCTTGGACAACGGAAGGATACCAATCTTAATCGGTGCAAGTGCCGGATGGAAATGAAGTACTGTACGGACATCCGGCTTCTCTTCTGTTCCGATATTCTCCTCATCATAAGCACTGCAAAGGAATGCAAGTACCATACGGTCTGCTCCAAGTGACGGTTCGATAACATATGGAATATATTTGATTTTTTTCTCATCATCAAAATAAGTCATATCCTGTTTAGATACATTCTGATGCTGTGTCAGGTCGAAATCTGTACGGTCTGCGATACCCCATAACTCTCCCCATCCGAACGGGAACAGGAATTCAATATCTGTTGTCGCTTTACTGTAATGGCTCAGCTCTTCCGGATCGTGATCACGATAGCGGACTTCTTCTTCTTTTAAGCCAAGCTGCTCTAACCAGTCAAGACAGAACTTCTTCCAATATGCATGCCATTCAAGGTCTGTATCCGGCTCACAGAAGAATTCCATCTCCATCTGCTCAAACTCCCTTGTACGGAAAGTAAAGTTACCAGGTGTAATTTCATTACGGAATGACTTACCAATCTGGCAGATACCGAATGGAAGTTTCTTTCTGGATGTACGCTGTACATTCTTAAAGTTTACAAAAATTCCCTGTGCTGTCTCAGGTCTTAAATAAACAACATTTTTTGCATCTTCTGTTACGCCCTGGAATGTCTTAAACATCAGGTTGAACTCACGGATCTCTGTAAAATTATGCTTTCCACAGGTCGGACATGGAATGTTATGGTCTGCAATGTAGCCTTCCATCTGCTCATGACTCCATCCGTCAATGCTGTCCGGAATATCCAGCCCGTTCTTATGTGCATAGTCCTCAATAATCTTATCTGCACGGAAACGCTCATGACACTCTTTACAATCCATAAGAGGATCACTGAATCCTCCAAGATGTCCACTTGCTACCCATGTCTGTGGGTTCATCAGAATTGCACAGTCCACACCAACATTGTATGGAGACTCCTGTACAAACTTCTGCCACCATGCTTTCTTTACATTGTTCTTAAGTTCTACTCCAAGATTACCATAGTCCCATGTATTCGCAAGCCCGCCGTAAATCTCTGATCCCGGATATACAAATCCTCTTGATTTTGCCAGTGCTACGATTTTGTCCATAGTTTTCTCTACCATATCCCTTATCCTCGCCTTCTATAATATAGTAATTGTACCTTATTATACATTTTTACTATTTGCTTTTCAAGTATTTTCCCGGAAACGGTCGTTCTGCATTTCTTCTCGGACACCGTTCTGCACATTTTCCACATGCAAAACATTCGCCGGACATCGCATTGTCTCCTTCTTCTTTAGATGGCAGTTCCATTGATGCCGGGCATACCATCTGGCACGCTTTGCAGCCTTTGATACACTGTTCTCTGTCTCTTTGTACAACTGAAAAAGGCATGACCGGAAGCAGTGAGAAAATTGCTCCCAGCGGGCAGCAGAACCTGCAGAAAAATCTCGGTTCCAGCGCCATTCCAATTAGGATCAGGATAAACAATCCAAGTCCGATCATACTACTTATCGGCTTCAATGCATGCAGTCTGGAAAAGGCACTGAGAGGGCTGTTCATGGAAACCGTGCTTCCATAACCCGCTGCCGCGAGCGCAAGAACTGCGACCAGCACAATATATTTTCCATAACGCAGGACATCACCAGCTTTTGCAAACACATGAAACGGTCGCTTTTTCCTCTTCTTCTGTATTCTTGAAGACATCCAGTAAACCGCATCTCCCAGTGTTCCGAAAGCGCAGAAAAATCCACAGAAAATTCTCCCGAACAGAATGGTGATCACACATAAAATAATTAAAGTTTCCACGAATCCATCTAATTTAAGCGTCTCTTTCGCTGCAATTTCTTCTACCAGCATCCGGGCTCCGGTAAATGCTGTCACAAAAATTGCCGGGTAAAATATAAAAAAGGCTGCCCGGATCAACAACAGAATCTGCTGTTTTCCAAATTTTTTGTTACCCATCTACTGTACCGCCCTTTCCAGTGCATTCTGCACTGCATTTTTAATTCCTGTTGATGAAAATGTTGCTCCACTTACAGTATCCACATCTGGATTCTGCTGCTCTTTCATTGTTTCCAGGATACTTTCTGCTTTTTGCAAATATGCACTGTCTTCGCCCTTTGCCTGCAGGATTTTAATCTGATCGATCTTATTCTTCTTAACTGTAACTTCTACCTGGATCTTACCTCCAAATCCATCTCCGCTTCCTTCGTAAATTCCGTCTTTCCAGTTTGCTTTACTGTCTTTTCCATTCTTCTCATCTGTTATTCCGAGTTGTTTCTCAAGATCACTTCTGTCTTTTTTCATAGATGCAACCTGACCTTCCAGTTTGCTGATCTTTGCTTCCTGATTTTTTGTGTGTATGGCGATCTGATATCCTGCCAGAAGCACCAGTACAAGAAGTAGATTAAATGTTCTGATAAAAAAATATTTGTATCTCATGCTCTTCTTTTTCCCTTTATTTTTTCGCCTGTTGTAATGCTTCTCTGCATGCTTCCAGAATCGCTTTTGAAGAACAGGTTGCTCCTGTTACTGTATCTACGCCTTCCGGTGTTCCTTTCCTGATAATCGCCTTCAACAATTTGCTCTTTACAAAAGGACGGTTTGCCGGATCTGTCAACACAATATTTTCAATCGCTGTGATCTTATCCTGTTTGATCGTTACATCCATGGAAATGGTATATTCCCAGAATTCTTCCTCTTCATCCGGGTAGCAGATGGCAGCCACTGCATAAGTACCGGCTTTATAGATCAGCTCTTCCTCCGGCTTCTCCGATGACGTATCATCTTTTTTACTGTCATCTGGTTTCTGTGTATTATTCTTTGCCTCTGTTGCCTTCTTTGCCGCATCCATTGCATTTTCAATTGCCTCGATCAGGCCGTTGGAACTTAATGTTGCGCCGCTTACAGCATCCACTTTTGCACTCTGCCTCTTAAGCACCATGGTAAGTATCTTCTTTGCTTTTGCAAAATATGGAGCATCTTCTTTGTGGCTGACTACAACGAGTGACACGATTTTTTTATTCTTGATTGTCAATTTTACTTTGATCTCGCCATTTCGCCCTTCGCCGGTTCCGTAATATGTACCATTAATATAAGGTACGGTTCCGCTTCCCGGTTTCACGGTCTGTTTTTTTGTATTTTTCTTTGAGGACTTCTTCTGTGTTTTCGTCTTCTTAGATGTCGTACTTGCTTTGCCAAGCGCATTTCGCACCGCACGGATAATTCCGTTGGAGCTGTAGGTTGCTCCCGATACTGCATCTACATTTGTCGTCTGTTTCTTTACAATTGCAGGAATCAGTGCTTTTGCTTTTGCAAAATAGGAACCGGTTTCCCCGGACGCAGATACAATCTGTATCTTCTTAATCTTTCCATTTTTCACAGTAACCTTTACTTTGACCAGCCCGCCAAATCCCTGGGCATTTCCGGTATAGGTTCCATCTTTCCAGTTGCCGGTTTCTGTAACCTTTGCGACCTTTTTCGCCTTGCCTTTTTCCCCGAAAGATGCAGGCGCCTGTTTCGTTGTCGATTTTGTTCCATACAACGCATTTTTCACTGCACCGATAATTCCTTTGGAACTGTAGGTTGCTCCTGATACTGCATCTACATCAGTACTCTGCTGCCGGATCATCAGATCTGTCAGCGTTTTTGCACGATTGAAGAAAGAAGTCGTTTCTCCCGGCGCGCTGTCAATGTGTATCTTCACAATCTTTTTATTCTTGATCGTTACGGTCACCGTGATCTTTCCACCATATCCATTTGCAGAACCTGTGTATTTTCCATCTTTTAGATCAAAACCTTTACCTTTTTTCCCGGCTTTCACTGTCTGGGACTCTGTCGTTTGCTTCCTTGCTGCCAGAACCTTCTGTACCCAATTTCCTCCATCGGAATCTGTTCCTGCATCCGGTCTGTATCCGGTGACAGCCACTATAACGAAAATTCCAAGTAACATTACCGGAAGTACCGGTTTTATCATCTGTAATTTTTTCAGAATTTTCATACTCTACCCTATCCTTTTCTTTATTTGTGAATAACTTTGAATCCACTGTCACCGGAAAACACATCTGCAATTCCTTCCGTCACCCAGATTGTTCCGTCATCTTCCACCATAACAGTATCAAATGCCTGTGTATGTTTCTTCCAGTAAGTTGTTGCTTTCTTTCTGCCCATAATAAAGAGCGAGGTTGACAGTCCATCTGCAAGCGTTCCATCTTTTGAAACGATCGTAACCGAAGACAATCCATTTTCTGACGGATATCCGGTCTTCGGATCAATGATATGATGATATTTCTTTCCATTCTTTTCAAAATAACGTTCATAGCCACCCGATGTAATCGCCGCCTGATTTCGAAGAGACAATACTCCAATATAACTGGATTTGTCTTGTGGATCTTCCACTGCAATCTGCCATGCGGAACCATCCGGCTTGCTGTTCAGCGTCTGTACATTGCCGCCAAGGCTGATTACGGCATTTTTCACGCCATATTTTTTCATAATCTCCATAACGCGGCCGGAAGTATATCCTTTGGCAATTCCTCCAAGATCAATCTTCATTCCTTTTTGATCCAGTTTTACAGTACCTTTCTTCTCATCACAGATAATTTTATCTGCATCCATATTGGCAAGAAGTTTCTGAAGTTCTGTTTTGCCCGGTATCCGGTATTTTTCTGTCGTAAATCCCCATGCTTCCATCACCGGATACACAGTGATATCAAATGCGCCGTCTGTATCTTCATATAACTCTCTTGATCTTAAGATCAGTTTCATCGTATCTTCAGAAACTTTTCCCGAACCATTCTGATTGATCCTGGCAATCTCACTCGTCTTCTTCCCGGTAGATACCAGATTTTCAATCCGTTCAATCTCTTTCACAGAAGCATCCAGCGCTTTTCCGGCATTTTTGCCATATGCTTTGAGTGTCATATAAGTGTCCATCGCAAATACTTCTCTTGTCTGTTCTTTTAAAAGAGATGCCTGACTGCCTTTTGATTTGCCATTTGTACTACAGCCGGTCGCAAGTCCCGTCACCATACATCCGATCACGAATACCGCCACTGCCCGTTTCACATATTTCTGCATACATCTGTATATATATTCCTGTTTTTTCATATTTATATAATCCTCTTTATTTTTATCATTCAACGGACTCCTTCTGTTATCCGCGGTCTTATCTGTTCAACTCTCTTATTGTATATTTTTTTTTCTCATCTGCCAAGGCCAAGTTGTATTTTGATAACATTTCTCATTTTTCCTGTATTTTATTGCGACTTTTTTCAATAGCTGTTATTCTTTTTGTTAGCGTAAGCTAACTACTATTTTTTCAAGGAGGATAACATGAAAAAGGCAAACAAAACTAACTCTTTTGCAAAGCGTTTTTTCGCACTTGCAATGGCTCTGTTTCTGTCTTTCGGACTGCTTCCGGGAATTACTTCCAAAGCCGCTGACAGTGCAGACTACAAATATGTCTATGCAGGACTGACATGGGCAGAATACTGGAAATCTGAAGGAGTTTACAACGCAACTGATACTTCTTCCTCTACTGACGCAGACGCACGTGGCGAATATGACAAAGGCGGTTTCGATGCCGTTACCCGTGCAACAACAAACCACGGATTACACCGCGGAAGTTTCCAGTCTATGGCTGTGATCCAGGCTGAAAATGGAGAATATGTAATTTCTTATTGGAAATCTGCAAAAAGAACTGTAAATGATAAAGAAGAATCTGTCACATATGCTGTTTTATCTGATGGACGCCTCTTAATACTGAACAGGAACAAGAGTATCTCTATTTATAATAATGAAGCTGATATCGCGGCAAATGCAACTCCGTCTTCTACAGATACTTTTAAAGACTACATCGTAACAGGGATAAAATACGTGCCTGTGAAAGTAAAAGTTTCTGACTATGATACTTTCTGCAAGAAATACGATGTTGTAGAAAATGGTGAAACTTTAAAAGGTGGATATTCTGAAGGCAACTTAAGTGCTTATGATAATCTGAAAGCCAATGTAACAGAGAACACAAACGGTCTGAAAACAGCTGCTTACAATGCTTCTACCGATTCTTTTACCTTTAGTGCACGCCAGACTGGAACAGATTCCGGAATCGCAGATACTGCACAATTGACAGCATCTGATATTGAAATGACTGTAAAACCGGCAGATGGTGCTTACGGTGAATTCTTAAGAGTTGACTTTAACGGAAATGGTTATGGAGCTCTTGGTTCCAGAATGCAGGCTGTAAAATGGACTTACTATGGAAATGATTCTACATACAGCAAACCGGTACAGACATATGGTACTAAATTTGCTGCTGACAACTGGATGCACAAAGCTTTGGGAATCCAGCTTGGTCTTACAAATTCTGTACGCTGCCAGTTCCCACAGGGATATGACGGAACAGGATACTGGACAGTTACTATCTATGCACTTGGTTATGCAGACTACTCTGTAAATATCCAGGCTACTGCTGATAACATCGTTGTAGACGATAACACAAAAGGTGATGACACACATTTAAAAGCACTCGTTGAAAAAGCTGAGAAACTTTCTGAAAATGATTACACAGCAGAGAGCTGGGCAAGCTTTAAGACAGAATTAGACGAGGCAAAAGAAATTCTTGCTAATGAAGATGGTTCTATTCAGTCTGTCATCGACGAAGCTTACAGTCACTTAAACGCAGCAATAAACGCTCTGGTTAAAAAGGAAGCTCCAAAGCCGACAAAGCCAACAAACACAGTAAAAAAAGGAAACACTTATACAATCGGCAACTTCAAATATACAGTTACAAATGCAACAGCAAACGGAAAAGGAACTGTTAAACTTACAAAAGTTGTGGAAAAATCAGCTTCCGTAAATATCCCTTCTACTGTAAATATTAATAAAGTTTCTTACAGAGTAACTGCTGTAAATGCAAAAGTATTTGCAAACAACACAAAAGTCAAAAAAATTGTAATCCCTGCAAACGTAACAAGCATCGGTTCTAAAGCTTTCTACAACTGCAAGAAAGTAACATCCGTTACAATCAAATCTACAAAATTAACAACAAAGAACGTTGGAAGTAAAGCATTTACAAAACTTGGTGCTTCTAACTACAAGAAAACAAAAGTGAAAGTTCCTGCTTCTAAATTAAAATCTTACAAATCTGTACTTGTGAAAAAGGGACTTTCCAAAAAAATTAAAATTACAAAATAAGCGATCAACCTCCATTCAAAATAAAAAAGGCAGGGAATGAATATTTCCCCTGTCGCCAAAATCGCCCGGATCCTTTTCAGATCCAGGCGATTTTCAATTTACATAATCAACGTCTCCAGAATCTCCAGTGACTTAAATGATTTTCCAAGATACTCTGCCATATACGCTGTCACAACGTCTCCCAGCTCTTTCAGCACATCTTCCTTCACAAGAAACGTATAAAGTTTCTCCACAGGTGAGGCTATGATATACTGCATTGCATACAGCGTAGAAGCACTCAGTTTTCT
Source organism: Dorea hominis (assembly GCF_014287705.1). Lineage (NCBI taxonomy): Bacteria > Bacillati > Bacillota > Clostridia > Lachnospirales > Lachnospiraceae > Dorea > Dorea hominis. Next base: position 81,089 of record NZ_JACOOY010000007.1, on the reverse strand, counting down.
TCCGTCCGTCACATGAGCGGCACACTGTCGGCATAAAAGACCACCACGGCGGATACTGAATACTTTCTCCTGTTCTCTGTCCCCGCAACCGATACATTCAAACACCTGCGGCCCTTCTCCATTGATACTGATGACCTTTAATTCATAAATATAACGGATCAGCTGATTCGGGATTCTGGTATTCACAAGTGCACGAAATGTCTGATATAAAAGCTTCAGTAACAAAGTCTCATCATTGGCTTCTCTTGCATAATAATTTGCTAAATCCATAAAATAAAAGCCATAATAAGCGCCCTCTACATCTGTGCGCAGTTCTTCAAAATAATTGGAAATGGACGCCGACACCAGCGTATACGATGTACGCCCTTCATATACAGTAAACTGTCCAAAAGAGAAAGGGCTTGTCACACCGACCAGTGCGCTGTTTGGTCTTCTCGCGCCTCTGGCAAATGCTGCGATCTTGCCCCTTTCTTTACTCAGAATTACTACACGTCTGTCATATTCTCCTATCGACGTCTGAGCAAGCACCATGCCTGTCACCGTAATCTGATTCATATTCTTTCTCACCTTTCCGGTTCTGTTCTTTCTCTGCACATGCACAGATTTGCATGCCCCGGTAATATAAATAATCGGTTATCTTCCCCGTCTTCCGGAAACGGTCCCAGTACATTTCTTCCATCTTCTCACCTCATCTGGTATTTACAGATTAGGTTCTCCAGAAGATACCCTTTCCTATTCTTCTTCCCGGTATCCAAAATTTTTCATCAGAAACTCACTGTCTCTCCAGTCCTTCTTTACTTTTACCCAAAGCTTGAGATTTACCTGGCAATCCAGCATTTTTTCAATCTCATAACGGGCAGTACTTCCGATTTTTTTCAACATATTTCCTTGTTTTCCAATAATTATCCCCTTGTGCGAATCTCTCTCACAGATAATCGTTGCGTCAATATGCATAACTTTTCCGCGTTTTTTCATCTGATCAATCGCAACTGCGATTCCATGTGGAATCTCTTCATTCAGACTGTGCAGTGCTTTCTCACGGATCAGTTCAGCTACGATCTGACGCTCCGGCTGGTCTGTAATCGTATCTTCATCATAGAACTGTGGTCCGTAAGGAAGATATTTCATCACTACTTTCAACAACTCTTCCGTGTTATCTCCGCTCCTTGCTGACACCGGCACGATGTCAGCGAAATCATACACATCTTTATATGCTGCAATTGCAGGAAAGATATCTTCTTTCTTTACACTGTCTGTTTTATTGATAACAAGTACAACCGGCGTCTTTACCTTCTTAAGCTGGCTGGCAATATGCTGCTCTCCTGCTCCGATAAATGTTGTCGGTTCTACAAGCCAGAGAACAACGTCTACTTCATTTAACGTCCGTTCTGCAACATTTACCATATATTCTCCAAGTTTATTTTTTGCTTTGTGGATTCCTGGTGTATCGACGAAAATAATCTGTCCATCTTCTCTTGTAAGTACAGTCTGAATCCGGTTTCTTGTCGTCTGCGGTTTCTTGGATGTGATCGCGATCTTCTGGCCGATCAGATAATTCATTAGTGTGGACTTTCCAACATTCGGACGTCCAATCAGAGTTACAAATCCTGATTTATATTTATTATTCATCTTCCTTTTCCCCTTCATTCTGGAAACTTGTCACTGTCTGGAACAGGTCTTTTGCTTCTTCAATCTTTTCTTCACTTCCGATAACACAGATCTGGTCTGCCGAAAGGATTGCTTCCAGTACCGGTGCCAGCCTGCGGATATCCTCCTGCGTTGCATCCAGTACTTCTTCTCTTGTTTTCCGAACCATGTCTTCGTTTACTTTATTCATATAAAGATTCATGGAACGTTCACCTTTTGCAGAAGGCGTCATCGGCTGATCCAGGTTGCTCATCGTTCCGATAATGTATTTCGTCATATCACGGTCAGAAACTGTAAAATTCTTCACATAATCTACAACACCTTCATACACATCCAGTGTCCGCTTCAGATTCGGATCACGGTAAGAGACAAAATAACCTTCACCGATACGGTTAAAGTTGCTCATACAGCCATATGCACCACCTTTTACACGGATATTCTGCCACAGATATTCATAACTTAAGATTACTTTTAATATCTGTAATGCTCCTGTATATTCTTCTCCCCGTTCAATAAAATTACCGGTTTTTGCCACATACTGTACTTTGGAAGCAGTACGGAATCCTTCGTTCTTCTTCTCACAGTGAATAATGCACGGTGTCTCTTCCACCGGCTCTGTATACAATCTGTCTTTCAGAGACTGCACCATTTTTTCAAAGCCCTTCAAACCTTCGCCTGCGGCTGTGTAACTAAGCATCATACGATCTGCCCGGAACAGCTTCACTGACAGTTCTTTTAATTTTTCCGATAAATGTTCTTTCTCTTCTTCAAAATGTGTATCCAGCCAGTCTACCTTGCGGAAGAAATCTACGCCATTTGTCATATCTTTAAGTTTCGCTGACGGAGATGCATAAGACAATGCACGAAGTGCTGCCGTTGTATGCCCGGAAGACTGGAACTTCATCAGAAGTCTGGATTTTAACATGGCAAGGATTTCTTTCATACGCTTTGTATCATCCAGGCAGGACTCTGTCAGGATCTCACCCATCATATCAAATGCAAACGGGAGCTTGTCATATAGGGCTTTCGTTTTGATCTCAAATGTAGCTTTAAATTCCTTTTCCTTTACTTTTGTAACATCATTGTATAATTCCAATGATGTTGCAATACCACCAGTATGCATGTTAATCTCATTAAAAAGTTCTCCATATCCATGTTTCTTCGTATCGATCACGCCAAGCGCTGACTGTAAAATACCAACATACGGAAGGTCTTCCTCCTGCACATCCGACATATCAAAGAGAATATCTGCATATCCAATTCCGTTCGTTTCAATTTCATGGAAAATAACCGGCACATCCGCAAGCCTCATCTCTTCATTAATAATCGGCTGGATTTTTCTGGAAATATCTTCTCTTTTTAAAACCGGTATCTTCTCCAGATCTTCCGGCGAATCTTCTTCTGACTGGTAAGTTTCCAGTGCCTTCGTATTTACAACCAGCTGTTCCTGCTCCTCTTCACTTAAACTCTGCTTATATGATTCCAGTTTATCTTCTAATTCTTTCTCCAGTTTTGCTGTGCGTCCCTTCTCCGGTTTTACAACTACGACCGCACCATGCGTATTATCAAGGATGTATTTTTGGATCAGTTCTTCATAATACCTGGTCCCGATCTGTTCTTTCAGAAATTCAAATGTATCCAGTGCTTCAATATGCATGAACGGTTCATTGTCATCATACAGCCAGCTGTCCATCATCTGTAAGCCATACATAAGTCCTTTCGGATAATTTCCAAAATCCGCTTCACGATAACGAAATTCCTGATAATTAATCCCCGCCTCCAGCGCTTTCTTATCAATTCCGTTCTTAACAAGATCTGTAAACACCTCTTCAATCTTCGCAACAAATACTTCCTTCTGGTCTGCATTTGCATTTTTAGAAATTACAGAAAAGATCGGCTGATAAATACCATTGTCATAAGATCCCATAATATCTTTTCCGATTCCTGCGTCCGTCAAAGCCTGTTTCAGCGGTGCACCCGGCGCTGATAACAATGCATAATCCAGAATCTCAAAAGCAAGATATAGCTTCGGATCAAGACTTGTTCCAATAACTTTATTATAAGACAGGAAAGTATTCTCTTCTTCCGACTCCTCACTGCCGATAGAGTACGTTAGCTCCTTTTCAGCCATCTCCGCAAACGGCTTCTGCAGGCGGATTGCTGAATCGATCTCTTTCGCTTCAAATTTGCTCAGATACATCTCATCCAGCCAGTTCAGCTTCTCTGCCATATCCATATTTCCATACAGATAAATATAGCTGTTGGATGGATGATAATAAGTTCTGTGGAAATCAAGGAACTGTTCATAAGTCAGTTCCGGAATCACGTCCGGATCTCCACCGGATTCATTTGCATAGGATGTATCCGGAAACAATGTATTCAGTACTACTCGATCCAGCACACCTTCCGGAGAGGAAAATGCACCTTTCATCTCATTGTATACGACACCATTATACGTCAGCGGCTCATCTTTTGAAGGCATCCGGTAGCTCCAGCCTTCCTGGCAGAATATCTCCTCATGCTTATAAATATTCGGATAAAGCACAGCATCCATATAAATATGCATCAGGTTCTGAAAGTCTTTGTCGTTGCAACTTGCGACTGGATATACGGTCTTGTCCGGATATGTCATCGCATTCAGAAATGTATTCAATGATCCTTTTACCAGTTCTACAAATGGATCTTTTGCCGGGAAATTCTTCGATCCGCACAATACAGAATGTTCCATAATATGTGGTACACCGGTGCTGTCCGACGGTGGTGTACGAAATCCGATCTGAAACACTTTGTTGTCATCATCATTCTCTATTAAAAGGACTCTCGCCCCGCTTTTTTTATGTCTGAGTAAATATCCCACAGAATGGATTCCTTTTAATTCCTTTGTCTGCAGTAATTCATAAGCCTTCACATCATTTTTATTCATATAAGCTCTCTTCGACTCCTTTCATTGCACACTCTATCTGATTATTATACCATCTTTTTTCTTTCTATACAAAGAAATAACAAAAGTGAGGCGATATCACCTCACTTTTCTATATCCCTTATCTGGTTTTCGTTTAATATTTGCTCAGATCACCATAATCCGGCTCTCGTGTAACCTGGCGAATCACCAGCAGTGTGCCGATCATCAGCACGATAGAAACCGGCATACAGATAAATGGATTTCTCACAAATCCGGCGATTACATAAGATACGCATGAAACAATCGCTGCTGTAATCGCATACGGAAGCTGTGTCGTTACATGATTGACATGATTACACTGGCCACCCGCCGACGCCATGATCGTCGTATCGGAAATCGGTGAGCAGTGGTCTCCGCATACAGCTCCAGCCATACATGCTGAAATAGAGATGATCATCATCTGCTCATTCGTTCCCGAAAATACAGCTACAACAATCGGAATCAGGATTCCGAAAGTTCCCCATGAAGTTCCGGTTGCAAATGCAAGGAAACATCCTACCAGGAAGATAATTGCAGGCAGTAGACTTACCAGTCCTCCGGCTGCTTTTTGCATTCCATTTGCAACAAATTCAGCTGCCCCAAGGCTGTCTGTCATTGCCTTTAAAGTCCATGCAAATGTCAGGATCAGGATAGCCGGAACCATCGCCTTAAATCCTTCCGGTACACAGGACATGGAATCGCTGAAAGATAATACTCTTCGCACTGCATAAAAGATAACTGTAATAATAAATGCGAAGAAACTTCCAAGCATCAGTCCAACCGATGCATCACTTCCCGAAAATGCTTTCACAAACCCGGTTCCACTGAAAAACCCACCGGTATAGATCATTCCGATAATACAACATACGATCAATACAAGAATCGGAAGAACAAGGTCGATTACGTTTCCCTTTCCTTCTTCCATCTCATTTTCTGCTGTTGCATATGGTCTGTCTTCTGTCGTATACAGATCGCCTTTTACTGCATTTTTCTCATGCAGTTTCATCGGGCCGTAATCAAACTTCAGGACTACGATTGCTACCATCATTACAACTGTCAGGATCGCATAGAAATTATAAGGAATTGCACGGATAAAGATTGAAAATCCGTCTTCTCCTTTTACAAATCCGGTTACTGCCGCTGCCCATGAAGAAATCGGTGCAATGATACAAACCGGCGCTGCAGTTGCATCGATCAGATAAGACAGCTTTGCTCTGGATACATTATGCTGATCCGTTACGGGTCTCATAACACTTCCGACTGTCAGACAGTTAAAATAATCATCAATGAAGATCAGTATTCCAAGTAAAATTGTTGTAAGCTGTGCACCTACTCTTGTTTTAATGTGTTTACTTGCCCAACGTCCGAACGCTGCTGATCCTCCGGCTTTGTTCATCATACATACCATAATTCCAAGTACAACTAAAAATACTAAAATACCAACGTTATAGCTGTCAGACAGCACTCCTACGATACCATCCTGGAATACATGGGTGATTGTCTTCTCAAACCGGAACCCTGACCAAAAAACACCTCCGATTAAAATACCAACAAACAGGGAACTGTACACTTCCTTTGTAATTAATGCAAGCACGATTGCCACCACCGGTGGAATTAACGAATATATCGACGCATACATATCCGGTACATATTTTGCTTTTCCATCTGAAGCAAATACTGTCAGTGAACTTCCTAAAACAGATAAAGTCAACAGCATGGTTGTCATCCAGACTTTTTTTCTTGCTCTCATCTTTTTTCCTCTCTTTTCTTCCTTTTATTTGCCAAAAAAATACCATGAACAACACATCTTTTCTGCGCGTTCATGGCATAATCGTCAATTCTCAAATATAAATTCTCTTCTTCGACTCTCATACTGTGATAGCGCTCCACATTCCTGTGACAGTACGCAACATCTTCTGTCTGCGTCCCAGAAATCAGATCCGGAATATCTGACTCCTTCGGCAAATCCCCCTTTCTGAAAGAACAGTCTTCCAAACTATCGTTCTTCCTTACTGATGAAATCCGCACCTCTATCAAGTTCTGTTATTCACATTCTCTATTTTTACATTTTTCTTCGCTGATGTCAACAACTATTATTTTTTTATCAGTGATCGTCAAAATCTGCCATGCAAGAATGGCAGATTTTCCTCGTCGCTATAACATGCAAAAATGTGGCAGCCATAAATGACTGCCACATTCTTATATGCTTTATGATTTTCTTGTCAAATCTTATTCTTCTCCGTACAGAGTGATCAGTTTCTTCAGATAATCATATCTTTCCATAGCCTCAGCCTCGTTCTTAGCGAACAGTCTTGCAGCCTTCTCCGGATTAGCTCTCTTCAGGGCATTGTAACGAACTTCTCCGTCAAGGAATGCCTGATAATCTTCTTCCTTAGGCTCTTTGCTGTCCAGAGTGAACTTATTGCCTTCTGCTGCAGGATTGAATCTGAAGTTGTTCCAGTATCCACATTCTACTGCCAACTGTTCCTCTGTCTGAGCTTTGCTCATACCTTTCTTGATACCATGGTTGATACATGGAGCGTATGCAATGATCAGTGATGGTCCCGGATAAGCCTCAGCCTCTGAAATTGCTTTAACAGTCTGGTTGAAGTCTCCACCCATAGCAATCTGTGCAACGTATACATATCCGTAGCTCATTGCCATGCTTGCAAGGTCTTTCTTCTTAGTTTCTTTTCCGCCTGCTGCGAACTGAGCTGTAGCACCAGTCTTAGTAGCTTTAGAAGACTGTCCACCTGTATTAGAGTAAACTTCTGTATCGAATACCATGACGTTGATGTCTTCACCACTTGCTAACACGTGGTCAACTCCACCGAATCCGATATCGTAAGCCCATCCGTCACCACCGAAGATCCACTGGGATTTCTTAGCAAGGAAGTCTTTGTTTTTAACAATATCTTTGCATGTATCACAGTCACATCCGTCTAATGCTGCAACTAATTTGTCTGTAGCATCTCCGTTTGTAACTCCGCAGTTAAATGTATCCAGGTATTCCTGGCAAGCAGCTTTTGCTGCCTCTGAAGCCTTGTCGCTTGCAGCTACAGCTTCTACTTCTTCTTTCAGTCTCTTTCTGATTGCTTTCTGAGCAAGCAACATACCATATCCAAACTCTGCGTTGTCTTCGAACAGTGAGTTAGACCAAGCCGGTCCCTGTCCTTTCTCGTTGATTGTATATGGTGTAGACGGTGAAGAGTTACCCCAGATAGAAGAACATCCTGTTGCGTTAGCGATGTACATTCTGTCACCGAATAACTGAGTGATCAATTTTGCATAAGGAGTTTCTCCACATCCTGCACAAGCTCCTGAGAACTCAAGCAGTGGCTGTTTGAACTGGCTTCCCTTAACAGTGTTAGCTTTGAATTTAGCTACAACTTCTGGTTTTACTTCGATCTCACGTCCGAAGTCAAATACATCCTGTTCTTTAGCATTCTCTTCCATGTTTGCCATAACAAGAGCTTTCTCACCCTTCTTACCTGGGCAAACGTTTACACAAGATCCACATCCTGTACAGTCATAAGCTGATACAGTCATTGTGAATTTCATTCCAGGCATACCAATCATATCAATTGCTTTTGTTCCTTCCGGAGCCTTTGCAAGTTCATCCTCTGTAAGAGCTACCGGACGGATAACTGCATGCGGACAAACGTATGCACAACGGTTACACTGGATACAGTTCTCTGACTGCCATACCGGGATATCTACTGCGATACCACGTTTCTCATATGCTGCACTACCTGACGGTGTAGAACCATCTGCATAATCTGTAAATGTAGATACCGGCAGGTTATTACCCTCCTGTGCATTTACTTTAGACTGAACATTCTTAACAAATGCTACAACGTCGTCTTTTCCACCTTTAACTTCCGGTGTGAATAATCCTTCGTCTTCACAAGATTTCCAAGATTCCGGAACTTCAATCTCAACAACCTGTTTTGCACCGGCATCGATTGCATCGTAATTCATCTGTACAATCTTGTCACCTTTTCTTCCGTACGTAGCTTTTGCTGCTTTCTTCATCAGATCGATTGCTTCTTCTTCCGGAATGATAGATGCCAGTTTGAAGAATGCTGACTGAAGGACTGTATTGATACGTCCGCCAAGTCCGATCTCTTTACCAATCTTGATACCATCAATTGTGTAGAATTTGATATTATGGTCAGCAATGAATGCTTTTACCTGTCCCGGTAAATGTTTCTCAAGACCTTCCATATCCCATGAACAGTTCAGAAGGAATGTTCCTCCGTCAACTAATTCCTGAACCATGTTGTATTTATTAACATAAGATGGGTTGTGACATGCTACAAAGTTTGCCTTGTGGATCAGGTAAGTAGATTTGATTGGCTTCTTACCGAAACGCAAGTGAGACATTGTAACACCGCCAGACTTTTTAGAGTCATAATCGAAGTAAGCCTGTGCATACATATCTGTATTGTCACCGATAATCTTAATAGAGTTCTTGTTAGCTCCTACGGTACCGTCAGCTCCAAGTCCCCAGAACTTACAGTTGATTGTTCCTTCTGGTGTTGTAACCAGTGGTGCACCAACTTCAAGAGAAAGATTTGTAACATCATCGTTGATACCGATTGTAAATCTGTCTTTGTCTGCGTTCTCAAATACTGCAACGATCTGTGCAGGTGTTGTATCTTTAGATCCTAATCCGTAACGTCCTCCGTTAACCGGAATTGCATCGAATTTAGATCCTTTTAATGCAGAAACAACATCGAGGTATAATGGCTCTCCCTGTGCTCCTGGCTCTTTTGTTCTGTCAAGTACATTGATGTATTTAACAGTATCCGGAATTGCATCGATGAGTGCCTGTGCGCAGAATGGTCTGTACAGACGTACTTTAACAACTCCGACTTTCTCGCCTGCTGCTGTTAAGTAATCGATTGTCTCTTCAATTGTATCACATACAGAACCCATAGCGATGATAACTTTCTCAGCATCAGCAGCTCCGTAGTAGTTAAACAGTTTGTAATCTGTTCCGATCTTAGCATTAACTTTATCCATGTACTCCTGAACGATTGCCGGCATAGCATCATAATATGGGTTACATGCTTCTCTTGCCTGGAAGAAAATATCCGGGTTCTGAGCAGAACCTCTCTGGCATGGATGATTTGGATTCAGTGCATGATTTCTGAACTCATCGATTGCATCCATATCTACCAGATCTTTCAGATCTTCGTAATCCCATGTCTCAATTTTCTGGATCTCGTGAGAAGTACGGAATCCATCAAAGAAGTTGATGAATGGAAGTTTTCCTTTTAATGCTGCACAGTGTGCAACTGGTGTTAAGTCCATTACTTCCTGTACACTGGATTCGCAAAGCATTGCAGCACCAGTCTGACGACAGGCGTAAACATCTGAGTGATCTCCGAAAATGTTCAGTGCATGACTAGCAAGTGCACGAGCAGATACGTTAAATACACCCGGAAGCTGTTCTCCAGCTACTTTATATAAGTTAGGAATCATCAACAATAATCCCTGAGATGCTGTAAATGTTGTTGTTAAAGCTCCAGCGGAAAGAGATCCGTGTACAGCTCCTGCAGCACCTGCCTCTGACTGCATCTCTGTTACCTGAACAGTCTGTCCAAATATGTTCTTTCTTCCTTCTGTTGCCCATTCATCTACATGTTCTGGCATAACAGATGATGGTGTGATAGGGTAAATTGCAGCAACTTCTGTATATGCATATGATGCATGAGCTGCAGCCTGGTTACCATCCATGGTCTTCATTTTTCTTGCCATTTTTGTTGTTCCTCCTTAAATTTTGTACATATCACTGTATTTTGACGTGTATATTTATTATAGTCCGATTATATTTAAAAGTCTAGTAATTCTCTCTGTTATTTTGTTCCTTTTCCTGTACAACCTGTTCATTTTCCATTCTTTTTTGCCGGATATGCCAGAATATAATCAGTGATGCCGAAACAATTACAAGCGCTCCTGCAAGTACCTGCGATACCGGAATCGATGTGCCCGGAAACAGTAACTGATCTGTTCTGAGTCCCTCGATCCATACGCGTCCCAGCCCATATCCGAACAGATAGACTAAGAATACCTCTCCATTAAACTTTTTGTGTCTGCGGTATAACAGCATGATGAACAGCACCATCAGACACCAGAGTGATTCATACAGAAATGTCGGGTGCACCTGAATGTATGACGTTCCATTTTTGTACTGCATATGTCTGCGCATTAAATCAGTAATATCCGACGGGCGTACTGCATCCGTCGGAAGTTTCATTGCGAATAAGCCATTCGTATATTCTCCGAATGCTTCCCGGTTGAAGAAATTACCCCAGCGTCCGATCATCTGTCCTGCCACCAGTCCCAGGCTGGCAGTATCGAACAGCACCGCCGCCGATAATTTCTTAACTTTTGCAAATACAACAACTGTAATCACAGCTGCAATCACACCACCGTAAATCGCCAGACCGCCTTCCCGGATATTCAAGATGCTTTTCAGATCATTTTTGTACATATTCCAGGAAAATACCACATAATATGCGCGCGCACCAATAATCGCAAATACGACTGCATAAAGTGTCAGATCAAAATAGGTCTCCGAATTCTGTTTCGTCCGTTTCGCTTCGGCTGCTGCGATCAGGATTCCTGCCAGAATCCCCAGACCAATAATTATTCCATAAAAAGCAATATCAAAACCGCCTATAGAAATGTGATTGCCCACATTTTTCAAGTGGATACCAAGATTGGGAAAATCAATGGTTTTATGCATGTTCTGTTTTCTTCCCTTCTTAACTTTTCCTTTTATTATTTCTCTTAAACGTTAAATCTGAACAGCATGATGTCTCCATCCTGGACAACGTAATCTTTTCCTTCCAGGCGGATCAGTCCTTTTTCTTTTGCTGCTGTATGGCTTCCACATTCCATCAGATCATCGTAAGATACAACCTCTGCACGGATAAATCCTCGTTCAAAGTCTGTGTGGATTTTACCTGCTGCCTGCGGTGCTTTTGTTCCTTTTGTAATCGTCCATGCACGGACTTCCGGCTCGCCGGCTGTCAGATAGCTGATCAGTCCGAGCAGTTTGTAGCTGGCTTTGATCAGTTTTTCCAGTCCGGATTCTGTTAATCCGAGATCTTCTAAGAACATCTTCTTCTCATCATCATCCAGCTCTGCAATCTCCTGTTCAATCTGTGCACATACAACAAATACTTCACTTTGCTCTTTTGCTGCGTATTCTCTTACTTCCTGCACGCCCTTGTTATTTGCTCCGTCATCTGCCAGATCATCTTCTGCAACATTTGCTGCATAAATAACCGGTTTGTATGTCAGAAGATTGTAGCTCTTTAACCACTCTTCCTCTTCTTCATCTTCTGCTCCGTCAAATGTCTTCGCAAGACGGTTATCTTCCAGATGTGCTTTGATCTTCTCTAACAGCGCAAGTTCTTTTGCTGCTGTCTTGTCATTTCTTGCAACTTTTGTAGTCTTTGCAATTCTACGCTCCAGGATCTCCAGATCAGAAAAAATCAGTTCCAAATTGATCGTCTCGATATCCCGCAGTGGATCTACACTTCCGTCTACATGTACAATATTGCTATCCTCAAAACATCTGACAACATGTACGATTGCATCTACTTCACGGATATTTGCAAGGAACTGGTTGCCAAGTCCCTCTCCTTTGGATGCTCCCTTAACAAGACCCGCAATATCAACAAATTCGATTGCCGCCGGAATGATCTTCTTTGTATGATACATCTCTCCCAGAACGTTCAGTCTCTCATCCGGCACGGTAACGACGCCGACGTTCGGATCAATCGTGCAGAACGGATAGTTTGCGGACTCTGCTCCTGCTTTTGTTAATGAGTTAAATAATGTACTTTTTCCTACATTTGGAAGTCCTACGATTCCCAGTTTCATAATTTTATATTCTCCTTTTTTATCCTTTGGTTTCAGGATTTTTATTAATCTTTTTCTGCTATCTCATGTTCTTTCAAAATAAAAAGAAACCCTAATATAGCAATTTATAGATTATCACACCAGGGTTTCAAATTCAATGTAAATCCGCTATTTTCCCAGTAATTGTTAATGAAATCACGCATAAAATTTTATTTCCTTTCTCCCTTTAGCAGCCTTTTTCTTACTGCGAATATCTCTGGGCATACTCTTTATTTGTTCCATAACCTTTCTGGCTTCATCGTCCAACTGGGTAGCAGACATTTTCGATATCTCTTTTTGCAATTTTAGCATTTAAGGGATATCATGCTTTGTATCCTAGTATCCCTTCTCTGACACTTTTCTATATTTAGGATACGATTTTATATCCCTTTTCCACAATTTATTATTTAAGGGATATCATACTCTGCGTTCTGATATCCCTTCTCTAACTATTTATTATAATTGAGATATGATGTTGTATCTCTTTCCGCAATTATATATTAAAAAAGATACTTCAACTTAATTTCTGGTATCCCTTCCCGGCAATTATACCACAAGGGGATACAAAAGCTCATCTTGCCATATACCTTTCCCGACAGTTCCTGCCATAGGGATATAAAAACACATCTTACAATATCCCTACTCGGTAATTCCTGCCATAATAGATACAGCACCCAAGATTTACTTAACATCTTAATCTTGTCCTTTATCCTTGGTCTCCATCAAGATCACGATTCCGTTCATAAAGCTAATCTTCACTTCATCTTCGATCCACTGATTGCTCACACACAGACTGTCATATGGACTCAGTATATGATCGGTGAGCGGATACTTGGCGCCCTCGATATTGAAATGATATACTTCCGCGCCAAGTGGAAATACTGAAAAGAACGGACCATACGCCTCATCTTTTTTAATCACAGTATCTCCGTCGATCAGCCGGATACGATTCTGCGGATCTAGGATCTGCGCCTCCACACCTGCCTGAAATGGAATTGCAAGCGACTGTATATTTGCCCAGAGATGATCAATCCTGCCGCCAGTTGCACCAAGAATAATCATCTCTTTGCACCCCAGTGTCATTGCGAGACGAATTGCGATTTCTGTATCTGAAGCATCCTTCACCGGATTAAATTCACGGATTGGAACATCTGTCTCGTCACGGTAATATGTGGCAATCGTCTGATCCACACTGTCAAAATCCCCTACGATATAGCTCGGCATGATCTGATGATGGTATAAAAATTCCATTCCCCGATCCACACCGATCACACATCCTGCTTCCTCCCTTAAAACAGAAAGTGTAAACTCCTCGTTCAGCTCTCCCCCGCTGACGATAACGATTTTCTTATTCATAATCCTTTAAAATCTCCATAAATTTCTTTGTATTTTCACCCGGATCTCCGCCAAATACAGCTGAACCCGCTACGATAATATTTGCTCCGGCATCCAGCACTTCACGGACATTTGTAAGATAAATACCGCCATCTACCTGAATATCCACCTGAAGTCCCTGTTCATTGATCATGGCACGGATCTTGCGGATCTTATCCAGCGATTCCGGAATGAACTTCTGACCTCCGAATCCCGGATGCACGCTCATTACCAGTAACATATCCACTTTCGGAAGAAGATGTTCGATTGCTTCTGCCGGTGTTTCCGGGCAGATGGATAAGCCGACTTTCATGTTGCAGTCACGAATCTTCTGAATCGTTGCTTCCACATCCTCACATGCTTCCAGATGAATCGTTACGATATCTGCTCCTGATTTTTCAAATTCTTCGATATAGCGGATTGGTTCTTTCACCATCAAATGCGCATCCATCACCTGTCCTGTCACATCATGAATGGATTTTAAAACCGGCATTCCAAAAGAGATACTTGGCACAAACATTCCATCCATTACATCAAAATGAATATATTTTGCCCCATTGTCTTCTGTCAGTTTCATCTGTTCCCCCAGGTTCTTAAAATCTGCCGCCAAAATGGACGGTGCTAAAATGTACTCCATGTCTAATACCTCCTCTTATTCTTCAGTTCCTCATACATTTCTTTATAATCTTCATAACGGACTTCGTGGATCTTCCCGGATTCTACCGCTTCTTTTATTGCACAGCCCGGTTCGTGTATATGATCGCATCCATTATATTTGCATCCACCTTCATAAGGTTCAAATTCCGGAAAATAATATTTCAGTTCTTCTTTTTCAAAATCATTCACATACAGAGAACTAAATCCGGGGGTATCCATAATATAGGATTCCTCATCTATCGGGAACAACTCAGAATGTCTTGTTGTATGTTTTCCACGTTCGATCTTTCGGCTGATGCCTCCGGTCTCCATATTCGCTTCCGGCTGCAAAATATTAATGATCGAAGATTTACCGACTCCTGATGGTCCGGCAATCACTGTTGTCTTTCCCTGTAGCAGTTTACGGATCTCTTCGATATTCTTCTCCTCTTTTGCACTTGCAAAAACACACGGATAACCGCAGTCACGATAAATGCTTTCAATCTCGGCAATCTGTTCTTCGCAGGCAATATCTTCTTTGTTAAAGCACAGAACAACCGGTACACCTTTGCTTTCCATCATTACGAGAAAACGGTCCAGCAGATTATAGTGCGGACTCGGTTTACACACTGCAAATACGACCAGTGCCTGGTCGATATTAGCAACTGCCGGACGTATCAGTTCATTCTGACGTGGCAGGATCCGAATGATATTTCCCAGTTTTTCTTCTTTATCCAGAACTTCCAGTTCAACATTATCACCAACCAGCGGTTTAATCTTGTCTTTTCTGAAAATTCCTTTCGCTTTACATTCATAAACACCGGATTCTACTACGTGAACGTAGTAGAATCCGGCAATTCCTTTTACAATCTTTCCATTCATATTTTCTGCAATCTGTCCTTATCTGCTAGTTATCGCCCTGTTTTCCGTCATTGTTTCCACTGTTGCTTTCCGGTTTTGGTCCAAGGCTTAAGACATAGCGGATGGTTGATCCTTTGGATACTTTTCCGTAAGAAGGAGTCATGGAAATAATCGTTCCTTCTTCATAATTACTACTGTACTCGCTCCGCTGTTTGCTTGCATTCAGTCCATTCTCAGAAGCCCAACTTAACAGTTCTTCTTCATCACTGCCACTGAAATTCTGGACAGTGATCTTATCCTCCGGTTTCTTTCCTTTGCTGACAACAATATTTACTGTTGATCCGGCATTTACTTTGTTACCACTGTACGGAGACTGAGACACAACGTAGCCTTTTTCTGTCTCATCACTGTACTGGTAAGTAACCGTCCCAACTTTCAGTCCTGCTGACTTGATCGCAGACTGTGCTTCCGAATCTGTCTTGCCTACAAGACTTGGCACAGAAATCTTCTCAGAGCCTTTGCTGACTTTCATTACCACTTCCTGATCTGCGGTTACACTTGTTCCTGCTACCGGATCTGTTCCGATAACTTCGCCCTCATCATACTGGCTGCTATATACAAACTGGGAAGATCCAACTGTAAGACCTTTTTCTTCCAGTGTGCGCTGCGCTTCGGATTCATCCATACCGGATACATCCGGTATCTGGATCGTATCTTCTATCTTCTTTGAAGATACAACAATATCAATTCTTGTATTCTTCGCTACTTTTGTTCCGGCTTCTGTCTTCTGCTCGCAGACTTTACCTTTTTCATATTTATCAGATTCTTCATATGTGACATGACATCCAAGTCCTTTTTTGTTCAGCGCTGCTTTTGCATCTTCTTCTGTCATTCCAACAACATTCGGAACTTTTACTTTGCTGTCTGTCTCTTCTGCTGTAACTCCGGAATTAAATCCTTTGAAGATACCGGTAGCTTTGCCGATTGCAAAGACAACAACGAACAGAATAATGATCACGACAACAACCATAAGAATCTTCATAAGCTTACGCATACCTGGATTTACATCTTCGCCGCCTTTTTTCTTGCGGGACTTTTTCCGGTCATATACATCATCGTCATAATCATCGTCTCCGTAACCTTTGCTGCCATAGCCTTTGTCGTCATAATCATCATCGTAGTCTTCATCATCATAATCATCGCCATAGCCTTTGTTGTCATCGTAATCCTCGTCGTCATAATCATCATCATAACCACTACGGATATCGTCCAGTTCTTCATCCGTGATGATTACGGTGTCGGCATTGCCAAGCGGCGGGATCACTACGAAATCTCCATCCGGATCTACCAGTGAACGTTTCAGATCCTGAATCAGCTGTGTTGTATTCGGATAACGGCGTTCTCCGTTTTTCTGTGTACATTTTAAAATAATCTGTTCCAGACTGTACGGAATATCCGGAACCAGTTCTGACGGCGGTGTGATTTCCTGCTGCAGGTGTTTCATTGCAACAGATACGGTCGAATCTCCGTCAAACGGTACCTGACCGGTTGCCATCTCATACAGCGTAATACCAATCGAATAAATATCACTCTTCGCATCACTGAATCCGCCTCTTGCCTGCTCCGGTGATGTATAATGTACTGAGCCCATTGCGTTCGTACTGATCGTATTCGATGTAGTAGCTTTTGCAATTCCGAAATCTGTTACTTTAACTTTGCCGTCTCTGGAAATAATTACATTCTGCGGTTTGATATCGCGGTGAATGATATTTGCCGCATGTGCTGCACCGATACCAGTGCACATCTGTATTGCGATGCTGATAATCTCTTTGTGAGATAATCTGCCCTTTCTTTCAATATACTCTTTCAGCGTGATTCCTTCGACCAGTTCCATAACCATATAATACAGTCCCCGGTCCTCGCCTACATCATAGACATTTACAACGTTCGGGTTCAGAAGTCCCGCTGCGGACTGCGCTTCTGTCCGGAATTTACGGACGAAATTCTCATCTTCCCGATATTCTTTCTTCAATACTTTGATCGCAACATAGCGATTCAGCATCGTATCTTTCCCCTTATATACATCCGCCATTCCACCGGCGCCAATCTTGCTCAGCACCTCATAACGGTTACCCAGAAATATTCCGTCTTTTACCATACGCTCACCTCATCTGCAAGTGGCTCTGCCATAACCACCCCTATATTATCTCTCCCGCCATTACTGTTCGCTTTCTCTATCAGCATATGAACTGCCTCAACAATATCTCTGGCTCCCTTAACGATGTCAAACATGTCCTCATCTTCTACCATGTTGCTGAGTCCGTCTGTACACATCAGAATGATGTCTCCCTTTCTCAGACGATATTCATAAATATCTGCTTCTACATCTTCTTTCACACCGATCGCCCTTGTGATAATATTCTTATCCGGGTGATTCTTGGCTTCTTCTGCTTTGATTCCTCCAAGTCTTACCATCTCTTCTACAAGAGAGTGGTCTTTGGAAATCTGTTTGATCTTATCATTGATCAGATACAGACGACTGTCTCCTACATTTGAAAAATATAATGTATTACCGATAACAGTAGCAACAACCAGTGTTGTACCCATTCCTTCCAATTTCACATCCGACTGCGCTGCTTTAATAAGCTCATGATTGGCAGTTATTACTATCTCCTTAAGGATCTCTTCCGGCTTCTTAAGCACTGTCTTCTCCAGTTCTTCATGGAGTACTTTTACTGTATATTTAGACGCAAAATCACCGGCTTTATGGCCTCCCATTCCATCTGCGACTACCAGAAGATTCGGGAACGGTCCCACCGGTTTATCTGTTACATATACAAAGTCCTGATTGACTTCTCTTTTTCTACCCACATCGGTCATTGCATATATTTTCATCTAGTTCTCCTTTTTCGCGGTTTTATAACGTCGTCTTAACTGTCCGCAGGCTCCGTCAATATCTGAGCCTCTTTCTCTTCTAATAGTAACATTTATTCCGTTTTTTTCAAGTTTATTTTTGAAATCACGGGCATTTTTGCCATCCGGTTTCTTAAAATCACGTTCCCGGATTGGATTAACCGGAATCAAATTCAGATGACAGTTCCGGTTTTTTAACATCGCTGCCAACTCCTTCACATCCTCGTCCTGATCGTTGACATCCTTTACAAGACTGTATTCAAATGTAACTCTTCGTCCTGTTTTTTCAAAATAAACGTCACAGGCTTTCAGCACGTCCGTCAGTTCATATTTATTCGCAACCGGCATCAGTTTCTTACGCTTCTCCTGATTAGAACCATGCAGAGAAAGTGCAAGTGTGATCTGCAGTCCTTCTTCGGCAAGCCGCAACATATTCGGGATGATTCCGCAGGTTGATGCCGTAATATTTCTCTGACTGATATGAAGCCCGTGTTCATCACTGATCATATGTACAAACCGTACAAAATTATCATAGTTATCTAACGGTTCGCCACTTCCCATGACTACGATATTCGATACCCGCTCCCCGGTGATCTTCTGTATCGCATAAATCTGTCGTAACATCTCTGATGCTGTAAGATTCCGTTCCAGTCCATCTATTGTCGATGCACAGAAACGACAGCCCATACGGCAGCCTGCCTGCGATGAAATACAGACTGAATTGCCATAGTTGTATTTCATCAGAACACTTTCGATCATATTTCCGTCATCCAGTTCAAACAGAAATTTCTCTGTCGGATCCATTTTGGAAATTTGTCTTTTTACAACCGAAACCTGACGGATCTCATATTCTTCATCCAACTTTTCTCTGAGATTCTTTGGAAGATTGGTCATCTCTTCAAAAGAATCCACCAGTTTTTCGTGCAGCCAGGAATAAATCTGTTTCCCGCGGAAAGACTTTGTACCGATCCGGTTCATTTCCTCTGTTAATTCTTCATAATTATAAGATGCTATATCTTTTTTACTCATGGTTCTCCCTCTGGAACATAGCTATATAAAAGCCGTCTCCAATGTCAATTCCCGGAAGTATCTGCTTCTCTTTTTGCAAATGAAATTCCGGATGTTCTTTTTGAAACCAGGCTGTATTATCTTCATTTTCAGCTTTATGAATGGTACACGTACTGTAAAGAAGCTTTCCACCCGGTTTCACATATTCACATACTACTTTTAAAATCTCTCTTTGTAATTTAACCAGCTCTTCCTGCATCTTTGGTGTCATCTTATAACGAAGATCCGGTTTACGGCCAAGAATACCAAGTCCGGAGCAAGGAAGATCCGCAATTACAATATCCGCATTTCCCACGGATTCCGGATCCTTTACCGTCGCATCCTGCACTCTGGCGCAAATGTTCGTAAGACCGCTCCGCTCTATATTTTCCTGCAACAGTTCTACTTTGTATTCCGTCAGATCTCTTGCTTCCACCATGCCCGTTCCATCCAGTTTTTCTGCAAGATGAATGGATTTGCCACCGGGCGCGGCACACACGTCGATGATCACGTCTCCGGCTTTTGGATCTGCCCATTCTGCTACCTGCATGGAGCTTATATCCTGCACATAGAATTCGCCATTCCGGAAAGTCTGTAATTTCTCCAGGTAATCATATCCGGAAATATAAAACACATCCTTCATCTGTGTTTCCGGTTCTACGATAACGCCTTCTGTCTCCAGACGCTTCACAAACTCTGTTGTGTCACCAGCTTTCGGGCTCTTGCGGATAGTTGTCTTTTTATTTTCCAGAAATGCCTTTCCCATCGTCTCTACTGTATCTGCATCGTATACTGCAAGCCACTGTTTTACAAGCCACTCCGGCAGCGAATATACAATCGACAGATAAGCTACCATATCTGTCTTATCCGGTAGCTGTATGTCTTCCCTGTTCCGGCTTATCGTCCTTAAGACGCCATTGACGAAACCTTTCAGATTCACAAATCCTCTTTTCGCTGCAACTTTCACTGCTTCATTGCATACTGCACGATCCGGTACACTATCCATATATCGCATCTGGTAAACACTACTTCGTAGGATCGTACGGATCACCGGTTTCATTTTATTTACTTTTACTTTGGAAAACCGGTTCAGTATTGCATCAATCTCAACCATATGCTCCAGTGTTCCGTTGACGACTCTTGTAATAAAAGCCCTTTCTTTTTTATCCAGATACTGGTACTGATCCAGTACATTTTTTAAGGCAATGTGACTGTACTGCCCGTCTCTTGTGATCATAAGCAGTGTCTCAAGTATGAGTTCACGGCTGCTTACTGATGATGCCATACCTGTCCTCCTACATATCTTGTCCTATACCGATCAGTCTCTTCTAGAATTGGAGATCATGATCAGTCTTAATAACTGTAAAATTGCGGAAGCTGCTCCTGCGACATAAGTCAGGGCTGCTGCCGTCAATACTTTTCTTGTTTCTCTTACTTCATCCGGATATAACATTCCGGTATTGCCAAGAATCTTAAGTGCTCTTCTTGACGCATTAAACTCTACCGGCAGTGTTACAATCTGAAACAATACTGCCATTGAAAATGCAATCACACCAAGATTCAGAAACAGCTGGGATGTCTGGCTGTTCATGATCAGTCCGATGATGATAAGCGGCCAGGCGATCGAACTTCCAAAATTAGCAACCGGTACAAGCGCACTACGGATAGACAGCGGTGCATATCCTCTTGCATGCTGGATCGCATGACCACATTCATGAGCTGCAACTCCGATTGCTGCAACCGATGTCTGCTGGTAAGTTGCATCGGATAAACGAAGTACTTTTGATCTCGGATCATAATGATCCGTCAGATTACCTGCGACATATTCCACTCTTACATCATAAATACCTTCTCTGTGAAGAAGCGCTTCTGCCGCTTCTTTTCCTGTCATTCCCGAGTGACTACGCACGCGGGAATATTTTGAAAAAGTCGAATTCATCTTTGCCGAAGCAAGAAGACAAATAACAACTCCGATCATTACAAGGATATATGTTGGATCATAAAACATTGGATAATACATAGTAATTCCTCCTTAAAATTAAAGAACCGTTCCTGTTTCCATCTGATATCCCCTCAGAAATGCTGCCGCATCCATTCTCTTTTTCCCCGGGATCTGCAGTGCAGTGATTTTCAGAAGTCCGTCTCCTGTCTGTACAAAGAATCCGTCTTTTGCGACTTCTACTACTGTACCGGCAGCCTTACCTGTCTGCCCTTCTGCTACTTCTGCTTCCCAGATCTTCATTCCTTTATCATTCTCATTCCATCTCGTATACGCACTCGGCCATGGATTCAGTCCACGGATCAGTCTCTCAATTTCTTTTGCAGACATCTTCCAGTCAATCTTCCCCATGTGCTTATCGAGCATTTTCGCATAAGCGGTCGGGCTATCACCCTGTTTTTCAGGCGTTACCGTTCCGGCTTTTAATGCATCTAATGTCTCTACGCATAACCGTGCTCCGGCTTCTGCCAGTTTATCATGCAGGCTTCCGCCCGTCTCTTTCTCATCCAGCGGAATCTCTACTTTCAATAACATATCTCCGGTATCCAGCCCTTCATTCATCTGCATGGTCGTTACACCGGATACTTTCTCTCCATTGATCACTGCCCACTGGATTGGTGCAGCACCGCGATAACTCGGAAGCAGCGAAGCGTGCACATTCACGCATCCGTACGGTGTCATTTCCAGTATCTCTTTTGGTAAAATCTGACCAAATGCAATAACCACCATAATATCTGCATTGTATTTTCTTAATTCTTCTATACATTCCGGCTCGCGGATTCTCTTCGGCTGATAGACCGGAATATTGTGGGCAACTGCCACTTCTTTCACCGGTGTATACTGCATCTTGCCGCCGCGTCCCTTTGGTTTATCCGGCTGCGTTACGACAAGTGCCACTTCGTGTCCCGCTTCAATGAGTGCCTCTAATGTTCCTACGGAAAAATCCGGAGTCCCCATAAAAATGACTTTCATTAAACTTCCTCCTCATATGGCTCCACATCGTGAAGTCCGCCTTCCACAAGGTCAACATACATCTTACCATCCAGATGATCGATCTCATGGCAGAAAGCTCTGGCAAGAAGTTCTTCTCCTTCCAGTACGATCTCTTCCATGTCTTCGTTCAGTGCTTTTACTTTGACATAATTCGGTCTTGTCACAAGTCCTGCTTTTCCCGGAACACTTAAGCATCCTTCTTCTCCGGTCTGCTCACCGGAAGTCTCCAGAATCTCCGGATTAATAAGGACGATCGGTCCTTCACCGATATCAATTGTTACGATTCTCTTTAAAATACCGACCTGCGGTGCTGCAAGACCAACTCCCATCGCCTCATACATCGTATCTAACATATCGTTGATCAGAATCTTTGTACGAAGTGTCATCTTCGTTACTTCTTTACATGGTTTTGTCAGGACCTCATCGCCTAACTCACGGATTTTTCTAATTGCCATCTCTCTTCTCTCCTGTTTACATTGTACTCATTGGGTTAAAATCAAATTGAATCCGAAGGCTTCGAAAGCCTGAATTCATCTCTATATACTGTTCCATAAGATCTTTTGCTTCGATCAGGAATTTGTATTCTTCACTTTTAATATAGATAAGCTGTCGGTATCTGTCATTTACTTTTTCAATAAACGGAGCAGTCGGTCCGATAATCGCCAGTTTCTTCTGCCGGTTGAGCCGCTCTGTAAATTCTTTTAAATATCCTGCCGCTTTCTTCAGATGCTCTTCTTCACTTCCACTCATCCAGACTGCAAGAAGCTGATGCACCGGTGGATACCCCATCAGACTCCTGTAGTTGATCTCTTCTTCATAAAAGCCATCATAATCCTGAGCTGCCGCTCTCTGGATACTGTAATGCTCCGGGCTATACGTCTGTATGACAACTTCGCCCCCGGCGGATCCCCTGCCTGCTCTGCCGGCTGCCTGCGTCAACAGCTGGAACGTACGTTCTGCCGACTGATAGTCATTTGAATACAGTGACAGATCCGCTGCCAGCACACCTACCAGCGTCACCTCCGGGAAATCATGTCCTTTGACGATCATCTGTGTACCGATCAGAATATCTGCTTCATGGTTTGCAAATGCAGCCAGGATCTTCTCATGTCCGTCCTTTGATTTTGTTGTGTCCAGATCCATCCGAAGCACGCCAGCCTGCGGAAACATCCTTTTTATCAGTTCCTCGATCTGCTGTGTGCCTGCTTTGAAGCCTCCGATATAACCGGAACCACATTCGGGACACCGGTTCATCTGCTTCGTCTCATAGCCACAGTAATGACAGACCAATTTCCCTCCGCGGTGTGCCGACAGCGACACATCGCAATGAGGACATTTTACTACATATCCGCAGGACCTGCAAGAAACGAATCCCGCATAACCGCGCCGGTTCAAAAACAACATGATCTGCTGATGCTTCTGTAAACGGTCTTCAATCAGTTCTTTTAAACGGTCGCTGATAATGGAACGGTTTCCTTTTTTTAATTCTTCCCGCATATCCACGGTATATACGCTTGCCAGATTCTGTCCCTTCGCTCTTCTGGTAAGTTCCAGCAATGTGTATTCTCCCTGCTTCGCCTTAAAATAAGCATCCACGGAAGGAGTTGCTGAACCGAGCACGACACTCGCTCCTTCCATCGTCGCTCTTGCAACTGCTGTCTCTCTGGCATGATACCTTGGCACCTGCTCACTTTTGTAAGCCGATTCCTGTTCTTCATCAATCACGATCAGTCCCAGATCAGAAAATGGTGTAAACAGTGCCGACCTTGGTCCGATCATCACATCGACTTTTCCACGTCTGATCCTCTCTAACTGATCAAAACGTTCTCCCGGTGACAATCTGGAATTGAGAATAGATACCCTGTCGCCAAATCTTCCATAAAATCGCATTACCGTCTGATAAGTAAGTGCAATCTCCGGAATCAGCACAATCGCCTGTTTTCCCATTTTTACGATCTGTTCGATCATTTCCATATAGACTTCTGTCTTACCACTTCCGGTAATTCCATAAAGGAGATATGTCTTTCGTTTTCCTGCCTGATAATCCTGCACGAAAGTACGGATCGCTCTCTCCTGCTCTTCGGTGTAAACGATCTGCTTTCCAGTCTTTTTCTGATAATCGACCGGATTACGCAGCATATCTTCATATTCAACAGTAAGAATCTTCTGTTCTTCCAGCGTGCGGATCACGGTACCTGTCACATTCAGTTTCTTCGTCAGCAGTTCGTATTCCTGTACCGGCTGATCCAGAAGTCCTGCCAGCAGTCTGGCTCTTGCTTTCTGGTTCTTATGCAGATAAATATCCAGCTGGCGCTTTCCGGCTTCTTCATCTAAAAGCAGGTGCACCGTGCGCTTCTGTCGGATCTTCTCTTTCTTCTTTACAGGAAGAACAGTCTTCAGCGCCTGGATCATAGTTCCGCCGTAATGCTCCTTCATCCATGCCGCCAATGCAACCAGTTTCCCCTCAATTGCCATACTTTCTTCCGCTTTTCCTGTAATCTCCTTGATCTTTGCCGGATCATAATCTGTCTTTTCCGAAAATGCGATAACATAGCCGTGTGTTTCTTTGTTGCCTCTTCCAAACGGAACAACAACTTCTGTTCCAACCTCAAGCATCCCTTCTAACCGGGAAGGGATGCTATATTGAAATACTTTATCTAATTTTTCATGCGTGATGTCTATGATAATATCAGCGTACATCTTGCTCCTTTATTTTTGTTCTTCTAATACTTCACGGATCAGCACACGATCATCCATATCATATTTTACGCCTTTGATCTCCTGATACGTCTCATGTCCCTTTCCGGCAATGATGATGACATCTCCCGGCTGACCATGTTCGATTGCATAACGGATTGCTTCTTTTCTGTCACAGATTGCTATATATTTGCCGTCTGTTTTCTTCATACCTGTAATAATGTCATCGATAATATCCTGTGGCTCTTCAAAACGTGGATTATCCGATGTAATGATTGTGAAATCAGATAATTTACCGGAAACTTCTCCCATCTCGTAGCGTCTTGTCTTGGAACGGTTTCCACCGCAGCCAAATACGGTTACAAGACGTCCCGGATTGTAATCGCGCATCGTATTTAACAAACTTTCCAGACTCATTGCATTGTGCGCATAGTCGATCATCAGTGTAAAATCATCCGCAACTTTGATCATTTCCACACGTCCTTTGACTTTTGCAGCCTTTAATGCCTTCTTAATATCTTCCTCCGGTACTCTGAAATGTCTGCATACTGCAATTGCCGTAAGAGAATTGTATACGCTGAATTCTCCCGGAATGTCTACTTCCACATCCATGTCCAGAAGTCCGGTTACATGATAATGCATGCCAAGGTATCCTGGTCTTGAAACGTGTTTCACATCTACTGCTCTTAAATCTGCTTCCTCTGAAAATCCGAACGTCTCCACGCGGCATGTTGCATTTTTAAATACATCCTTGTACCACTTGTCATCTACATTTGCAATTCCAAGATTACACTGGGTAAATAAAATACCTTTGCAGCGTTTGTAATCTTCAAAATCTTTGTGCTCATTCGGTCCGATGTGGTCTTCTCCAAGGTTAGTGAATATACCAATCTCAAACTGGATTCCTGCGGTACGGTGAAGCATCAATCCCTGTGAAGAAACTTCCATTACAACACTGTCACAACCTGCCTCTACCATCTCTGCAAAATATTTGTGGATTGTAAAGGACTCCGGTGTTGTATTATTCGCCGGAATTGTCTTGTCTCCAATAACTGCCTCAATCGTTCCGATCAGTCCGACATTATGTCCGGCTGCTTCAAGAATAGACTTCACCATATATGTTGTCGTTGTCTTTCCTTTTGTACCGGTAATTCCGATCACATGCAGTTTTTCTGCCGGATATCCAAAATAAGCCGCTGACATCAGTGCCAGCGCATATCTGGTATCATCTACATGGATAACAGTCACTCCTTCCGGTGCTTCTACCGGCTTTTCTACAATCACTGCTTTTGCGCCTTTACCGGCGACTTCTTCTACATAAGTATGTCCATCCGATACAGCTCCGCTAATACATACAAATACACTGCCTTCCGTCACTTTGCGCGAATCGTTGACAAGTTCTGTCACTTCGATCTCATCACTTCCCTGACGGACTTCATATTCCAAACGTTCCAATAAACTGGTTAATTTCATGCGTTGTGCCTCCTGCATCATTTCATTCATTTTTTTCGTAATCCTTATTATAAAACATTTTCCACTACAGTACAAGAACTGCTCCGGGATAATTTTCCTGTCCATCTTCCTGCAAATGTGTTATAATCTTTTGCAGAAACTATATACAAGAAAAGGGGAATCAACTTATGAAAGCTTATGAAAGACTATTAAAGTACGTTGTTGTCCGTACACCTAGTGATGAGAACAGTGACACTGTTCCGTCTTCCACATGTCAGTTTGACCTTGCAAGAATCCTGGAGACAGAGATGAAAGAACTTGGTCTTGTAGATGTTTATCTGGACGACCAATGTTATCTGTATGGAAAACTTCCGGCAACAGCTGGATATGAAGACAAACCGAAGATCGGTTTCATCGCTCATATGGATACCGTATCTGATTTCTGTGACCACGATATCACACCAGTTATCACAGAGAACTATAACGGACAGGATCTTAAACTTGGGGATAGCGGTCTTGTCTTAAGTGTGCAGAACTTTCCACATCTTACAAGCCTGAAAGGACGTACACTGATTACAACAGATGGTACAACCGTTCTCGGTGCCGACGATAAAGCCGGAATCGCCGAGATTCTTACAATGATCGAACATCTGAATGAAGAGAATATTCCTCACGGACCGATCCGTGTTGCATTTACTCCGGATGAAGAGATTGGAACCGGCGCTTCTCATTTCGATGTAGAACGTTTTGATGCAGACTACGGTTACACACTGGACGGAGACACAGAAGGTGAAATCCAGTATGAAAACTTTAACGCATGCAAAGCTGATTTCGTAATCAAAGGATTCAACGTACATCCGGGATCTTCCAAAGATACAATGATCAATGCGAGTCTTGTAGCTATGGAGATCAACAATGCACTTCCTTCTATGGAGACACCAAGAGGAACTGAAGACTACGAAGGCTTCTATCACCTCGTAAGTATGAAAGGTGAAGTCGGAGAAGCAGAGCTTCATTATATTGTCAGAGATCATGACAAATTACTTTTTGAAGCTAAGAAGAAAACACTCCGCCTGATTGAAAAAGATCTGAATGAAAAATGGGGCGAAGGCACTGTTACTCTCACGATCACAGAGCAGTACCGCAACATGGCTGAGATTATTGAGACATGCATGCACCTGATCGACAATGCAAAACAGGCATGTGAGAATGCAGATGTGACACCACTTGTAATGCCAATTCGTGGTGGTACAGACGGATGCCAGTTAAGCTTCAAAGGACTTCCTTGCCCGAACCTTGGTACCGGTGGACATGCATACCATGGACCGTACGAGCACATCACAGTCGAAGGTATGGATCAGACAGTTGACGTAGCTGTTGAAGTTGTAAAATTATACGCGAAATAAATCTATCTGTATTTATATTAAGGGCTATTGCACTAACGTGCGATGGTCCTTTTCTCTTATTCATTGTAATTGCTTTGTCGCCATAAATCGAGCAGATTAACTTCTGCTCGACTTCGTATAAACAAAAAGAACCATCTGTTACGACAGTTCCTTTTTTTAATTTATATAATATTTTCTACAGATCAATATCCGGCAATTCTTCCTTGAAGCCTTCTCCTACAACTTCATTGGATTCCATAATAATGGTAAATGCTTTCGGATCTAATTCATGTACAAGTTTCTTAATTGAATACATCTGCTTGTTGTTGCATGCACACATAACAACATCTTTATTTGCTTTGGAATAACTTCCCATACCTTTTAAGATTGTGGAACCTCTTCCTGAATATGCATCAATCTCTTTTGCAAGCTCTTCTCCACGTTCTGTTACAATCAGTGTCATCTTTCCTTCATCAATACCATACATAATGCGGTCCATTACAGTTGCCATCAGATAAGTAACAATCACACCATAGATCAGTCCGTCTACGTCTTTGAATACGATAACTGTTCCGAGGATGATTGTTGTAATATCAAGTGCAAATGTGATCACGCCCAGTGTCATGTGCGGTTTTACCTGTTTAATAGAAACGCTGATGAAATCCTGTCCGCCTGTGGAAGAACCGCGCATGAAGATCATCGCATAACCGATTCCACAAAGCACACCCATACATAATGCTGCCAGCAGTCTGTTGCCGTTATATACCGGAAGCAGCGGTGCTACATAGTCCATTAAAAGGGACGAAATGATCGTTGTTTTTACTGAAACAAAGAAAAACTTCTTTCCAAGGAATTTATAACATAAAATTGAAACCGGGATATTTAACAAAATTGTACCGGCTCCAACCGGGATACCAAACAGGTGATATAAGATAATCGCAATACCAGAAAATCCTGCTACCGGAAAATTCGCATTTAAAGCAAAATTGTAAATACCGATTGCAATGATCATACCCGCTACAATATCCACCAAAACATCAATCATCAATTCTTTCCAGTTCATTTTTTTCATTTTGATAACCTCCCATCTGAATTTATATCTTTCTTCCATACGTCAAAACGACAAAAAAACAGCTGCAAACTATAAAAATATAATTCGCAACTGCTCTTATGTTTCACATTATATCCCTGGATTTTAACTTTGTCAACACCCTGTTTTGAATATTTTCATTTCAGAGTTTCCTCTTCCATCCTCTGCAATCTTCGTGCCAGACAGGCATTTACTGATTGATCCGGTCTGTAACTTTAATATCTGCGAAAGATGTCATCTCCCAGTCATTTCCATTTTTCTCAAGCACATAAGTACACTCCTGTGTCATAAGCTGCAGCGGTTTACCTGCCACCTGCACATAATAAGTCTCTCTTGTAGAAATCTTGCACTTATTCTTACCGCTGTATTTTACATCTGTCAGTTCATAAGAATCCAATTGTTCAGAAATTTTACGCTGAACATATTTCTCCTGTTCTTTGTAAATCGGGCTTCCATTCTTCAGATATCCGGAAATCTTTGAAAAATCATTTGTATTCATTGCTTCTGCAAAATTCTTCAGATAACCTTCCACAACCGCCTCCGGTCCATCCTTATAAATATCTGCACTCTTGGCGCTTAACAATACATTCGGTGTATAGCTGTATTTGCAGGAGCCGCCATATTCCACACTCTTATATCCTGCTTCGATATCTGCTTTACTTTCCAGCTTCATGTCAGATTTGTCTTCAAACTCAACCATGTAAAGTTGTTTTTCCATTTCATAAACCTGATCGTAAATACTCTTCATGCCATTTACATCTGTAACACTATAATAAGCTCCACCAGTCTGTTCCGCAATATATCTTGCATCATTGTAATCATAACCTCCGATTCCGATAATAAAAATCGGTACATGATAACGGTTTGCTGTCCGGATCACGGTATCCGGGCTGCAATTACTGTGATTATCCTGTCCGTCAGTAAATGCGATCACGCATCTGGCTCCATTCTGCGCCGCAACACGTTCTACGGAAGTATATAAAGCATCGTACAGACTGGTCTCTTCTTCTGTCTGCAACTGGTTAATACAGTTCACAAGATCGCTGGCATCATCGGTAAATTTCCGTTCCAGGCAGACTCCTGTAGAGAATGATGTAAGTTCCACTTTGTCTCCGGCGTCAAACTGCACACTGTTTACAAAATCTGACATGATCTGTTTTGCTTCATCCAGCGGTCCACCATCCATACTTCCGCTGACATCTGCAACCATATCTACCTTCAGCGCTTCTTTTTCATTTAACTGTCCGGCAGAAGTAATTATCTGCTTCACATATTTTGCATTTGCATCTTTTTTCTTAATATAGAAAAGCGAATTACTGAGCTTCTTCGGTACTTCTCCGGTATTGCCATCTTTCACACTCAGATACAGACGGATCTTCGGAAATGCAGACGCATCCACCTGCTGAACTGTAACATCCAGCGGATTCTTCGGATCGATATACAGATAGATTGCCTGATCCATCTTTGCAAATGTTTTCTGGATAGATTTGTAATTTCTCGTCTTTTCTTTTGTCAGGCTCTGAATCTCTTTTAAAATCGTCTTATAACTGCTTACTTCTTTGGACGATGCCTCGGAAAGATCTACATTTTCATACATAGATACCTGATCAGAAATATATTGGTCATCTGCGCTTTTTAATGCTTCCAATGCTTTCACAGCATTCTTATAAGTTGTCTGTGTCTTTTTGCCTTCTTTTTTCTTAATTGCACTGCGACATTCTTTTAATGCACTTTCATATGCGCTGTAACTTTCAGAATCCAGATCATACTGTTTTTTCTCTTTCTCCATCTCTGACAGTTCTGACGCACAGTCCTGAAATGCATCCACACCTTTTTTAAGTTCTTTCAGTTCTTTAACAACAGCTCTTTTACCGCCAAAATCCAGTACACCAAGATTCTCCCATTCTGCTGCCAGCCTTGCTTCTTCCGACTGATAATCTTTAAGACCGGCTTTCTCAATCTTTGACACTGCACTGTTCTTCTGCCATGCAAGACCAACCGTCCCATATAATAAGCCGCCACCGATAATCAATACAACTGCTGCGATAACCGCTGCAATAATAACTGTCTGATTCTTCTTCGGTGATGCCGGTGTCTGTCCGGATGTTGTTCTTCCACCTGCTGGTGGTATCTGTCCGGATGCCTGTGTATTTCCCGGATTCTGTACGGTTTTCTCCGGCTGTACCGGTTCTACCGGTGCACCACATTCCGGACAGAATCTGGCACCCTTTTCCAGCTCAGAGCCACAATTTGCACAAAACATTGTTATTCCTCCTCCAATCTCATTCCTTCTGCGATTCCTTTCGCATCTGCTTCTGCCCATTCCTTTGCCAGCGTTCCATCTGCTGCCAGCTTACGCATCTTCGGTACGGTATGGAAACCATGCTCCACGATCATTCCCGGTACCGCAACATTCGATGCGCCCCTTAATACGCCGTAATAATCACCATTATTTCCACGACGGGCACAGACCGTTCCTTCTTTATCCACACTATCATTATAGGCATCTGTCCAGTTCAGTATATCATCTTTTCCACTTACTGTGTGAAACTTTTCCTGTGTGCTGATTCCTAATTTTGCATTGGAAACTGCCAGACTGGTTCCGATTGCATTTGCCACCCTAAGTGCCTGTTTACTTTCCATTGCAACAGTATTAACAATCACAATTGGCTTTGTAATGCCAATTGGCTGTCTGTTCGTATCCACACCGTTGGCATGTTCCAGATTAGCATTCGTATGGAGTGAAATAAAGAGATCCATGCCTTTTGCCGCCTCACCGCGCAGGCTGATCTTTCCGGAATCCAGTGCCAGATTCTCGTATCCGTTGATACAGATATTGCCGCTGGTACGTGTCAAATGTACAATCACCCCATATCGTTCTTCCAGTATCTTTTTCAGTTCTTTTGCCACCTGCAATGTAAAATTGCCTTCACAGTAAACAACTTTTCCGTTTTCATAGACTTCATTCTTTTTTGAATAATGCCCCGGATCAATACAGATCTGTATCTTTTTCTGTCTTTTTATTATTTTCTGCTGTTCTTTTGCTTTCTGTTTTTTTTCTTCTTCCTGCTTTTTTCGTTGCTCCATTGCTTCTTTTCTTTCCTGTGCCACTTCTTTTTGCTTTTCTATTTTCTGTACTTCTTCATTCTCTCTTATTTTCATCTGTCTCATATAGCTTTTTGCTCCACATAGTCCGATCACAAGCAATAACATTCCCACTGCTGCAAAAATCTTTTTTTTCATCATTTTTCTTTTTCCCGCTTTTCTTCCATATTACTGCCGCGGATCACGGCTTCTTCTCCATATCTTCCACGTATTTCCTTTAAAGCCTGCTCCAGCTTTGCTTTCTTTTCACTGGCTTTCTTCCTTTTCTCCATCTCCGGCTGTACTTCAAATATGGTAAGCTGTTCTGGTGCAGACGCATCCGTCAACTTGGAACTTCGGATTCCCAGCAGACGAATGGGTTGTTTTTTCCACATTTCCCGGAATAATTCTGCTGCTGTCTCGTAAATTCTGGCATCCTCATTGGTTGCTCTCTCCAGCTGTGTCTGGTGGGAACTATTTTCAAAATTATAATACTTAATCTCCACACTGATCATTCCGGCTTTCTGCCCAGCTTTCCTGAGTCTCCTTCCTACGCTTCCTGCCAGTTTTCCCAGCACTTCACACGCCTCTTCTTCTGTCTTTGCATCCTGCGGCAGTGTAATAGAGTTGCCAATTCCTTTTGCCTCCTGACGTACCGGTTCTACCGGCGAATTGTCCATACCATTGGCAAATTCCCATAGTTTGCGCCCGTGGCTTTTCAGATGTATCTCCAGTAGTTCCGGATTCATCTGTGCCAGATCTCCGATCGTGCGGATCTCCAGCTTCTGTAAATATTCCACACTCGACCTGCCCGCCATAAAAAGTTCTCCGATTGGAAGCGGCCACATTTTCTCCTTAATCTCATCCGGAAATAACGTATGTACTTTATCCGGTTTTTCAAAATCCGATGCCATCTTTGCCAGCAGTTTATTTTCCGATATTCCAACATTCACAGTAAATCCAAACTGTCTGCGGACTTCATTTTTAATCTCTAAAGCGCCTTCCATCGGTGAGAAAAAACGCGGCGCGCTCTCTGTAAAATCCATATAACACTCATCTACGCTGACCTGTTCGATCTGATCCGTATAACCGCGCAGAAATGTCATCAATTTTCTGCTGTAATCCGAATAGAGTCTGTGATCCGGCGGTGCGATCACAAGATTCGGACACTTACGAATGGCATCCACAACGGGTTCCCCTGTGCGGATGCCATACTTCTTAGCGGAAATGGATTTGGCAAGCACGACTCCATGTCTGGAAGCTCTGTCGCCTCCGATGATAGCCGGTATCTTACGCAGATCCGTCTCCGCTCCATTCTTCAATTGTTCCACTGCACTCCAGCTTAAATACGCAGAGTTCACATCTATATGGAAGATTATCCGTGGCATCTTATCGCTCCTTATAAGTCAGACTCTGGTACCACCTGCATATATTCCTGAATATGCGCAGCAAGTTTTTCATTCTCAACATCAATCACAATAGTCTCACCTGCCCGGATCTCACCTTCCAGCATCAGTTTTGCTGCCAGTGTCTCAACATGCTTCTGCAAATATCTCTTCAGCGGACGTGCTCCGTAAGTCGGATCGTAACCACCTTCCACTACATAATTCTTTGCAGCTTCTGTCAGGGAAAGGGAAATCTCTTTGTCTGCCAGACGTCTGTTTACATCTTTTACAAGTAAGTCAATTATATGATAAATGTTATCTTTGTTCAATGGTTTGAATAAAATCGTCTCGTCCAGACGGTTCAAAAATTCCGGTCTGAAATGTGCACGCAGGTCATTCATAACCATTTCCTGTGCTTCTGGTTTGATCGTTCCATCTTCATTAATTCCATCCAGCAGATACTGGGAACCAATATTGGATGTCATGATCAGGATTGTATTCTTAAAATCTACAGTACGTCCCTGGGAATCCGTAATACGTCCATCATCCAACACCTGCAATAATACATTAAATACATCCGGGTGTGCTTTTTCAATCTCATCAAACAGTACAACTGAGTAAGGTTTTCTTCTGACAGCTTCGGTAAGCTGGCCACCTTCATCATATCCGACATATCCCGGAGGCGCTCCGATCAGTCTGGATACGGAATATTTCTCCATATACTCACTCATGTCGATACGCACCATGTTATTCTCATCATCAAACAGGCTCTCTGCAAGTGTCTTTGCAAGTTCTGTCTTACCGACTCCGGTAGGTCCAAGGAACAGGAACGAACCAATCGGTCTGGTTGGATCTTTAATTCCGGCTTTGGATCGGATGATTGCTTCGGTTACAAGTTCCACACCTTCATCCTGACCGATGACACGTTTATGCAGCTCATCTGCCAGATGCAGTGTCTTGCTTCTCTCGCTCTCATTTAATTTGGCAACCGGAATACCTGTCCACCGGGATACGATCTTCGCAATCTCATCATCGGTAACACTTTCATGTACCAGATCGCGGTCTTCATCTTTTACTTTAGCTTCTTCATCTTCCAACTGTTTCTTCAGTTGTGGCAGCTTACCATACTGCAGTTCTGCAGCCTTCTCCAAGTCATAAGAATGCTGTGCTTTCTCAATCTCTTTGTTGATCTGCTCAATCTCCT
Source organism: Dorea hominis (assembly GCF_014287705.1). NCBI lineage: Bacteria > Bacillati > Bacillota > Clostridia > Lachnospirales > Lachnospiraceae > Dorea > Dorea hominis. The sequence continues at coordinate 46,461 of NZ_JACOOY010000007.1, read as the reverse complement.
CACGGATCTTCTGCACACGTTCAACGCCGACTTTCTCATTGTCCCACTGTGCTTTACGACTTGCAAATTCTTCTCTGCGCTCTGCCAGTTCTTCCTGCAGATGTACAAGTCTGTCCTGGCTCAACCGATCGTCTTCCTTCTTAAGAGCTGCTTCTTCTATCTCAAGCTGCATGATCTTACGCTGTAATTCGTCCAGTTCTGCAGGCATGGAATCTAGTTCTGTCTTGATCATGGCACATGCTTCATCTACAAGGTCGATCGCTTTGTCCGGCAGAAAACGGTCGGAAATATAACGATCTGAGAGTGTTGCTGCTGCAACAAGTGCTCCATCTGTGATCTTCACTCCATGGAATACTTCATATCGTTCTTTCAGTCCTCGCAGAATGGAAATTGCATCTTCCACTGTCGGCTCTTCTACCATAACCGGCTGGAAACGACGTTCCAGTGCCGCATCTTTTTCAATATACTGACGATACTCATCCAGTGTTGTTGCACCGATACAATGCAGTTCACCTCTGGCAAGCATTGGTTTTAACATATTTCCTGCATCCATTGCACCGTCCGTCTTACCAGCGCCGACAATCGTATGCAACTCATCAATAAACAGGATAATTCGTCCATCGCTGTTTTTCACTTCTTCCAGAACTGCTTTCAGACGTTCCTCAAATTCTCCACGATATTTAGCACCTGCTACAAGTGCTCCCATATCTAGTGAGAAAATTGTCTTGTCTTTCAGTCCTTCCGGTACATCACCACGGACAATTCTCTGTGCAAGTCCTTCTACAACTGCTGTCTTACCAACACCTGGTTCACCGATTAGGACCGGATTGTTCTTCGTCTTACGTGAAAGGATACGGACTACATTACGGATCTCAGAGTCACGTCCGATCACCGGATCCAGTTTCTGCTCTCTTGCCCGCTCTACCAGATCAGAACCATATTTATTCAACGTATCATAAGTATCTTCCGGGTTATCACTTGTTACCCTCTGATTGCCTCTCACAGTAGATAATGCTTGCAGGAATCCTTCCCGGCTGATACCCATCTCACGAAGCAGTGCCTTCATATCTTTACTTGCATATTTTATAATAGCGAGGAAGAGATGCTCAACAGAAACATATTCGTCTCCCATCGGTTTTGCCTCATCCTCTGCGTGGATCAGAACATTATTCAGATCCTGTCCTACATACTGTCTTCCACCCTGTACTTTCGGGCGTTTTGTAATCGCCTCTTCCACGCGATTAATAATAAGGTTCTTATCGAGCCCCATCTTTTCCATCAATTTCGCGATCAGGCTGTCATCCTGTGTTAATAATGCATAAAGCAAATGCTCCTGTGCAATCTCCTGGTTGCCATAGTCAGATGCAATGCGTTCACAGTCTTGCACAGCCTGCAATGATTTCTGTGTAAATTTATTTATATTCATAAAGACAACCTCCTTTTTGCTCTTGTTCTACTTGCAATATAACAATACAACACTTTATCAGCACTGTCAAGAGTCGAGTGCTAATTGTTTTAAAAAGTATTCTTAAACCTTTTCATAAGTAACTTTTACCATTGCTACATTGATGTCAAAATAATTGTGCTTGATTTCTGTCTGCAAATATTCTTCTGCATGTGCAATGCGCAAACTTTTGCAATTATTTTATTCCATACTAATTTTATTATCTACAGCATATTTATATAATTTAGTACATTTATTTTTTTCAATGACGATCGTACCCGCAAAATCTCCAAATGCCCAATCATCTATATTTTTCACATCCCCTGCAAAATATACTTTTTCAAGATTTACACTCGATCCAAATACTGCCATCTTCATACTTGTTACTGTCTTCGGTACTTTAATACATTTCAATTCTTCGTGATAAGCAAAGGAAGCTTCTCCTAGCGAAGTCACTTTTAATCCATCTATTTTTTCCGGAATATGTAAACTATCCACATTTTTCTTTAGGTAACCAATTATTTCAACTGTATTTTCTCCTTCATTGATTCTATAACTATATTTTTTATCCTTTGATATTTCCAATTCTTTTATCGTTTTTCTGACATTTAAAATTTCTCCATTATTTAAGTGGACCCCAACTTTTCTTGCTGCTGTTTCAAAATACATAATATCTGAATGCTTAATTCGAACATCCGCTTCACTTGTTTTAATAACAATATATGAATCCTGCATTTCTCCAAGCCTTGCATAGGCTGCTTTCAAATCTAGAAACAGTTCTTTTTCTATCCTGCTTTTTCTAATATATCTGAATGGACTATATTCTATGGATTCAAATACATACTGCTCATGTGCGGATACAAAGATCAATATTATATCTGAATTTTCTTCACGCAGCTTTTTGGCAATCTCCAGTCCCGAAATACCAGGCATGTCTATATCCAAGAACAATATATCAATTTCACTGCTGCTTTGTCTAATTCTTTTTTAGTATATCTAATGATTCCTGCTCATCATCGCATAATGCAATGTTAATTATCATTGTAACTTTCCCTCATTTTTCTTTATATATTCTCCTTTACATTAAAAATAATTGCAAGACAGATTACTGCATAAGATATAAACGTACGGAAATATTCTCCGATTGCAACGCTTGAGAACAGTGTCTGCCCAGCAAGTGGCGATACAATAAACAGAAAATGGAACAAAAATAATCCTAAAAACACATTGCGGATATTCGCATTTTTAATTCCGGCTCCACCAGCCAGAATTGCCGCACTTGAGAAAATCTCACGATTGCTTTGCGCGGTATACACGCTCAACATTCCAACATTCTGTAAATACATGATCTGTCCGTAAGCCGCAAGCACCGTAGAAATAATAATTGCGATGATTCTCATTTTATTCACATCGATGCCAAGGCTCTGCGACTTATCCATACTTTCACCGACAGCTTTCATATTAATACCGAGCTTGCTTCGAAGCAAGTAAAATATGAACAGACTGACTACTGTGATGATCACAAGATTCAACACCGAACATTTAATCCCCCATATTTCAAATTTCAAACAATCATCGATAATGCCACCCAGACTTTCCAGGTTTACAACATGCTGAATTCCCAGTCCGGATTTTAAAAGCAATTTTTCGTTTGTAGCAGGAATGATCGTTCCAAATCCGACCATAAAGATTAACTGATAGATACTGATTCCGATATATCCGATAATGATGGAAGTAATCATCTCTCGCCCTTTTACACGGTTTAAGATTGCTCCGATCACATAACCAAATGCGACAGCAAGGATTGTAGAAAGAAGTACAACCGCTAAAAGTGCCGGATATCCTTCCAGTCCATAATTTAATACAAAAAGAATGGCTGTCTGTGCTGCCAGTGCACCAATGCTGATGGCAAAGTTAAGTCCCAAACCGGCTATGATCGGAACGATCAGTGACAATACCATCACGCTGTTTCGCAAAATTCTTGTTACTACTTCAGACATAACAAAATTAAGCGACATTCCTGACACAATATATCCTATGACAGACAGGATAATGAATAACAATGGAATTCGATTTGATTTAAGCTTTTTCAACATTCTTCTCCTTTTTTGTTTCTTTAAACATTGCAAATAAGATAATGACATTTGTCAAAATAGATCTTGTGATCTCGGTAAGCTCTGTCGCAACCAGCTCATTTGCAAGAGGCACACTAAACACTAAAATCCCGTGAAAAATCAATGTACCTACAATCACGTTTAAAATATTTCCATTATGTTCCGTACAGCCTCCGATAAGAAGCGCAGATGCTGCAGAAAAGGCGATCGCTTTCGGTGCATTATAAAGTTCCAGATATCCATAGCTTTGTGAATAGAAACAGATACCTACACCTGCAATGATCGTTGATAAAACGATTGCCGTCATCTTAATCTTATTCGATTGCAGCCCCATAATCTCGCAATAGGCTTCATTTTCACCGAGGGCAAGCATATTTTGACCGATATTACTTTTAAAAATAATATAGATGATCACGCACACGATAAAAAAGCAAAGGAGATATCCTACCGGAATCATCATTCCACCTATTTTTATCTGGAAAATTTTTTCAATGATTTTGTCAAAATATCCTTCCAGCCCAATCTTTGGACGCATTCCTTTTCCTGCGATTGGAAATACCATGACCGGATTGTCAAATGGAATAGTCACCCATAAAATACAGGACAGCGGAATGATTGATAAACCTAAAAAGTTTCCTGTGATCTCCTCTGTTCCACTTGCCTTTATTAAAATGCGTCCATAAATTCTTCCGAACACAAAACTAATAAGAATTGTAAGGAGAAGCACGCATAAAAATCCTTTCACACCAGTGATTTCAAAGTTCATAACCGTGCTGATACTAATAAGACCGGCTATGATCCCGACTGGCATTCCGAAGTTAAATCCCATTCCGGCATTCAGCATCGGAAGAAGTGATAATACAAACACACCGTTCATAGGAAGTCGGATCAGCATATCCGTAAGCAGCGGGCGGATTGGAATTCCCATGTAACAGGAAACAGCGATCATGACAAGCAAAAAGATCAGCAATACATTTTTTTGTAATTTAAACTTTTTCATAGCTGTCCTCCTCTCTCATTTTTGAAAAAGCTCTCGCAAACTGTTCTGCATCTGCATCGTGTTTTAAAACATCTACAAGTTCCCCCTCATAAAATACGCAGATGCGATCACATATTTTTTTCATCTCTTCAATATCTCCGGATGCGAGAATGATCGTAGTCCCTGCTCTTTTATTCAAATCTGCGAGCAATTTTAAAATATTGTCTTTTGATTTGATATCAATCCCTCTCGTCGGTTCATTAATAAATAATACGTCCGGATCCATTAAAATCGCACGTGCCAACGCTACTTTTTGCTGGTTTCCACCGCTCAATTCACAGATTGGCTGTCGAATTGACTCACATACTACGTCATATTTCGTTACTACTGTTTCTGCCTGATTTTTCTCTTTATTTTTATCATAAAATTTAATTTTATTTCCGATAGACAGACGATTTAACTTATCAGAGAAATTCTTCAAATAGAAATTGATATTCTCTGCTACTGATTTGTCCAAAAGAAGTCCATTTCTTCTTCTTTCTTCTGTGACAAACACAATACCTGATTCAATCGCTTCCGCTGTTTTATTAATTTTTATTTCCTTCTCATCTTTGTAAAATGTGAAATCTCCGGCAATTTTATCTGCTCTTAACGTGCCATATGCCAGTGCATTTTTCCCATGTCCGTTCATTCCGGTAAGACCGATGATCTCTGACTGATATATGTCAAAGTTCAGATTTTTTATCGGTTCGTTTTTTCGTGCAACATAAAAATCTTTATACGTCAGCACTACTTTTTCCTGCTTTGCTTCATTTTCCTTAAAACGCTCTGCAAATGCGTAATTATATCCGATAATCTCTTCCGCTATTTTTTCGCGGCTGAATTCTTCTTTTTTGTCACTTAGATAAACCGGATCTCCGTCCCTTAATACGAGGATTGTATCCGAAACTGCGATGATCTCTTCAATTCGGTGTGACACTAAAATAATAGTTAAGCCTTCATCTGCCAGTTTTTTCAACTGTTCCAGAAGCTTGTTAGAGTCTTTTTCATTCAATGTAGCTGTCGGCTCATCCAGCATTAATAATTTTGTATCTTCATTGGCGATCGAGCGGGCGATTTCTACAAACTGCTTATTATTGATTGGAAGTTCACAGATTTTCATCTCCACATCCAGATCAAGCCCTAATCTTGCCAGGATCTCTTTTGCTTTTCTTTTATTCTCTTCTGTATAGAAATTCTTCATGCTTCCTTTTATCTCGCGATAGGAATTCATTACATAATTAGGCAATGCTATATTTTCCCATATACTTAAATCTTCTAACAGACTGAATTCCTGGTGCACCATACAAATCCCGTAGCTCTGGCTTTCTACCGTTGATGTGATCTTTACTTTTTGTCCATCTATGAAAATATCACCTTCGTAACCACCTGTCTCGTCAATAATATGGTCACCGGAAATAATATTAAGCATTGTACTTTTCCCGGATCCATTAACTCCCATAAGTCCTAAGATCTGCCCTTTTTTCAACTCTATATTCACATTTCGCAAAACGGAGTTACCACTAAATTTCTTTCCCAAATTGTTTAATTTTAAAACTGTATTTTCCATCGTCATTCCCACTTATAAAAGATAGCTGTGGCACGACTGTGTCACAGCTAGTCTTTTTCATTATATTTTAGTAATAAATTGAACCCATAATGTAAAGGAGATAGTTGTCATATTTACCATCAAGTTTTTCCATTTCGACTGATACACCTGTTACGTCTTTTGCGATTTTTCTTAATGCATCAATATCTGTTAATTTGATGTCGCCTTTCAAGGCCTGGATTGCTACTTCTGTCGCAAATTCCGGCTGGAATGCTTCCATAGAAATTGGCCATGTAGACAGTCTTCCTGTAACACCATTCTTCTTTGCAACATCGCTGATCATCTTGTTGATTGCATCGTAATCACCTGCAATATCTTTTGTAATTTTAAGGTTCATACCTGCCGGATATCCCTGTGTAGGTGTCGGGCAACACTGCTCAGCTACGATATATTTGTATTTTAATTCCAGCCCGATTACGAAATCCTGTGTCGGACAGTATGTACTGAAGATACAAGTATCTTTTCCATATTTTTTGATCTCTTTTGGAATATCTTCTTTGATGAACTGATTTGTTGCACTGTCAGATGTTACGTATGGGTCTGGCATTGTTATATCGATGAAGTCCATACCAAGCTTCTTCGCTGTCTTTTTCATCGTCTCTCTTCTCTGTGCAATTTCTTCCATCTTAAGATGTGTCGGGAAAGAATAGTGGATAATTCTCTCAGCACCCATCTTTTTCGCTTTTTTTGCAATTACCTGCCCACGTTTGTTCCAGTTTGCATCGATACATAAATCAATGACATCCGCCATCTCATATGGATCATCCCATACAGGTGCAGTGATCACTTTCAAGTCCGGATTTTCTTTTTTTGCCATTTTGATTGCCGGTAAAATACCAGAATCACCATAGCAGATAACAAGTGCTTTGAAAGATGGATCCTTTGCAACATTCATGATCTGAGTGATTCCCGTCTCCTGCTCTGCTGCAAAGTCATCTGGCAATGTCAGATGCTCAACAACGCCCGGATACTTCTCTGCCATCTTCTCACCGGATCTGTACTGATCTTCACTCCAGGAAAGTGTCGGTGTCAACACACATACTTTTCCATCAATTTTCTTGTCTTCCTTTTTTGCTGTTCCTTGTTTGCCACATGCTGCTACTGAAAACATCATCACGCAAATCATCAGAACTGCAACCAGTCTTTTCATCTTTTTCATTTTCGTCTTTTTCCTCTTTTCCCCAATTTTTTGCGCGTTAAATCTGTTTTTGCGCAAAATAAACTCATTAATATATCTCCCAAATATTAATGACTTTATCCTACTATCATAGTAGCACCAATATGCTTTTTTTTCTAATTGAAATTCCATATAACTGCGTTCACTTATATTTTTTTTCTATTTGCTTTTTCAAAGAAAACTTCCAGCTCTTCAAAGGCTGCATCTTCTCCTATCGCGATCACGTGAAGGTCATCTTTCAATGCTCTTGCCTCCATACTTTCTACATTTTCCAGTTCCTGCATCAAGGCATTGCACTTTATTAAAACTTCATCGGAAATTCCTTCCCATTTTTCATGGAACCTGCGGTATCTGTAGTAAATTTCCTTTTCTTTCATGTATTGTCTCAGTACATTCGCCGCGCGCTCTGGACATCCATGTATATCCATATATGCGATTATATTTTTAAGATCCACAGCATCTTCTAGTGCATCATGGCTGACAGATGGTTTCAAACCACATAGCAGCTTCAGGTTTGCGATTCCTATACTTCGCATTTTCAGCTTTTTCGAATAGATTTCTTCAATATCCATCATCAGTGGAAGCATCATATTCACTGCCTTCCTCGTATGTTTCGAAACATCTGTGCGATAGTATTTTAAATCTTGCGCGATGACCATTTGATCCGGTCCCCACACAAAAATCTTCTTTACATTCCACTCGCGTAATTTTTTTGCAATTTCCCTCATCACCTGCTCATAAGAAGGGGCTCGAAGCAGCATCTCTTCTGTAATATTGGTCAGTTCCCGGAATTTATCATGAAGCGGTTCATCATTAAATATGTAAGAATGAAACCGTTCTACTTCTTCAAAATTTTTCTGGCAGATTACAAGACCAACTGACACTAACTTTGACGGTGGACCACCCTTTTGCTGTGAAGTTACAAACTCGGAATCAAGAAATGCAACTCTGCCTTCCCTTATCCAATCTGCGACGCAAAAACTTTTCTTCTTTGGCTTGCTTCTCCTGTTCGTGTTTCTTTTTTTCATCTTACTCAAAAAACCACCTCTTTTTATGCGTCAAAATCTGCTTCAAATGTTCCTTCCGGTGTTTTCATCGTTAAAATTCCAAGATTAAAATCTTCATCCTGAATGGTGATGTGATACTCGAACACAACATCATCCTCAAATTTGGAAAGTAAAATATACGTACCATTTTCTTTTCCTTCGATCTGGTCACAAATTCTGCTTTATTCATTCGTATTGTTACTGTATAATTTCGTTTTCGCATAAATCTTTGTCTCCTTTCTCCACTCTATCTTTTTTATAAATCATTCATAACCTTTCCGCTGGTAGATTAGCAGGGGATATATAAGAGAGTGCAACGCTCTCTTATACAGGTGCAGGGTGCATGACGTCCAGTGGACGTCAGCTTTGCACCGACCGGAGCGACAGCGGAGACAAGTCCTAGTCAATCAGTAAGTGTTCCGTAGGAATGTCCGGTGGACATTTCGCAGGGATACTTACGCCATTGATGTGCCGGGGTTCCAAGGGGCGGAGCCCTCTGGCAAGTTTAGGAACAGCCCAAAGGCTGGCTCCGGTGCAGAGTGGCTTGCCACTTTGCGAAACTTGCCTGTCATCTTCCCACTACTAAACCGATACCAGCCAAGCAGCATTTCCACACTGCATTATCAACCCTAAATGGAGATGACGGTGGTTTTGTGGTGCAGGAACTGACTGTGGAAGAAATAGAAAAGCTTCCCTTTCGATAGATTTTCTCTTTCTGAAACAGGCTGTTCGTGCATCACTCCGATGCGAAGTATCGGACAATCATGTGCCGTATCCGGCACTCTATTCTTTTCTTCACCTTGCTTGTTCAATCCACCCTTAAGCACTTCTCTTCTCCACTTAATCATTTTCTTCTCCTAATGGAACTTCCCGGATAATATATTCGGTATCGCCATAAAAGCCATACTCATTACGCAATCTATGACGTTCCACATATCCATGATGCTCTAATTCCTTAATTGCAGAACGAACAGAATCAATCCCATCTCTGCTCAATGTTGCCAGTCCTTGCATATTGTAATTCCAGTCATCTGGCAAACTTAACATCAACGATAATAGACCTTTCGCTTTCAATGTCAGATTCTTATTCTTGAAATGGTGATTACTCATTACCGTAAAATTCTTAGTTCTCTCTACACGAAAAATCTGTGCCATGCTCCCATCCTCCTTTTCAGTTCAAAAGAAAAAGACGCAAGCCATATTCTTATGACTCACGCCTTTCTGCATAACTTACTTTTCTATTCTTCTGTTTCCAATTCCAATCTCTGTAAAATATCTCTTACAATACCTGCATCTTCAATCAGATTAATTCCAAAACATTTTTTACCTGCATCCTTCAAAGACGCACCCACATGATATGCTTTCGTTTTATCAAGAATTAAAAAACGATCATGAAATGCTCTTGTGTACTTCACATCCAGTTTAGGATACTGTGCATTAAAGTTATCTACATCTGTTTGAGATAATTTTGTCCGTTGCTGTGTATAAACTGTCACCGCCACATTTTCTTTCTTTTTGGACAACATATTTAATGTTCCTACATCCACATAGCCATCTACCAGAACAATTTCCATTTCTGCTTTCTGAATCAGTCCTATCAATAAGCTGAATGCATCATATATCTGACCATCAAAAAATATCTTTTGATTAGACTCCTCATGATCTGATATGTACTCAAAAATCTGCTCCAGTTTTTCATCTGTCTTTTTCTGATATTCCAGTTGTTTTAGCTCAACGTTACTAATCCTTTCAAACAAAAGTGCATTGTTGGCTATAAACCGTCGCATTTCTACAAATGCACGCATAATACCTATACTTACATTAATTGCCACCTCACTATGCAATACACTTGCAAGCATGGATATTCCCTGCTCTGTAAATACATACGGTAATGTACGTCTGCCACCATAACCATTTTCTGTTCCACTGCCATTTGAGGTGCCAAATTGGCATTTCAAGTTTTCATATTCATCTTTTGTAAGCTGAAATCGAAAATCTTCTGGAAATCTGGCAATATTTCTTTTAACGGCTCTGTTTAACGCTCCCGTTTCTACCTGATAAAGCATTGCCAGATCACTATCCACCATGACTTGTTTGTTTCTTACTACATAAATCAGATTTTCAACGTCCGGTGGCATGATTTCAACTATTTGTGTTTCCACTGGTTCCATTTCTCTTACTTTCTGATCCGCCATTCCATCTCCTCTATAACTTGAAATGCCAAACTGGCATTTCAAGTTACTTTACCGAACAATCATTTCTTATGAGTTCCCAAAATCCATGTTCCCATTTTACCCTATTTTTCTCATTCTGCCTACTGCTATTTTTCATACAATAATGAGGTCGCAATCCACGACCTCATCACCTTCATTTAAACATAAATCAATTCCTTGAGAATAATCTCTTCTGCAATTGCTTTGTGTTGATTAGCAGCTCTTACCCAGGCAATCTGATCTTTCTCTTTATCCGGCAATGGTTCTTTTTCTTCTAACTGTTTCAGTATTACCTCTTCCCGTTCTCTGGCTGCCTTGTCCACTTCCAGAAGATGCTCTCCAATGGTATCCTGTAAAAGCATCACCTGATAGGTTGAATTTCGATAGTTTTTCAGATAATCTCTGCGAAGAAAACCATACTTGCCAAGTTGCTCCATCTGCTCACCGGATTTATAGGTGAGATTCGGGATCAGATATCCATTTACATTTGTATACGTTAATTCCATTTTATTAGCACTCTCCATTTCTCATCATTTTTTGACCACAAATTTACGACATTTACGACAAATCTGACACTGCTTTACAATACCAGACAAAATGACTGATGCCCCGGAAAGCCTGTAAAACAGGCACTTCTAGGATACACAAGACAGGACAAAAATCGACTTCCATTATCAAGAGGTGAGTGCTAATTTTGAATATTTTCATTTTCGTTCTCACTTGCCACTGATCATTCAACAGAAAATCTGCCAGATATTACTTTTTTTCAGCCAAATTATTCTTCGTAAGTAAATATATAGGACTCATATCCGTTAATAATAACCGTATTCTTATATTTCGTAACTCTTGGTTTTCTTCCATAATTTAGATGCACATGTCCGTGAAGATGGTATTTCGGCGAATATTTTTCCAAAAGCTCCTTAAATACTTCAAATCCCTGATGTGCGGCTGATTCTTCATCATTGATCCCTTTCGTCGGTGCGTGAGTCAACAGAATATCAAATCCTTTTTTCTGTCTCATTTTCAACCACATTTTCTGCACTCTGCGCTTCATTTCTTTCTGTGTGTATTGATGGGATCCGCCATTGTACCAACAAGATCCGCCAAGTCCCAGAATCCTTATCCCTTTATATTCATAAATCTGGTTTTCAATACAAATACAGCCTTCTGGTTCTTTTCTTTCATATATCCCATCATGATTTCCATAAATATATAATAATGGGCAATGGGCCATTGTCACTAAAAAGCTAAGATATTCTGGTTTCAAGTCCCCGCAGGACAGTATAAGATCAATATCCTTTAATTTATCCGGCGTATAATAATCCCAGAGACTTCTGGATTCTTCATCTGCTATTACGAGTATTTTCATACGTTTTTCTACAACCCCTGCAATTTCAGAAGTTCTCCTACTCCTTCCTCTAATTCTGACCGTTCCGGTATGCTTCCTATTACGTTCTCATAGAGCCAATCCATCGTAACCAATTCTTCAACATCTAATATTTCTCCGGCAGTTCCATGAATTTCCCCATTTTGATCACATAATTCTCCTTCAAATGGATGAAAGCTTCCGTCTGCAATAAACTGGGCAAAGCTCTCTGCCATACGTTTTACTCCGCCCGGAACTCTTTCAGAACAGATTAATTCTATCACTCCTGCAGATAATCCCCACCAGTAGTTCAATGTCTTTTTATCACCATATGCAAGCGGTTTCCATGATCCCTCCAGAATATACTGCATGATCCGTTCATAAAAATTCCCCCAGTTTACAATACTGGTCGCGATTCTTGTGATTTCTCCTTTATCTTGAAAATATAATCCGTATGGACTTTCCGTTCCTTTTTTGCTAATCATTTCTTTTGCTGAAATAATCTTCAAATCCTTCTTTTCTTCTTCAGATCTGGAGTTTTTTACTCCTGTCCAGATTAGTTTTACCTGGGCTCCCGGCTGCATCATCCGAACACCGATTGAAAATGCATTGACATTCGCAATAGTTCCATACATCGGATAATCCTCTTCATAGCCGATCACGCTGTCTCTATCTGCCGCTGCTCCCGCTATAAGTCCCAGTAAAAATTTAATTTCATAATTTCTTGTCAGATATGTTCTTACAGATTTGTATGGGAAATTCAAAGAACAATTAAAAATATAAATGTCCGGATGTTGCAAAGCGACCTGCACCGATGCCTGCATCAACGTTGCGGCTGTAGTAAAAATCACCGTATTTCCATCCTCGATCGCCGCCTCAAGCACTTCACTTCTTGCTGTCTGCGACTGGATATTCTCATACACACTGGTAATTACTCTTCCACGAAATGAATCCTCCAGCTGTTGTCTCCCTAGTTCATGCGCATAGTTCCATTCACTGGAATTTGCACTTCCTTCATAAATAAAAGCAACTTTCATCACTCTTTTCGCCGGTGTCAGAAACCTTGTCAAAATCGGGATCTTTTCCGCCTCCGGCTCCATCACGCGCTCCACCTCTGTTTTTAGCGCTTCCGGTTCAATTTCTTCACGGATTGTTTCCAGTTTTTCACGGATTTCCACAGACGTTTTTTCTTTCAATTCTTCATATGGAAAAATATCAAGGCACCGCAAAAAAGCAGTCCCTATATGTTCCGGCACAAAATCTCCGGCCATAGATTCATACATGATTTGAAAATGGATATATACACTTGACAGTCTTCGGATTTCTTTCTCTTTCCACTTGCTGTTCCAGTCTTTTCCCATTGCCTGCAGCAGACTTTCATAATCTCCCGGTTCCGGAAATATGATCATATTCAGACCGGTTCTTTTATAAAACTCTACGAATTCATAATATACTACATTCTCTTTTTTATTATCTTGTACCGGAAGAATTCTTGTAACATTTGCCAATATAGTCGGCATTTTCAAATATTTCATAATGCTGACTCTTTTATTACCTTCCTGTACGTAGAATCTGTTTCTGTATTCATATACGGTCACCGGATCTCTCAATCCTTCTTCCATCTGAGACTGGAAAAGATTGATCCACTTTGCTGCAAATTCCGATGTCTCATCTAATAGGGGAAGAAAATCCGGACTGAACGCATTGCTCCTTGCGGCTTCTTTTGTTCCTACAACCAAAGATAATGGAATTTCCATCATTCCAAGATATTGATTTCCTGCAGTTTCCTCCCCTTCTAGAATTTCATCCAGTACGATCGGATATGGTGATTCTCCCTTTGCGCTCGCCCGTCTGGACTGACGCTGCGCAAGTTTTCTTGCCTGTTTATAATCATCCAACGGCATTTTCTCAGCCCTCCTGTTTTTATATAGCACGCTACTTTAACTTTTGTGAATTTCCACGAAAAAAGGGGCAGGAATTCCCGCCCCTTTTTTTAATGCTATGCTTCCAGATTGATTCCATCCTCGTCAAATACATGTACTTCACTTCCACGGAATTTAAAAGATACTTCCTCTCCGATTGCAAGATCAGAAAGTGTTCTTCCATTGAGATCCATTGTCTGCACGATAATGATTGTATCTTTTCCAGCTGCTGTAACATGCAGATGAATCGCACTTCCCATCATCTCGGCTACATCAATCTTACCGGTAACTGCCTGTGCTCCAGGCTCTGACAATGAAATGTGCTCCGGACGAATACCAAGTGTAACCTTCTGCGATTTTACACCTTTTGCTGCCAGATTTTTCTCTTTTTCTTCTGACAGTTCCACTCTGACTCCATCTACTTCTACCTGATATTTTCCTGCATTCTCGATCAGTTCTGCATCAAAGAAATTCATCTGTGGCATGCCGATAAATCCTGCTACAAAAATGTTCACCGGATGATCAAATACTTCCTGCGGTGTTCCGATCTGTTGAACGACACCATCTTTCATGATAACAATACGATCTCCAAGTGTCATAGCCTCTGTCTGATCGTGTGTTACATACATAAATGTAGTATCGATTCCCTGACGTAATTTGATAAGCTCTGCACGCATCTGATTACGTAATTTTGCATCCAGGTTGGATAATGGCTCATCCATTAAAAGAACTTTCGGTTCACGCACGATGGCACGTCCGATTGCAACACGCTGGCGCTGTCCACCGGATAAAGCTTTCGGTTTACGATCCAAATACGGTGTGATTCCAAGAATTTCGGCTGCCTGATCCACTTTCTGGTTAATTTCATTCTTCGGCATCTTTCTAAGCTTTAATGGAAATTCCAGATTCTCACGAACTGTCATATGTGGATAAAGTGCATAACTTTGAAATACCATTGCGATATCTCTGTCTCTTGGTTCCACATCATTCATTTTCTTGCCATCAATTAAGAGTTCTCCATCTGAGATTTCTTCCAGTCCTGCCACCATACGCAGTGTTGTTGATTTACCACATCCGGAAGGGCCAACAAGAACGATGAACTCTTTGTCCTTAATATCCAGATTAAAATCCTGAACAGCTACTACGCCTTCATCAGTTACTAAAAGATTACTCTTCTTTTCAGATGAACCTTTCTTTCTTTTTTTCTCTGTGTTCGGGTAAACTTTTTTAATGTGCTTTAAAATTACCTCTGACATAAATTAAGACTTTAATGATACTGCCTCCGCAATGTATCATCTCGTGACCGGCGATTTCTTCCGCGCCACATTACGACAGGTCTCCACACTGTCGCACCGCAAGCCTGACGGATTTCCTCCTTTTCTTTCCCTGAAAATGCAACAATGAGTGGAGTGTTGCATCCGGGCGGATTTAAATATTTATTTTTTCGAAGTATAAACCAGAACTTTTATTTTCGCAATCTATTTTCAAAAATTTGACCATTCTTATTGATTTTGCACAATTTTGAAACCTAGTCTTAAGTATTTTTCAACATATTTTTCATTTTTAACCGTTTTTTATTGTTTTTTCTTATCCATAATGCTATGATGAAGCCAACAAATGGAAACGTTTTCGGAAACAGTTCCGAACTATTGGGCTTTTCACAAAAACACCCATTTTACAAATTATTATTTTATTTAAGGAGGACCATATTATGAACAAGAAACGTTTGATGGCAGCCGGACTTGCAGTTATAATGACAGCATCTATGGTAACTGGATGTGGCAGTTCTGACAGCAAGAAAGAATCAAAAACTGATGCGAAAGGATCTGTATACTATCTGAACTTCAAACCAGAAGCAGATGATCAGTGGCAGGAGCTTGCCAAAGAGTACACAGATGAGACTGGAGTAAAAGTAGAAGTTGTTACCGCAGCTTCCAACCAGTATGAAACTACATTGAAGAGTGAGATGGGTAAATCAAAAGCCCCTACATTATTTCAGGTAAACGGACCGGTTGGTCTTGCTTCATGGAAAAAATATTGTTATGACCTTTCCGGTTCTGATGTTTACAAGCAGCTTACTTCTGATGATTTCGCATTAAAAGAAAACGATGCAGTATATGGTATCGGATATGCAATTGAATCTTACGGAATCATCTATAACAAGAAATTACTAAAAAAAGCCGGATATTCACAGGATGATATCAAAGGATTTGATGATCTGAAAAAAGTTGTTGAAGATATTACAAGCAGAAAAGATAAATTAGGATTCTCCGCATTTACATCTGCTGGTATGGATGGTTCTTCTGACTGGAGATTTAAGACACATCTTGCAAACCTTCCTATTTATTATGAATACCAGAAAGACAAAATTGACAACACAGATAAGATCAAAGGAACTTACCTTGATAACTACCGCAACATCTGGAATCTGTATATCAACAACGCAACATGCAGCCCGAAACAGTTAAGTACAAAAACAGCTGATGATGCAACTTCTGAATTCGTAACAGAGCAGGCAGTCTTCTATCAGAATGGTACATGGGCATACGCAGATATCGCTGATGTTGGAGATGAGAATCTCGGAATGCTGCCAATCTATGTTGGTGTAAAAGGCGAAGAAAATCAGGGACTGTGTACAGGTACAGAAAACTACTGGTGTGTAAACAAGAATGCTTCTAAAGATGACATTCAGGCTACTCTTGATTTCATGAACTGGTGTGTAACTTCTAAGACAGGTACAAAGGCAATGTGCGGAGCTGCAAACGCTATGCCTTCTGGTGCTGACGGTATGGGATTTGTAATTCCATTCAAAGGGAACCTTAAATCAGAGAATCCACTTGTTAACGTTGCTAATGATTATGTAAAAGAAGGAAAGACTCCTGTTTCTTGGAACTTCTCTACAATGCCTTCTGAACAGTGGAAGAACGATCTTGGTTCTGCACTTACAACTTACGCATCAAAACAGACAGATGCGAACTGGGCAAAAGTTAAATCTGCATTCGTAGATGGATGGGCAAAAGAAGCAAAAGCAAGCAAGTAATTTATAACAAAACAACTTATTATTGCAGGGGAGCACACTGCTCCCCTGTTTTCATACAAAGAGGGATAATATGGAAAAATCTATTAAACGTTATTGGCCAGTTTTTATACTTCCTACCATGGCAGCTTTCATGATCGGATTTGTCGTTCCATTTCTGGAAGGTATCTATCTTTCCTTTTGTGATTTCACGACCATCAAAGATGCCTCTTTTGTAGGACTTGAAAATTATGCAAAAGCTATTTCTGATAAGACATTTACACATGCCTTCTCTTTCACAACTGTTTTTGCAATTGTTACTTTAGTATTGATCAACGTGCTGGCATTTGCGGTTGCACTTGCACTTACCCAGAAGATCAAAGGAACGAATATTTTCCGTACCGTATTTTTTATGCCGAACCTGATCGGTGGTATCGTACTTGGTTACGTATGGCAGCTGATTTTTGACGGTATTCTTGGAAAGTTTGATCTTGCACTGAAACTGAATGCAAAATTTGGTTTCTGGGGTCTGGTCATTCTGATCTGCTGGCAGCAGATTGGTTATATGATGATCGTCTATATCGCAGGTCTTCAGGCAATCCCAGGTTCCTTGAATGAAGCAGCGATGATCGACGGTGCCAACGCAAGACAGCGTCTTTTCAAGATCACCATCCCGATGATGATGCCTTCCATCACCATCTGTACATTCTTAACGATCACAAACTCATTCAAACTGTTTGACCAGAACCTTTCACTGACATCCGGTGAACCAATGCATCAGACAGAAATGATGGCATTGAACATTTATGATACGTTCTACGGTCATGTAGGATTTGAGGGAGTCGGTCAGGCAAAAGCCGTGATCTTCTTCATAATTGTAGTAGCAATTGGTTTGATTCAGCTTCGCGCAACCAGAGATAAGGAGGTTCAGCAATAATGAAAAATAAAAAAAGCGGTATTTTCGCCACTCTCTTTTTCACTGTAATCTCTATTCTTTTCGTGGCACCGATTTTTGTTGTTTTGATGAATTCATTTAAGAGAAAAGCTTTTATCAGTCTTTCCCCATTTTCAATGCCGGACGAAAAGAGTTATGCAGGTCTTGAAAACTATGTTACAAGTATTACAAAATATGAATTTGTAAAAGCAGTTGGCTGGACATTATTTATCACCGTCCTCTCTGTAATTGTAATTTTAGTATGTTGCTCTATGTGTGCCTGGTACATTACACGAGTAAAGAATAAACTGACAAAACTGATTTATCTTTTATGTGTATTTTCTATGGTTATCCCATTCCAGATGGTTATGTTTACCCTCTCCGGAACAGCTGATTCTCTTCACCTGAATACACCTTGGGGAATCGTAATCGTATATCTCGGTTTTGGTGCCGGACTTGCAGTCTTTATGTTCTGCGGTTTTGTAAAATCAATTCCGATTGAAATTGAAGAAGCTGCCATGATCGATGGATGCAATCCGATCAAAACATTTTTCTCAGTCGTACTTCCTATTATGAAGCCAACTTATATCTCTGTCGGTATTCTGGAAGCGATGTGGATCTGGAATGACTTCCTTCTTCCTTACCTTGTACTGGATATCAAGAAATTTAAAACAATTTCTATCGTTGTACAGTATATGAAAGGAAGTTATGGACGTGTAGATATGGGAGCAATTATGGCTTGCCTGATCATGGCGATCATCCCTGTTATCGTATTCTACTTAAGCTGTCAGAAATATATCATCAAAGGAGTTGCGGCAGGTGCTGTAAAGGGATAAAATATACTCCGTACATATTTTTTAACTGCTGTTAACAGAAAGGATTTTTAATTATGACGATTAAGGACATTGCAAGGTTATCCGGATATGGTATCGGTACTGTATCACGGGTTATAAATAATCATCCGGATGTCAGTGACAAAGCACGGCAACGGATCATGGAGGTTATCGAAGAGACAAATTTCCAGCCCAATTCCAATGCAAAGCACTTGAAAATGAGAGCTGTTTCTTCTATCGCCATTATTATTAAAGGAAATCAGAATATTCTGTTTAACGCAATTCTTGAACAGATCCAGCAACGCCTTTTGGCAAATGATGAAGAGGCAGTTGTCAGCTATCTGGATGAAGATGCGAATGAAGTCAGTTATGCTATGAGTCTTTGCCGGGAAAAAAATCCAAAAGGAATATTTTTTCTCGGTGGAGATCTGGAATATTTTGAAAAAGATTTCAAATACATCCCTGTCCCATGTGTTCTGCTGACAAACAGCGGAAAGGATCTGAAATTTACGAATTTATCCTCTCTGACAACAGACGATGCTGCAGCTTCTGAGGCAGTAATCGACTATCTGGTAGATCAGGGCCATACACATATTGGAATCCTTGGTGGTAATCTTTCCGACACACAAGTCAGCTATAAACGTCTGACAGGCTGTATTGCCGGATTCAAAAAGCACCATCTTGATTTCCAGCAGGATCTGCAATATGAACCTTGCCATTATTCTGTCGAAGAAAGTTATGAAGCTGCTCTCCGACTGTTAAAGCGAAACTCGTCATTGACTGCAATCTTTGCTTTTGGTGATATCATTGCATTTGGTGCAATGCGGGCCAGTTTCGATCTTGGCAAAAGAATTCCGGAAGATATTTCTCTTGTGGGATATGATGGCATTGACCTCTCCCGTTTTTTTGTCCCAAGACTTACAACCGTCCGTCAGGATACCGCTCAGATGGCCAAGCAAGGCGTTGATTTGATGTTACAGCGGATCCATTATCCTTATAAAGCAGTTCACAAGGTCATTCCTTATGAACTGATCAAATCAGAAAGTGTAAAAAAAATAAATTAGAACGGAAAGGAGGGTTTATGGTGAGAGCTGCAGGTATTTTAATGCCCATTACTTCTCTTCCTTCCCCATATGGAATAGGAACCTTAGGTCAGACCGCACGTGATTTCATCCAGTTTCTTGAGAAATCTGGTCAGACATACTGGCAGATTCTTCCTATTTGCCCAACCGGATATGGAGATTCTCCCTATCAATCATCTTCTACCTTTGCAGGCAATCCTTATATGATCGATCTTAATGATCTTGTTTTGGAAGGATTACTGCAACGCGCTGACTTTGAAAATTTCTCCTGGGGAGACGAACCTGAAAAAATAGATTATAAGCTACAATATGAACAGCGTTTTGTTGTTCTAAAAAAATCTGTCGGAAACGTTTCTACGAACATGGCTGACAGTCTGTCTGCATTTTTTCAGACAGAAGCTTACTGGTTAGATGATTATGCCTTATATATGGCTGTTAAGAATCATTTCGGTGGAACCGCATGGTCCCAATGGCCAGAACCGGTAAGACTTCGTGACACGAATAAATTAGAGGAATTAAAAACAACTCTTGCAGAAGACATTTTATTCTGGAAAACAATCCAGTTTCTCTTCTTCCACCAATGGAACAAGTTAAAAGCTTATGCCAGTCAACATCACATTCAGATTATCGGCGATCTTCCAATTTATGTTTCCGAAGACAGTGCCGATGTATGGGCACACCCGGAACAGTTCCAATTAAATGAAGAGTTACGTCCAACAGAAATCTCCGGATGTCCTCCAGATGGATTTTCGGAAGATGGACAGCTCTGGGGAAATCCACTATTTAATTGGGATTATATGAAAGAAAATGAGTTTTCCTGGTGGATAACAAGAATTGCACATCAAATGAAAATCTATGATGTGTTGCGAATTGATCATTTCCGTGGATTTGATTCCTACTTTGCAATTCCTTACGGAGATAAAACTGCGAAAAACGGAGTTTGGAGAAAAGGTCCGGGAATTGACTTCTTCCAGACTGTAAAAGAAAAACTTGGGGATCTTCCAATCATTGCCGAGGATCTTGGTTTTTTAACAGACTCCGTACATCAGTTACTGAAAGAAACCGGATTCCCTGGAATGAAAGTGTTAGAATTTGCTTTCGACACCCGTGACACCGGTTATGGCTATCTGCCTCACTGTTACACAAGAAACTGTATCGTATATACCGGCACTCACGACAATGAGACGATCAACGGCTGGTTTGAAACCGCTCCGGAAGAAGACACAGCCAATGCGATCCGTTATCTTCGTCTGACAAAAGAGGAAGGTTACCACTGGGGTATGATGCGCAGTGCATGGGCAAGCGTATCTGATACAGCGATCATGCAGATGCAAGATCTTCTTGGTCTCGGACATGAAGCCCGGATCAACACCCCTTCAACGCTGAGTGATAACTGGACCTGGCGATGCAAGCCTGAAGACATCTCAGATGAACTCGCAAAGCAGTTATATGAAGAAATGAAAATATACGAAAGACTTCCTCAAATATAGAAGCGAAAGGGCGTAAATGCATTCACATTTACGCCCTCTTTTTCTTTAAATCCCAAGACACATTCTTATGATTCCTAAAATCAGCAAATGCACCGGATAGAAAAGATAATTTACTAACTTATTCTGTTTTCCACGCTCTCCATTATAAGTAAGTGTCAATCCAAATCCAAGCAGAGCCCACGGCTCTTTAAACATAGAGAGGTAACAAAACGGAATTCCAAGTGCCCATCTCTCATGAAAAATATAACAGAAATAACCGATCAGCACCGCATGATGTTCATAGTCCAGACTTGTATTCATTGCTACAAAGCACAATACCGCTACAATGAGAAATGATACGAAATACCATAACGCCTTCGGTAATGATGCCATCTTCTCTTTCAATACGTCGATCACCCAGATCATAGCAAGCACAAGTGCCAGCGTGAACATAATATTGTTCCAGTTGACTTCAACAAATCTGGCCGATGTGCACATATCAAACGGAACCTCTGATATTACTCCAAATACAAGAAGTGTAGTTAAATATCTCCACTTATTCCTTGTGTGGAAATATCCTTCCACAAGAAGGAAGATGAATATCGGGAAAGCGATTCTTCCTAAAATATCAAAAAAATCACTCAATCGATTCAATGCTCCGCCATCCAGATTCGGATAGATCAGTGCTTTATTTGTATGGTCAATAAGCATTGATAAAAAAGCGATATATTTTAGCTGCGCTCCTGAGAATATCTTGATTCTTTCTTTTATATTGTTCATAGATTTTTTTCAGACACCTTTCTTATTTATATTCTAGTAATTTTCTGTGTGAAGCTCGTGTGCTCTCTCGATGGCTGCCACACCTTTTCTGCCCAACACAAGCTCATAATCTGTCGATAATAGCAGAATAAATGCATTTATACAATCTAATATATAATGACTTTTGTCAAGAGGTAAATTGAGAAAAATCACTACAAATTTATTAAATTTTATCTGGCGAACCCGTGCCAACATAGATTTCTCATAGATAGCTCGAACCTTGAAGGATGCTAAAGCCCTTTCAGGGATTCTCCGGTTAATTGTTGTCTGCTTCGCTGTAAGCAGCGTACAGATACTTACGATTTTCTGTAGCTTCCGGGGGAAACACCATATTTTCTTTTGAAAATACGATTAAAATAAGACAGATTATCGAAACCGCTTTCTTCTGCGATCATCAGAATAGATTCATCGGATGATTTAAGAAGCCTTGCAGCCATAGCAAGACGATAATCGTTTAAATATTCGGTAAATCCAGTTCCCATATGAACTTTGAAAAACTTCATAAAATGAGATTTACTGTAAAAGGTAAGTTTCGCCATGTCATCAATTGTAAGTTTTTCTGTATAATGCTCTTCTACATATTTCAAAACAGTTTTCATTTTCTCCAAGGATTTTGGATTGTGAGAAATGGAAACTGTTTTTTTCTGTCTTTCAGAAATCAGAAGAAAGAAAAAGTAAAACAGTGCACTTTTTACTGCAAGCTGCCACCCGGTTGTCTGGTCTGCACAGACAAGGTCAATCTGTCGGATGCAATTGCTTAGAGACTCAAAAACTTCATGAGCAGGAGTAAGAAAATGTTCCACCGGCAAAGTCCCGTCAAGAAGCGGCTTCATATATTGAAGCATACACAAATCATTTGCTCCGGAAGAGAGTAACTCCGGTTTAAAAATAATATTTTCATACTCCATTTTATAAGAAGCATCCTGCTCAATGGCATGAAGACAGCCCGGACATATCATAATAATATCTCCGCTGTGCACCAGATGCTTATCAAAGTCCACAGAAACATAACCCTGCCCTTTTTTAATAACGACAAGTTCCATCTCATCGTGCCAGTGCAACGGCACTCCCGGAAAATCAAGCGGAATAGAGCATAGATACGTATTATAAGGAAATTCTGCGGATGTATGTGATTTTGTTTCGTGATAGTTCTGATATTCATTAATATTCATAAGAAAACAAAGTCCTTTCAACGAGTCCATAAAAATCTATTAGAATGATAGTATTGTACAATAGATTACAAGTATATTGCAAGATATTGGCATGGAATCATATTAAAATACAATTATAAACCAATGACAAAACAGCAAAAATGTTACATAAACCCGAATTCGATTTGAAAGGAGATTATTCAAATGAACATTCAGACAACATTACAGGAAAAACTTGGAAAAAAGATCGCGCAGGCTTCCAATGAAGAAATCTATGACGCACTTCTTAGCATGGTGCAGGAAATGGCAGGCGAAAAGGAACGCACAGACAGCAAAAAGAAGCTGTACTACATTTCCGCAGAATTCCTTATTGGAAAACTGCTTTCTAACAATATGATCAATCTTGGTATTTTCAATGAAGTAAAAGATGTGCTCGCACAAAACGGAAAGAACATTGCGGAAATTGAAGAAGTAGAACCAGAGCCGTCACTCGGCAATGGCGGACTTGGACGTCTGGCAGCTTGTTTCCTTGACTCAATCGCAACACTCGGACTTGCCGGAGACGGTGTCGGTCTGAACTATCATCTCGGACTTTTCAAACAGGAGTTTAAAAACAATCTTCAGCGAGAAACTCCGAATCCATGGATCGAATCAAAATCATGGCTGAAAAAAACAGATGTTATTTACCCGGTGTCATTCAAAGGGCTCAATGTAAATGCAAGAATGTATGACATTGAAGTGACAGGATACAACAATAAGACAAATAAATTACATCTCTTCGACATCGACTCTGTAGATGAGACGATCGTGGAAGATGGAATTACTTTTGATAAAGAAGACATTGAGAAAAACCTGACACTTTTCTTATACCCGGATGACAGCGATGAGAATGGAAGACTGCTTCGCATTTATCAGCAGTATTTCATGGTAAGTGCAGGTGCACAGCTGATTCTCGATGAATGTATAGCAAAGGGGTGCAACCTTCATGATCTTGCTGATTATGCAGTGATCCAGATCAATGATACCCACCCGACAATGGTAATTCCGGAATTGATCCGTCTTCTTGTAGAGAAGGGCTTAGACATGGACGAGGCGATCGAAGTTGTTTCTAAAACATGCGCCTATACAAACCATACCATCCTTGCAGAGGCACTGGAAAAATGGCCGGTATACTATTTGAAGAAGGTCGTTCCACAGTTAATGCCAATCATTGAAGTATTAGATGACAAAGTAAGAAGAAAATATGATGATGAAAGCGTTTCTATTATCGACAGAAATGATACTGTTCATATGGCACATATTGATATCCATTATGGTTTCAGCGTAAATGGTGTTGCTTCTCTTCATACAGACATTCTGAAAGAGACTGAATTAAATACCTTCTACAAGATTTACCCGGAGAAGTTTAATAATAAGACAAATGGTATTACATTCCGTCGTTGGCTGCTGCACTGTAACCCGGCTCTGACAGCACTTCTTGATGAACTCATTGGAGAAGGATATAAAAAAGATGCAGCGGAACTTGAAAAACTGCTTGCGTTTAAGGATGATGAAAAGGTACTTAACCGATTAGTTGCAATCAAACACGCAAACAAAAAAGCATTGTGCAAATATCTGGAAGAGACACAGGGCGTAAAAGTGAGTGCAGATACGATCTTCGACATTCAGATCAAACGTCTTCATGAGTACAAACGTCAGCAGCTGAATGCATTATATATTATTGATAAATATCTTGAAATTAAAGCAGGAAAGATTCCTGCAGCACCTGTGACAGCGATCTTTGGAGCAAAAGCCGCACCGGCTTATGTAATTGCAAAAGATATCATTCATCTGATTCTCTGTCTGCAGGAGATCATTAACAATGATCCTGAAGTAAGCCCATATCTGAAAGTTGTTATGGTTGAAAACTACAATGTAACAAAAGCGGAAAAATTAATTCCGGCATGCGACATTTCTGAACAAATCTCACTTGCATCTAAAGAGGCAAGCGGAACCGGTAATATGAAATTCATGCTGAACGGAGCTATAACACTTGGAACAGAAGACGGCGCAAATGTGGAGATCCACGAGCTTGTCGGCAACGATAACATTTTTGTATTCGGTGCTTCCAGCGACGACGTGATCGAACATTACGTAAAAGCAGATTACGTCGCAAAAGACTTCTATGAAAAGAATCCGTCCATCAAAGCAGCAATTGACTTTATCACAAGCGATGAAATTTTGAAAGTTGGGCAGAAGGAAAACCTTGAAAGATTGCAGCATGAAATCATCAGCAAAGACTGGTTCATGACACTTCTTGACTTTGACAGCTACAAAGAAAAGAAAGAAGAAGCACTGAAAGCTTATACAGATCAGAAAACATGGGCTAAAAAAGCACTTGTAAATATTGCGAGAGCAGGATATTTCTCATCTGATCGAACAATTGAAGAGTACAACAACGACATCTGGCATCTGTAAGAGGAGGAGCACATGGAAAGAACAAGCGGAGTATTATTACCGGTATTTTCATTGCCGTCCAAATACGGGATTGGCTGTTTCTCAAAAGAGGCATATAAGTTTATAGATCGATTAAAAGAGGCCGGACAGAGTTATTGGCAGATCCTGCCGCTTGGACCGACTGGATACGGGGACTCCCCGTACCAGTCCTTCTCCACATACGCAGGGAATCCATATTTTATTGATCCCAAGACATTGATCAAAGAAGGACTTCTGACAAAAAAAGAATGTAAAGCGTATGACTTTGGAGACAAGGCAGACTGTATTGATTACGAAAAAATTTACAATTCTAGATTCAAAATGCTGAAAAAAGCATTTGCGCGTTTTAAAAATGACGAAGCATATGATCACTTTATAAATGAAAATGCATACTGGCTGGATGATTACAGTCTTTACATGGCAATCAAAGACAGTAAAAATGGAATCAGCTGGAATGAATGGGAAGCTCCTCTAAAAAACCGTGAAGAGGATGCACTTGAAAATGCAAGAAATGAACTGGCAGAAGAGATTGCATTTTATAAATTCCAGCAATATGAATTCGATAAACAATGGACAAAGCTTCATGCCTATGCAAATGCACAAGGCATTCAGATCATCGGTGATATTCCGATCTATGTAGCGTTTGATGGTGCGGATACATGGGCATCTCCAGAGTTGTTTCAGTTTGATGAATTGAATAATCCGTTGGCAGTAGCAGGATGTCCTCCGGATGATTTTTCTGCAACCGGACAGCTGTGGGGCAACCCATTGTACAATTGGGACTATCATAAAAAGACCGGGTACGACTGGTGGATCAAGCGGATCCGTCATTGTTTCAAATTATATGACGTAGTCCGAATTGATCATTTCCGTGGATTCGATGAATATTATTCCATTCCTTATGGAAATAAAACCGCAGTAGATGGCACATGGATGCCTGGTCCTGGAATGGAACTCTTCCACACAATCGAAGAAAAGCTTGGAAAATTAAACATTATTGCAGAAGATCTTGGATTTCTGACAGAAACTGTTCTCCAGATGTTATCTGATAGTGGTTTTCCGGGAATGAAAGTGGCACAGTTTGCATTCGACCCAAACGGCGGTTCTGCCTATCTTCCGCACAATTATCCAAAGAACAGCGTTGTGTATACCGGCACGCATGACAACGATACGACAAGAGGATGGTATCACAGTACAGATAAAGCAACGCGAGATTTTGCAAAAGAATATATGCATACATCACGTCTCGACGAAGACGATCTGGCATGGGATTTTATCCGCCTTACGATGAACAGCAACGCGAACCTTTGCATCACACCGATGCAGGATCTGCTGAATCTGGATGGCAGGGCGAGAATTAATACACCATCCACACTCGGCGAAAACTGGGCCTGGCGTATGGAAAAGAATCAATTTGATGCACAGACAGTGAAGCGCTTGAAGCGTATGACATGGTTGTACGAGCGTCTTCCTGAAAAACAAAATAAATCGTTCTAATTTCGGTTGGCTTGAATTAATTGAAGTCTTCATTGCACTCATGTGTTACCACCCAGCACGGAGATTCAAAAAGGCATTCTAAGCAGGTACTTCCATCCGTTTCAGTTCCGGCAAAATCATACACAGCATTGTAATAAAACACAGACTGCCACCGATTACATTGGACACCGGTTCTGCAAGGAACACACCGGAAGTTCCCATATGTAAAACGTATGGCATAAAATATGTCAGCGGCACAACTATAAACACTTTACGAAGCAGGGAGAAGAAAATCGCCTGCTTCTTTTTGTTCAGGGATTTGAATACTGTCTGTCCCATATACTGGAAATCCATAAAAATAAATGCTGCGAAATACTGATTAAGCGCAGTCATTGCATCCTGCATCAATTCTGCATCTGTACTGAAAATACGTATAAGCGCACCTGGTTCCAGAATAATCACACTCCACATAACTCCGGTATACAAAATCATCATCATTGCCAGTACAACGCCCGCCTTGCGGACTCTTGCCGGGCGTCTTGCACCATAGTTATAACTCAAGATTGGAGATGCCCCCTCATTCATCGCATGGATCGGCGTCTCTACAAGCTGACGCACGCTGGAAATAATCGTCATCACCGAAATATAAATATCGCCTCCGGTCACTGCAAGTACATTGTTACAGCAGATCGTTACCAGACCGTTTGTAAGTTGCATAATAAATCCTGCCATTCCAAGACTTATAATATTTTTCGCATATCCGATATTTTCTGCTATTTCATTTTTCTTTAGTAGCCGCACCTTTAACTCTGCTTTTCTTGTCAAAAAATAAAATACAAACAATGCAGACAAACACTGTGAAATTACAGTTGCACACGCCGCACCACGTACTCCCATTCCAAATACAAAGATAAACAGAGGATCTAAAATCAGATTCACAACTGCACCGATTGCAACCGAAAGCATACCAACCAGCGAATAACCCTGTGCGTTGATAAATGGATTCATGCCAACTGCAACCATAGATGGAAGCGTACCAATCAGATAGACCATCAGATACGGACGTGCATAAACCATTACACTTCTGGATGCTCCAAACAGCGTCAGAATCGGATGGGAGAATAAAAGTCCGATCATCATTAACAACAAAGCACTGGAACATACAAGCGAAAACGACGTATTCATAATACGTGTTGCCTCTTGCTCTTTCTTTCTTCCTCTGTCTATGGAAAATAAGGGCGCACCACCTCCACCAAACAGATTTGCAAATGCTGTAATGATCACGATAACAGGAAAACAAAGTCCCACTCCTCCAAGTGCTGCTGTTCCTACCTCTGGAATACGCGCAATATATATTCGATCCACAATGTTATATAACAGATTTAAAATCTGCGCCACCAGCATCGGAAGCGCAGCTCCCAGTATATTTCCCGTAACCGTTCCATTTTCAAAATCAATTCGTTTCATTTATATTTAATCCTTTTTATATCTTGCTTTTTAGTATAACACGCACTATTCTATATGTAAAATATGATATCCGGATAACAAGATCATACTTCCGTCTGAACCTGCTCATGTGTAATTGTATGATTTTGAAATCAGCCCTATTATGAGTCAAAAAATGGGACTTTGTCCCGCGATATATGTACAGGAGGACATTAACATGAACGATAAATTAAAACAACAGCTTGACTTTATTCTGGAAATTGATAAAGAGAAAAACATTTTAAGACAGACACATCTGTCCGGCCACGGCAGACGTGAAAATGATGCAGAACATGCCTGGCATATGGCGATCATGGCATATCTTTTAAAAGAATATTCTAACGAACCGGTTGATATTACCAAAGTCATGATCATGTGTCTGATCCATGACATTGTAGAAATTGATGCCGGGGATACTTACGCTTATGACACAGAAGGGCTGAAAACACAGAAAGCACGAGAAGATGCCGCAAAAGAACGAATTTTTTCCTTACTTCCGAATGCACAGAAAGAAGAGCTGACTGCTCTTTTTGACGAATTTGAAGAAGCCAGAACCGCTGAATCCAGATTCGCCCACGTAATGGATAACCTACAGCCTCTTCTTCTCAACAACAGTAATGGCGGTGCTGACTGGCGGGAACATGAAGTATACGCCTCACAGGTTTATGGCAGACAGCAGAAAACCAGATATGGCTCTAAGCAGTTATATGAAATTACAGACCAGATTCTGAAAGAAAACATCAAAAAGGGGAACATCAAAGAATAGTTCCCCTTTTAAAATTACCGAGCTTTAATAGCCCAACGCATCTTCGTAGATCTTGCACGTCCGTTCTGTGCGCACTCCTGCGCAGATGGGCGGATCACATCTTTCGCGTAATCAGAATAAATTCCCGCTTTATATCCAGCTTTTAAAGCCTTTTTCACCAACTTGTCTTCTCCTGAATGGAAAGTAAGAATCGCCACACGTCCTCCCGGTTTTAACGCATCCGGAAGCTTTTCCATAAATTCATACAGTACTTCAAACTCACGGTTTACATCAATACGAAGTGCCTGGAACACTCTCTGGCAAGTCTTGCGGATCGTATCTTTCTTCTCCTTCTCCGGGAGAAAATCCAGTGTATCTGCAATAAGCTCCCGCAATTTTGTAGTCGTATCTACACGGTTTCCCTTGCGAATCTCATCTGTAATTGCTTTTGCAATCTCTTCACAGTATGGCTCGTCAGAATTTTCATATAACATTCCGGCAAGCTCTTCCCTGCTGATCTCATCCAAACGCTCTGCAGCGCTGATTCCTTTCTCCTGATTCAGCCGCAGATCCAGCGGACCGTCAGCACGGAAAGAAAATCCTCGTTTCGGATTATCGATCTGCATAGATGAAACACCCAGATCCGCAAGGATAAAATCAAAACCACCTATTTCTTCTGCAATCTCATCAATCGTACAGAAGTTCTGAAGTTTTACTGTCAGGATATCTTCACCGAAACCCTGTTCTGCAAGACGTTTCTTTGTCTTTGCTGATTCTTCCGGATCGACATCTGTCGCATACATATGACCTTCGCCTTTCAGACATTCCATCATTGCCTTTGTATGCCCGCCATATCCAAGCGTTGCATCAAATCCTGTTTCTCCCGGCTTTATCTGAAGGAAATCCAGGATCTCTTTTACCATGATAGATATATGCATACCGGCAGGCGTATTTCCCTTGCTGATCACATGTGCAATCGTTTCTTTGTATTTCTCCGGATTTAATTCTTTGTATTTTTCTTCATATTTCCGTGGATATTTTCCTTTATATCGTACACGTCTTTTGTGGACTTTCTCTGTATTCTGTTCCATGATAGCTCCTATTCTTTCGTTTTTCTTCTTTTTCAAATTCTTCTGTAACTTCTTTTAACAAGTCTCTGATTTGTAAATGCTGCGGACAGCCTTCAATACAATAACAGCATACTGTACATGGAATCATATGTTTGGAATGTAAGACATCTGCTCCTGATTGCTCATTCCGGAAAGTGCCATCACACACTCTCTCACCTGTGCGATTGGCATCTCCTGTTCTCTGGCGATCCGAGCCAGATCTTCATACTCTGCTTTCTGACGTTTTATCCCCCAGCCGGATACTTCTTTTATCCGCACATTGCCATATACCGTCGTTTCAGTCTTCATTGTACGCTTCAACGTATAACGGTTGCAGACAGATTCCCGTACTCCTAAAGTTGTCGTATGTAAAAACAGTAACCGAATCATTTCTTCTCTCTGTTTTTCCTTACACATACAGGTCAGTAAGATTCCCGGTCGATTCTTTTTCATTCCGACTGCTGTCGTATATACATCCAATGCTCCTGCTGCAAATAACTCTTCCATTGCAAATCCAACTGCTTCCGGTGTCATGTCATCCAGATTACAGCGAAGTTCCACGATATAATCCTGATTATCTGCCGTTTCTCCGCACATTGCACGGACACAGTTTGCTACTTCAAATTCTTTCTGCCCACAGCCGTAACCGATTCCTTCCACACGCATCGGCGGCTGGCTTCCAAATTCCTGAACGAAATATTTTAAAAGCGCAGCTCCTGTTGGTGTACACAGCTCTCCTCTCACCTTTCCGCCGTAAGTTGGAATATCTTGCAGAATCCATGCTGTCGCAGGTGCCGGAACCGGAAGGATTCCGTGTGCGCAGTGGACATGTCCGCTTCCTACGTGTACCGGAGAAGCAACTACACGCTCCGGTTTCAGTTCATGCATCAGAAGACAGACTGCTGTCACATCAGCAACTGCATCCATGGAACCGACTTCGTGAAAATGGATTTCGTCTACCGGGCAACCGTGCACATGGCTTTCAGCCTGTGCGATCAGATCATACACAGCAAGTATGTCTTTTTTTACTTCTTCCTGTATATCCAGATTTCCTACGATTGCAGTAATACTCTGCATATTATGATGGTCATGATGGTGGCTGTGTTCACCGTAATGATGCTCATAATGGTGTGCTTCCTCATGGTGATCTGTGCTTACTTCTTCCATGCCATCTACTTTCACTGTCATGTGCGTTCCTGTAATGCCACATTTCACCGCCGGTTCTGCCTGAAATTCCACTTTCGGTATCCCAAGGCGGTTTAGACGCTTTATAAACTGTTCCGGTTCCGGATACAGCTCCAGAAGTGCGGCACTTAACATATCACCTGCCGCGCCCATTCCACAGTCTAAATATAATGTTTTCATCTCTTCCCCTCCATATGATTGATCATGCTCGCCAGATAACCGGCGCCAAATCCATTATCAATATTCACAACGCTAACTCCGCTGGCGCAGGAATTTAACATTGCCAGCAGTGCCGACACGCCGCCAAAACTTGCGCCATAGCCGACACTGGTCGGCACTGCGATCACTGGACAGTCTGCAAGTCCGCCGATTACCGATGCAAGTGCACCTTCCATCCCGGCAACTGCAACAATCACCCGTGCTGTCATAATCTCTTCCCGATGTGCCAGCAGACGGTGAAGTCCCGCAACACCTACATCATACAGACGTATGACTTCATTTCCGAAACACTCTGCTGTCTGTGCAGCTTCCTCTGCCACCGGCAGATCACTCGTTCCGGCAGCCGCCACAACGACCTTACCGATTCCATCCGGCTCCGGTATCTCTCCTACCAGTCCGATTCTGCTGTATTTATCATATTTTATTATAAAATCCTGTTCAACCGCCTCCGCCGCTTCGCTGCTCATGCGGGTGATCAGAATACTTTTCTGTCCCTGCTGTACCATGGATGCAACAATATCATGAATCTGCTCCGGCGTCTTTCCTGCACCATAGATTACCTCTCCAATTCCCTGCCGGAGAGCCCGGTGATAATCCGGCTTCGCAAATCCCAGATCCTCAAACGGCGCTTCCTTAAGCTTTAACATGGCTTCATCTATATCCAGTTCCCCACTGGAAACCTGTTCCAGCAAAGCGCGTACTTCTTTCTGTTCCACTACGGTTCCCTGCCTTTCATATCCAGTAACACCGTGTCAAACCACGGTGCCAGCCGTTCTCTGATCTCTTTTCGTTTCTCAATCGCATGCATCATATCTTCCGGCTGAAACTGCAGACGAGCTGCGCCATGAAATACGCGCACGCGGAAATCAGTATATCCCATCTGAAAGAGTTCTTCTTCTGCATGCTCAACTTTCTTTAACATCTCTGCTTCAATCCCTGTCCCTGTCTGAATTCTTGTCGCGAGACAGGCATATGCAGGTTTGTTCCAGGTAAACAATCCGGCTTCTTTTGAGAGGCAGCGGATTTCCATCTTTGTCAGTCCACATTCTCTGAGCGGAGAACGAACCTGCATTTCCTTCAATGCTCTCATTCCCGGACGGTCTCCGACATCATCAGATGCATTCGTGCCATCGATCAACACAGTATATCCATCCGAGACTGCTCTTTCTTTCAACAGTCCGAACAACACTGTCTTGCAATAATAACAACGGTTTGCCGGATTCTTTACCACTTCTTCATGGCTTAAGATCTCATGCGAAATCACTGTCAGCTCTACACCCACCTGTTTTGCAAAACGTCTTGCATCCTCCAGCTCAAATTCCGGCTGAAATGCTGTTTTTATAAAATACGGTTTGATATCTACGCCACACTGCGCTGCAGCATAAAGCAGATATGAAGAATCTACACCACCGGAAAAACCCAGTGCAATTTTAGGATTCTCTTTAAAAAATCCTGTCAGATTCATGAGTTTGGTCCTCCTATTGCTTCTACATCTGCCGATTCCATCAGTTCCTTATTATATAATAAATCTTCCGCCTGGCCATCTGCAAATAGTTTGCCTTCTTTTAATAAAATGCAGCGCGGACAGACCTCTGCAACAAAAGTAAGATCATGTGTTGCAATCAGCATTGTATGCGGAAGTTTCTGTAATACACAGATCAGATTCCGTCTGGACTTCGGATCAAGAAAGGCTGTCGGCTCGTCAAATACCATCACATCCGGCTTCATTGCCAGAACAGTGGCCATAGCTGCCATCCTTTTTTCACCACCAGATAATTTCAGTGCGCTTTTATTTCGTAAATGTGAAATATGAAGCAGTTCCAGCCGATCCTCTACACGGTAACGCACCGATTCTTCATCCATTCCCAAATTCCGTGGTCCAAAGGCAACATCATCATAGATCGTTGGCAAAAATAACTGATCATCCGGATTCTGAAATACCACGCCGACTTTTTTGCGAATCTCTGTCAGATTCTTTTTGTTAAGCTCTACTCCGTCTACGTGGATCCGTCCGCTTCCCGGTATCACACCGACCATCGAAAGAATGAGTGAACTCTTCCCGGCTCCATTTGCCCCGATGATTGCCAGATGCTCTCCCGGCTGGATTTTAAGATTCAGATGATCGACTGCAATTGTCCCGTCCGGATATGTAACTGTCCAGTCCTGCATTGCTATCATAGCAAAATTCCTCCTAATATTTCCGTAAAATCTATCCATCTGAACAGAACGGAGGTCCCTGCACCCGCAATCAGAAAAAAGGTATCGCATAATTTCCATTCTGGTTTTTTTTTCTGTACATCATGTAAGGTATAAAGCCTGCACTGCATTGCTTGATAGATCCGTTCTGCCCGGTCTGCACTGCGCAGAAATAACTGCCCGACAAATGAGCCAAATTCTGAAATCCCTGGCCATTTTGCACCGTTTCCTCTTAAACGGAATGCCGTCACCATCCCGGATGCTTCTTCCACCAGCACTCCGATATACCGATAAACCATCTCCAGCAGAGTCACCAGAAGTTCCGGCACATGAAGTCTGCGTAACTGATCCATTAATTCTGAAAATGGTGTGACCGCTACCAGAATCAGAATCGCACTGACGCACAACAGTGTCCGGCATAATAACATTGCAAATGACAACATTCCTCCGGTCACTGCAATCTTTCCGGCATATGCAATCACGGTTCTGTCAAAAATAAGATTGCTCACTCCCGCAAATATACAAAAAGGCATTGCTACTGCTGCCCGCTTTAAGATCATTTTCCATGGAATCTGTGCCATCGCCATCATAAGTACCGGATATGCAAGAAACAGAGTAAGTCTCGTCAAATCATATTTCCCAAGTGATGCAACACACACCAGATAGACTGCCGTTACAATTAATTTTGCCAGTGAATGAAGCTTCTTAAATGCATTTTCTCCGGAAGACAACTGCTCTAAGGAATATAACATATTTAATTTACTCCTTATGTCTGCCATATCACTGCCTCCCATTCCATTTATTTCCGAGCTTTCTCTTTTCCTGTATTCTTTGTACGTTTTGCTCTTGAAATTCCCCATCCTGCTGCACCGATCAGCAGACAGGTAATTCCTGCACCCGCTACTCCGGCAAAGCTTGTTCCTTTTCCTCTGCCGTCTTTGAAATCATAATCCGGCAGGATTGATATTTTCTGTTGGATAGCACCAAGTGTTTTCTGCACAGAACCTTGTTCCTTAAGCTCTGCCATCCCTGCTGTCTTCTCCACCGACCATTCCAGACCATCCGGATTGGCAGAAGCATACAACGACAGTCCGCCACCGACCAAAATTGCAAGAACTGCAAATAGCAGAATCACTTTTTTCGCAGACACACTGTCAGACCTGCCCTTATCAGATTCTTCTATGTATCTTATTCTCTCTGCTGGTTTCTCCAATCTTTCCAATACATCTGTCAGAATCTCCGGACGCATCTGGTATACAAAATTCAGAATACCTGCTGTAATAATGCCTTCCACAAAGCCAATCGCCAGATGAATTGGCTGCATCAGCAGTACAAATGTATGAAATGGCAGCTCTGTCACGCCTGATGCCAGTGTCTGTAGAACAACACAAAAAGCCCCCAGTTGCAATCCCACTACACAGGATACAACGGAAGCAATCATAATCCTCTTATGCGTCACGCCTTTTCTTAAGATTGGTCTGAAAATAAGCGGACATACAAACAGGCAGGGAATGACTCCCATATTAAAAATATTCGCTCCTAGTGCCAGAAGTCCTCCATCTGCAAAGAACAGGCACTGGATCAGTAAAACTGCGGTCAGCGTCACTACAGCCGGAGTTCCGCCAAGCAGTCCCGCCAGCAGGATTCCACCTCCGATATGTCCGCTGGAACCAGTCCCCGGAATCGTAAAATTAATCATCTGTGCTGCGAAAGTAAATGCCCCTGCAACTGCCATCATCGGCAGATTCTTCTCTCCCAAATCATCCTTTTTAACCTTCTGTACTGCATAAGCGATTGATACCGCACTTACTGCATACATCGCACCGCCAACTGCCGGTGAAAGTAATGCATCTGACATGTGCATAAATAATTTCCCTCCCCCAAGATAATTCTACAGTACCTTTATTGTACAAGATAAACAATCCTTTTTTCAACCAGAAAAAATTTTTCTTTTCTACATAAAAACACATGCATAATTAAAAAACGGAGATGAAACAGCTTCTATATTTACTGTTTCTCTCCGTTTTGCAGTCATCGAAGATTCAATCGCATTGATCGCATCCATGGAATCTATTTCTGCTCTCGCTATTATGCTGTCTTAACTTTTACTGCATCTGCTGCTTTTTCTTTATGTTTATCATACATTGCAAACATTCCTGCCAGTAACGTTCCGGAAATGGAGTGCCATGTACAAGATACCGCACAGATAATTGCAGATTCCGGTGTGGAAGCAAACTGAGCTGTTGTTGTTGCAAGGTTCGTTGCAAGTCCGGCATTCTGCATTCCGACTTCGATAGAAATCGTTCTCTTCTTTGATGTATTCATGCCAACCAGCTTTCCGGCTCCATATCCAAGCAGATAACCAAGTCCGTTATGAAGAAGCACTGCTATGAAAATAACTGCTCCTGACTGGAAGAACTTATCTCCCTGCGAAGATACAACTCCACCGACTACGCAGGCGAGTCCAAGCACGGCAACACCAGGCATCATCTGCTGAATCTCGTGGAACATTCTCTTCTTTCCATATAAATAGTTAAATAAAAATCCAACTGCAACCGGTAAGATAACGGTTTCAATAATAGATACAAACATCGGAAGTCCGTGAATTGTAATTTTTGTTCCACTTGCCAGGAAAGATACCATCAGCGGTGTCATAACCGGTGAAATCAACGTGGAAACTGTTGTCATTCCTACAGAAAATGCTACATCTCCACCGCACAGATAAGACATGATATTGGATGATACACCACCAGGACAGCAGCCAACCAGAATCAGTCCAAGTGCAATTCCATCCGGCAGATGCAATGTTTTTGTCAGTGCAAATGCCAGAAATGGCATAATTAAATATTGTGCGATCGCACCCACACAGATATCAAATGGTCTCTGTGCAAGGATCTTAAAGTCTTCTGTTGTCAACGTCAGTCCCATACTGAACATGATAATTCCGATGATCACGGACTGACTGGTAAATTTATTTGCCACCATGTCTGTAAATAATGCCTGATTCACCCATCCCATCATAGACGGTACAAAAAAGGTCACAACTGCGATTGCAATTACAACAATCGATGTGTAGTCTGATAAAAATTTGCTTGCTTTTTGTAATGCTTTCATATTGTTTATTCCTCCTTCATCATACTGCTCACCGATTTTTTCAACGCCTACGGCGGTTGCCTGTGACATCATCATTGTACGCCCCAATGCATATCCTGCCGGAAGCTTTCTATATAACAGGAAATTATATCTCCTGATTATATAAAAAATCCCTCCTCAGACTTCTCATCTGAAGAGGGACGAATTCTATCCGCGTTACCACCCTGATTCTGCAGAAAATTTCTGCAACACTCTGTCGCATACTGACATATGCCATCCCTGTAACGGGGGATACCGGCGAGGTTTACTAATCTTTCTTTCAACCTGCTTCTCAGAGAGGATATCCCGATTCACTTATTGCCTGTTCACACCAGCCACAGGCTCTCTGCAAATAAATATAAATCCGGCTTTGTTCTCATCAACGAATTTCGGTGAACTTTATGTACTTACGTTATTTATTATATACCTGAATTTTCAAAAGTCAAGCAAAAATTAGAACGCACTCTGTTTTTTTTGATATTTTATGATGTCTGTTATTTTAATATCTTGCTATACCATTGTATCTTTAATTGCCTGCATCAGCTCATCATATGTCTCATATGCCGGAATCTGTGGATTGTCTGTTTTGATTTGCTCTGTGCTCCGGAATAAAAAGCCAGCTTTACTTGCCTTAATCATGCCGAGGTCATTATAAGAATCCCCGCTGGCGATCGTATCAAAACCGATAGACTGCAATGCTTTTACTGTGCTCAACTTAGACTGCTCAATACGCATCTTGAATCCGGTAATCTCACCATCTTCTGCTACTTCAAGACTGTTGCAAAACAAGGTCGGATACCCCAGTTTCTCCATAAGTGGAGCCGCAAATTCTGTAAATGTATCACTGATCAGTATAACCTGTGTAAAGCTTCTTAATTTATCCAGAAATTCTCTTGCGCCCGGAAGTGGATTAATTCTGGAAATTGTCTCCTGAATTTCCTTCAGTCCAAGTCCATGCTCCTTTAAAATACTCAGACGCCAGTTCATCAATTTATCATAATCCGGTTCGTCTCTGGTTGTTCTCTTTAATTCCGGGATTCCGCTTTCTTCAGCAAATGCTACCCATATCTCTGGTACTAATACACCTTCTACATCTAAACAAGTAATATACATCGCTTCTTCCTCCTGCTGCCGTTCTCTTTTACGTTACTACTTTAACATAGTACATTCATAGTAACACACTTTTACCGCTCTTGCACTTGTTTTTTAGAATAACTATATACCCACATAGACTTTGCCTGTTTCTTTATTCTGCTGTAAGTCCACAGTTTCTGACTGTTCTGACGGCTGAATGGATCATTTACCTGAATCTTTCCGTCCTTCCATCCTGACAACACAATAAAATGTCCATTCTTTGTAAAATCTCCCGGTCCTACACTGCAAATAACCGGATGTCCTTTGCAAAGCTCTGCTTTCAACTGCTTCTTATTCAACATTCCTGCATAGCAGTTCAGTCCCCAATGCTTTGCTGCTTTCTCCATAAATTCCCAGTACGTGTTATTTTCTTCATCGATCAAATTGTGACGTACGCTGTATGCTGCTGTTCTTGCCGGCGTGATCTTCGTATTACCGGTAAGCCCTGACACAACCATGGACATACAGGTCGGTCCGCAGCCGCTGACCGCAACAATGCTGGTTCCATACTTTGTATATCCCCAGCGTTCATCCCACTGGATCAGCTCCGGTATCGTGCCCTTTTGTATCTTCACGCCAATATCTTTTGCTACTGCCTGATCTTTCTTCTCTCCATAATCCTCCACGAAGTCAATCGTATCTTCGTTCTTGTCCAGCAGCTCAATGACACCTTTCGGATAGCCCTGGTTCTTTGCCATTGCTTTCACCCGTTCGAGACGGCTTGTGTACATCTCTTCCTGTGTCTTATTTTGTATTACTTCCTTCGTCTTCGACGACAGATCATCTTCCTTTCCCGCCGAGTGATGTCCTATGGCAAACGCGACTGCAAGCAGCACAAAAATTCCTGCAGTCATCATGTAAATCCTTCTTCTGAGAATCTGTTTTCGTTTTTTATTTTTCTGTTTTTTGATTTCTTTCATCTGTATGTGACTCTCCTTATCTGAAAGACATTATACAATATGTTACAAAATAATTACAAGGTGAGTCATCTTATGATTTTCTTAACAATTCTTAAAAAAGAAAAATTTGACATGTTCTCAAAATACAGTTATCCTAACCACATACACATCCAATACTCACAAGGAGGACCAACTATATATGAAAATCGTTTTTTTAGATGCAAAAACTATCGGCGATGATATCGATCTGTCTGGTTTTGATGCGATCGGCGATGTCACACGCTACGCATTTTCTACATCCGAAGAAGTACCGGAACGCGTAAAAGATGCCGATGTCATTATCGTTAATAAAATACAGATAAATGAATCTACCATCGGTACTGCCGAGAATCTGAAACTGGTGTGCGTCACTGCTACAGGCACGAACAACCTGGACAAGGATTATCTCAACAAACGAGGAATTGCATGGAGAAATGTTGCCGGCTATTCTACGGAATCCGTTGCGCAGCATACATTTGCCATGTTCTTCTATCTGCTGGAACATCTGCGGTACTATGATGAATATGTCAAATCTGACCGTTATACCAATGACACGATATTTACACATTTTGAAAAAGTATTCTACGAATTAAAGGGAAAAACATGGGGAATCATCGGACTTGGCAACATCGGCCGCCGCGTTGCTTCTATCGCTTCCGCTTTCGGTGCTGATGTTATCTACGCTTCTCCATCCGGCAGTGCCCCGCAGAACGGTTATCATCAGGTCGATCTGGATACGCTGTACCGTACTTCGGATATTATTTCTGTTCACGCACCACTAAATGAATATACCGACGGACTACTTAATCTCGACGCTTTCTGTAAGATGAAGAAAAGCTGCATTTTCCTGAATCTCGGACGTGGCCCGATCGTTGTAGAAAAAGACCTTGCAACGGCTCTGAAAACCGATCTCATCCAGGCAGCCGGTCTGGATGTACTTGCTGTAGAACCGATGAGCCCAGACTGTCCGTTGCGCGAATTAAAGGATTATCCGAACCTCCTCATCACACCGCATGTGGCATGGGCAAGTATTGAAGCCAGAACCAGACTCATGCAGATCATTCTCGGACAGGTGAAAGAATTCTTTCATGTAGAATAAGATAGAATGTGTTTTGGCGCATTCTCGCGCCGAGCACGGTTGCCTGCAACATATTACCGCTTCGTGCGAGTGCGCATCCCCCGGAGGGTTTATGTAATAGGAGCGAAGTTTCCTATTACATAAAAGCCTTCCCTGACGCATATATTTTTTAATAAATATATGTACAGGGGAGGCTTTTTATGGAATCTATAACAAAACCAGTAATCGGCATTGTATTTTGCGGCTTTTCAGATGACCGCCTGTTTGTGCCATTTTCCTATATTCAGGCAATTGAAAAAAGTGATGGAATTCCTGTCATTATTCCTTATCTTTCTGACGCGGACTCACTCTCTGGCTACTTGAGCATCTGCGATGGTTTCCTGTTCTGCGGCGGTGATGATATCACACCGGAACTTTTTGGTGAAGAATTGCAGACTGATCACGGCACTACCGACAGAAAAACCGATCAGTTTCATCTTACGCTGATGCAGAAAGTACTGGATTTTCATCTTCCTGTACTAGGCATCTGCCGCGGTATGCAGGTGTTAAACCTTACGCTCGGCGGAACAATCTATCAGGATCTGTCTCTCCGTAACCGGAACTCCTTCAATCATATCCAACGCTCTCTCGACCGCAGCGATCCCTGCCATACGGTTGCTTTTGCATCTCATAGCCTGTTATATGAAATTTGTGGGAATTCCTGTGCTGTCAACAGCTATCACCATCAGTGTGTCAAAACATTAGGAAAACATATAAAAATGACAGGTATCACTTCCGACGGCGTCATCGAATCCATTGAATCTACCGGTCACACTTTCGCGGTCGGTGTACAGTGGCATCCCGAGTGCATGTACACAAACTGCGAAGCAATGCGCCGTTTATTTGATCAATTTGTCCGAAAGGCTGCCGGTGCGAAACACTTGTCACTTCCTTTAAGCGCTTCTCTCAAACTGTGAATTATAAAGATCCGCATAAAATCCATTTTTAGCGAGCAGTTCCTCATGATTTCCCTGCTCCACAATATCTCCGTCTTTCATAACAAGGATCAGGTCTGCATCTCTGATCGTAGACAGACGGTGTGCAATGATGAAACTTGTTCTTCCACGCATCAGGTTATCCATCGCTTTCTGGATTTGAATCTCTGTACGTGTATCTACGGAACTTGTTGCTTCATCGAGAATGAGGATCTTCGGATCCTCCAGGATTGCTCTCGCAATGGTCAGGAGCTGTTTCTGCCCCTGTGACACGTTGCTTGCCTCCTCATTCAGTTCCATGTTATAGCCCCCCGGAAGTGTCTGTACAAACCGGTGTACATGTGCCGCTTTCGCAGCCTCTACCACTTCCTCATGTGTGGCATCTAATTTACCATAACGGATATTTTCTTCAATACTTCCCTTGAACAGCCACGTATCCTGCAGTACCATGCCAAACATTTTTCGAAGCTCGGAACGATTAAAATCACGGATATCATGTCCATCTACTTTGATCGCGCCTTCATTCACATCGTAGAAACGCATCAGAAGTTTTACCATCGTTGTTTTACCGGCTCCGGTTGGACCTACGATCGCAATCTTCTGTCCCGGCTCCACTTTCACACTGAAATCATTGATGATTATATGATCTGGGTTATATCCGAAATGTACATGGTCAAACTCTACGCGGCCTTCCAGATCATCGACCGGCTCGGAATCCGTAACTGTCTGTTCTTCTTCCTCTTCTTCCAGAAATTCAAATACACGCTCAGATGCGGCTGCTGTAGACTGCAGCATATTTGCCACCTGCGCTACCTGCTGGATCGGCTGCGTAAAATTCCTTACATACTGAATGAAGGACTGGATATCTCCAACTTCGATCACGCTTTTCATTGCCAGATAACCGCCCAGAATAACTTCTGCCACATAGCCTAAGTTGCCGACAAACTGCATGATCGGCATCATCATTCCGGATAAAAACTGCGATTTCCATGCAGACTGATACAACATATCGTTATCTTTATCAAATGTTGCAATTACATCTTGCTCTTTATTAAATGCTTTTACAATATTATGCCCGCCATACACCTCTTCTACCTGTCCGTTGACATGTCCCAGATATTCCTGCTGACTCATGAAATATTTCTGCGAACGTTTTACAATTACGGAAATAAATCCCATAGAAATCGGAAGCAGTAAAAGTGCCGTCAATGTCATAAGCGGACTAATACTGAGCATCATAATAAGTACACCGATGATTGTTGCTACCGATGTAATAACCTGTGTCGCACTCTGGTTCAGACTCTGGCTAAGTGTATCGACATCATTCGTAATTCTCGAAAGCACTTCTCCATGTGTCATTTTATCAAAATAATTCATCGGCAGACGATTGATCTTCTCCGAAATCTCTTTTCTCATACGATAAGTCAGTTTTTGCGATACACCTGTCATGATATATCCTTGGATAAAGGAAAATAATGCACTGCACAGGTACAATACTAATAACATTCCAAGTATTTTCCCAATTTTCGTGAAATCAATTCCTGAACCACCGGAAACTTTCCGAACAAGTCCTTTGAAAATCTCGGTTGTTGCTCTTCCGAGTATTTTCGGTCCGACAATGTTAAATACTGTACTTCCAATTGCGAATATAATTACTGCCACAATGGAGATTTTATAAGCTCCAAGATACTGTAACAGCTTCTTCATCGTACCCTTGAAATCTTTTGCTTTTTCTACAGGGGCTCCCGGACCTCTGCGCATACGTCCTCTTGCCATATTAGTCCACCTCCTTCATATCTGCTTCCAGCTCCTTCTCAGATAACTGGGAAGATGCGATCTGATAATATGCTTCACAGGATTTCAACAATTCTTTGTGTGTACCTTTTCCGACAATCTGTCCATCATCCAGAACAATGATCTGCTCAGCATGAAGAATCGTGCTGATTCGTTGGGCAACAATCATGACAGTACTGTCTTTTGTCTTCGCTTTTAACTCTTTTCGAAGCACCGCATCCGTTTTGTAATCCAGCGCGGAAAAACTGTCATCGAAAATATATACATCCGGATGTTTGGCAATTGCTCTCGCAATTGAAAGTCTCTGTTTCTGTCCTCCTGATACATTGGAACCGCCCTGTGAAATCGGACTACGATATTTCTTTTTCTTTGTATCAATAAATTCCTGTGCCTGTGCAATTCCGGCCGCTTCGATCATTTCTTCTTCGCTTCCGTCTGGATTACCATACATAATATTGGAAGCAATATCACCGGAAAACAGAATTCCTTTCTGAGGCACATATCCAAGACGGGCACGCAGATCATGCTGCGAAACTTCCCGGATGTCCGTTCCGTCAATTGTAATCTTTCCTTCTGTCACATCGTAAAATCTCGGAATCAGATTTACCAGCGTAGATTTACCGCTTCCGGTACTTCCGATAAATGCGGTTGTCTCTCCCGGTTTTGCTGTAAATGACAGATCATGCAGTACATCTTCTTCAGCTCCCGGATAGCGGAACGAAACATGTTCAAATGCAACTTCACCCTTCTCATTTTTCGCA
Source organism: Dorea hominis (assembly GCF_014287705.1). Taxonomy (NCBI): domain Bacteria; kingdom Bacillati; phylum Bacillota; class Clostridia; order Lachnospirales; family Lachnospiraceae; genus Dorea; species Dorea hominis. The sequence continues at coordinate 2,547 of NZ_JACOOY010000007.1, read as the reverse complement.
AATGTCCGCGGTGTTTCCGGATCATTGATTTTTGTCTCGCTCTTCAATACTTCGTCTACACGGGTTGCTGATACTGCTGCTCTCGGAAGCATGACTGAGATCATACAAATCATTAGGAATGCCATAATAATCTGCATTGTATACTGGATAAATGCCATCATATCGCCAACCTGCATTGCTCCATCATTGACACTGTACCCACCGATCCATACAATCAGAACGGTAATACAGTTCATAATCAGCATCATGGTCGGCATCATAAATGTCATGGCACGGTTGACAAATAAATTTGTTTTTGTCAGATTTTTATTTGCTTCATCAAATCTTTTTTCTTCATGTTTTTCCGTACTGAACGCACGGATAACCGGAAGTCCTGTTAAAATCTCACGGCTGACAAGGTTCAACCGGTCAACCAGATCCTGTACAATCTTGAATTTTGGCATAACAACGAAAAATAATACTGCTACAACCAATACGATCAATCCAACAGCAAGTGCAATGATCCAGGACATATCCACATTTGTATGGAACACTTTCGTAATTCCTCCGATTGCCATAATCGGTGCATATAATACCATACGCAGAATCATAACCGTTAAAAGTTGAATCTGTTGAATATCATTCGTACTTCTAGTAATCAGAGACGCAGTTGAAAATTTATCAAATTCTCCATTAGAAAATCCTACTACCTTACGGAATACGTCCCTTCTGAGTCCACGTCCGATTGCCGCACCTACTCGTGATGCCATAAGACCGACTATAATACTTGCGATCATTCCCAACGCTGCCAGTGCAAGCATCTTCGCACCTGTATTTAAAATATAATGTGTCTCATATTTATCCATATCTATTCCGATATGTTTATATGCACCTTTAATATAAGTTGAGGCTGCCTGATCCAGCATAGAGTCCGGGAATTTATCCATCTTCTTTTCTATCTTTTTCACAAGCTCCTCACGCTGTGCGCCTTTCATCTGCCCAAATATGTCATAAATGGACATTTTGTCAATCTTCTTATCAATCTCTTTTTCTGATTTCTTTAACTGTGAGGCTGCTTGGCTTGCATTAGCAGTCTGCTTGGCTTCCTCTGGCTGCGCCTGTGACGAAAGTGCTGCCTGGCTCGCATCTTGCATCTGGCTCTTCATCTGCGCTTTCATCTGCTGCTTCATCTGATCTTTCATCTGGATTTCTATCTTTTTCGACATGTCACTTCCGGAATTAAATCCCGCTGCCAGAAACATTGGTTTTGCTAACAGATTCGACAGTTTATTCATTTTATTCTCATCTGTTTTAACAGAAGATTTCAACTGCCATACGTTTTGCTTTGTATCATATTTTTTGTTGCTTTTCGTATAAGCATTTTTCACAGTACTTTGATCCTTCTCCGGAACCAGAAGTAACAAATGCTCCAGATCTTCCTCACCAATCTGCTCCGGAATCTTTTCATCAATTCCGTTTTGTTGAATTCCGACATTTACAATATCCGAAGTATATGTCGGTAATGACAGATCACAGTATGCCTGCACAACCAGTACGCACAAAATCGCCGCTACAACGCCTGCATATGGCTTCATAAATTTAAAAAGTTTACTCATAGATGTCTCTCCTCCATAATTGAACACATATCCATGCCCTGGATTTCTTTATAATTCAACATATTTGTCCGCATGCGAAGCATAATTCTTTGCAGTTCTTTCCGTTCTTCTCCGGAAATACCTTCATAAAGACCTGCTTCCAACATATGCATCGTCTCTTTTAATTCATTCAGACAATCTGCTCCCTGATCCGTTATCGTAATTCTCTGGATTCTTTGATCTTTTTCATCTACTTTTCTCTGCACATATCCCTGTTTTTCTAATTTTCGAAGTGCTACCGTCATCGATGGTGGTGTAATTCCTATCTGCTTTGCCAGTTCACGCTGCGATAATTCGCCTTCTGAACGTAAAATAAACATAATACCTACCTGATTCGGTTTAAGATGAAAAGATTCCATCTCTCTCATTGCCTGATATTTTACTAAATGAGCGACCTGTTGGATCAGCATAAAACCTGATTCCATCCATTTTCTCTTCATGTTGTATTCCCCTCCCATAATCACCGCGCTCTCTTTTTATTTTCCTTTATTTAACCTGTGAAACCTGCCACTGGCAGCTTCCTCTGTAATCTATAGAAACAGTGATAAAACTTGTCGCTATAGCAAAAACGTTAGACTTTTAATAATTAGATGACTAATCATTAAAAGTCTAACGTTTAGGATACTCACTTCTTATATAAATGTCAAGAGAGTTTATATATTTTTTATAGAAGATTTGTTTGTATTTGCACGGGTACATGCGTTTTTCTCGTCGTTATAACAAAAAAAGTGACTGGCTTTATACCAATCACTTCTGTAAGTTATATACCTTCAAAACTGCATACAAGAAATATTCTTCATCCTTTACCTATCACCTTGCTTGGTCATGCCCTCGACCGATTAGTATCAGTCAGCTCCATGTGTTACCACACTTCCACCTCTGACCTATCTACCTCGTCGTCTTCAAGGGGTCT